>JBAVYO010000435.1:0-14792 GCA_049698855.1 Terriglobales bacterium
CGATCACCGAGCAGGTGCCCGTGCCGCTGGTCATGGTGTAGGTCGCGCCGGAATTGGTGCACGATCCCGACGAGGTGAACGCGACCGCTAGTCCCGAACTAGCGCTTGCCGCTACCGTGAACTTGCCATTGTAAACAGCGCTGGCTGGAGCTGGGGTTGTGAACGTAATCGTCTGCGCCGCCAGAGTCGCGTTTACAGTCTGCGTGACTTTCGCCGCCGCGCCATAGTTCGTGTTGCCCGCCTGGTTGGCGATCACCGAACAAGTGCCCGTACTCTTGCTCATGGTGTAAGTCGCGCCTGTGTTGGTGCATGACCCTGACGAGGTGAACGCAACCGCCAAGCCCGAACTGGCCGAAGCCGCAACTGTGAACGTACTGGTGTAGGCCGCACTGGCTGGCGCGCTGGTGGTGAAAGTGATGGTCTGCGACGCCGGGCTCGCATTCACCGATTCGGTAACCGTCGGCGCTGCAGAATAGTCACTGTTGCCGGCCTGGTTGGCGATCACCGAGCAAATCCCCGTGCCGCTGGTCATGGAATAGGTTGCGCCGGAATTGCTGCACGCTCCGGAACTGGTGAAGGTCACAGCATTTCCGCTGGCGCCACCCGTCGCAGCCACAGGGAAGCTGCTGCCATAGGTTGCGCTGGCCGGTGCTTTGGTGGTGAAGGTGATGGTTTGAGCCGCTAACGCCGCTGTTACGCTCTGAGTGACCGTAGGAGCCGCCGAGTAATCGGTGTTACCAGCCTGGTTGGCGATCACCGAGCAGGTGCCCGTGCCGCTGGTCATGGTGTAGGTTGCGCCGGAATTGCTGCACGCTCCGGAGGAAGTGAAGGTCAGCGCGACGCCACTGGCTCCAGAGTTCAACGGCATGGTGTTCGATTCATCGGGGAACATCTTCGCATCGACGGTGACCGACATCAATAACGATGCTGGCGCGATAGTGGAGCTTTCGCCAGCTGACGGCGGCGCCTGGAACGAGAAGCTGGTGTACGCGTTTGATCGTTATTCGACCAGCTTTAGCGGATGGCATCCTCAAGGTACGTTGGTCATCGACAGCAAAGGAAACCTCTATGGCACGACCCAATATGGTGGCGGGATGTTCAACACAAACACCAATACTTACCCGTGCGGTGGTTCGTCCGGGTGCGGTACCGTGTTTGAGCTTTCCAAGAATGCAGACGGTGTATGGACGGCGACCGATCTCTACAACTTCGGCGTAGACAACACCAATGACGGATTCCAGCCGGTGGCTGGGGTCACGCTGGCTAGCACCGCGGCGACCGAACTGTATGGCACTGCGAAGTGTGGCGGAACCTCCAAAGCCACCCTGGCTGATTGCGCGGGCGCGGGGACGATCTATGAGTTGTCCAAAACAAAATCGGGCAGTTGGCAGGAAACCATTCTTTACAACTTTCCCGCTACGGGTACCTCAGAAGGCCCCGGAATAGAGAACGATCCTAATGGTGCCTTCCCGACCGCGGGCCTGCTTCTCAAGAATGGCAACCTCTATGGCACGACGTCAGGAGGCGGCATTAATGCAAACGGCGACGCGGGAGTCGGTGTCCTCTTTGAGTTTTCTCCCGAAAGTGGCGGTGGGACTATGAACCAGCTCTATGTTTTCTGCACCACCAACACTGCGCATGACTCTTGCCCCGAGGGTGGGTACCTAGGGCCTGGGACAGTAACCATGGACTCCGAAGGAAATCTTTATGGGACTACAGGGGGTGTGTTTGATATAGACGCGACAAACCTAGGCCAACCCAGCACTGTTTGGGAGCTGCCGTATTCCTCGGACACCAAGAGTTATGCGAATCGGGTGCAGGTGCTCTATAGCCAATATCAATTTCCCTCTCCGGGGCCCGTCGGTCAATGGGTCGTTCCCTACAAGAACTCATTGTTCACATTAGGGTTCAGTGGGACGGGCGGATCGTGGCCATACTACTCATGTTGCGGAGAACTGATTGAGCTCACCAACTCGGCGAAGAGTGGCTGGCAAGCAACGCCGGTCTATCAGTTCCCGCCTTCGGGAGTGGATCCCTCATATACCACTTTGTATGGCTTCGGCAACCAGATGATTGTCGACAGGAACGGCACTTTCTACTCAATGTCCCAGTACGGAGGCCCCTCCGCTGCGGGCGGAAACTTAGGCTATGGCGGGGTATTGGAAATCTCGCCGTTGCCGTAAGACTGATTGCGCCGTAAACAACAATGGTGCACTGCCACTGGCAATTCTGGCGGCGGTGTATCCTAGGTAAGATTCGGCAAAACGTCCAGTTTTGTTTGGACTAAGGAGAACTAAGATGTATCGAGTCTCACGTAGCAGAATTACCGCCATAGCTAGGGTTCTATCATTAATGCTTGCGGTCAGTGGCCTCTTTACCGCCGACGCGCAAAAGCAACGCACTGTAAGTCGGGCCCAATCCTCCGGCGGACAAACCTATTCTGAGACTGTCGTTTATTCGTTTGCAACTCAGCAATACGATGGAATAAATCCATTCTCCGGCTTAATACAGGACCAGTCAGGGAATATGTATGGCACAACTGTCTCTGGCGGTCTTCCTACCGGCTATCTTTTTACCTGCGGGACCGTGTTTGAGATCACGCCAGATGGAAATGGAGGAATAACATACAGTTCCATTTATTCCACTGGCTTGAGTTCCTGTGGACCTGGCTCACTCACCTTAGATGGCCAAGGCAACCTATATGGCACCTCAGTCAATGGTGGAGGAACCGTATATGAATTGAGCCAAGCCTCGCCGGGCAATTGGATTCTAAGCAACTATTACCCCGCAGGAGGGGAGCCCCAGGGAGCCATGGTTGATTCTGCCGGAAACGTCTATGGTACGACCCTAAATGGAGGACTGAATGAGGAGGGCGTGGTTTTTAAGCTGCAAAATGTCGACGAGCAGTGGCTGGGGCAGACGCTATTTACCTTCAATGGCACTGGTGGGTCCTACGGAAATGGCAATTTGCTCATGGATCAAGAGGGGAATCTATACGGGGCAACAGCGTCGGGTGGTGCCTATGACAAGGGTGTTATTTTCAGGCTGCACCCAACTAAGACTGGGTGGAAAGAAACGATCTTACATGCTTTTCAGGGTGGGGCAGATGATGGAGCCGGAGTAAATCGCGGACTGACCTTCGGTCCAGATCGCAACATTTATGGTGCATCTGGATACGGGTTACTGGGTTATGGCGGTGTTTTTCAGCTCACAAAATCAGGAAAGATCACATGGATCTGGGCTTTCACGGGTGGAACTGATGGCACCGGTACTGCCACAAGCGTGAGTTTGGACAGTAAGGGAAATTGTTATGGTGTCTCTTCATTTATCGGCGATGGTGCTATCTTCATGCTGTCCCCTACTTCTCGAAATCAAACAACACCATGGACCTTTAACCTCTTATATACCTTTTCCGGCGGTGCCGAAGGAGACTCTCCCATTCCCCCATTTGTGGTCGATAACCGTGGAAATATCTACGGAGTAACATACGGCGGCGGGATCGATGTGGTTCAAGTGGGTGCCGGGGTAATCTTCAAACTGACGCCGAATCCGGTGGCAACCAACGTCAGCATTACCAGGATGGCTCCAAGTCCATCGCTTGCGGGGCAGGTAGTCAAAATCAACTTCACCGTGGCACAAGCAGTCGCGGGCTATAACGCTCCCACTGGCACAGTCACCGTGAGTGCCAGCACGGGCGAAGGTTGCTCAACGCCGCTTCCTCTGAACGGCAAAGGCAGTTGCGAGCTGATGTTTGCCACTTCCGGAACACGCGAACTTACCGCGAGTTATTTCGGAGATGCCGGCAATTTGGCGAGTGTGTCCGCCGCTGTTACTGAAAACACGGAGAGCCCGACCACTACAGAAATCACAAGGAGCGCTCCCGATCCCGCGAAGATTGGCGAGGCAGTAACGGTTCACTTCAGCGTGAGCGCGAAAAGCGGGACGAGCAAGACCAAGCCAACTGGCAGTGTAACCGTTGCAGCCAGCACGGGAGAAAGCTGTACGGGAGATGTTGCGGAAAACGGAAACGGCAGTTGTCAGGTGACATTTAGTTCTGCAGGGGTGAGGACACTGATCGCGACGTATGCCGGTGACGCCGTTAATACAGGAAGCGTCTCCATAGCAGTCGCCGAGACAGTGAACTAACCATGCAGAGTAAAAGAGAGCAGCACTGGATGGGCCTCCTGGGCCGCGCGCTTTTAGTCGACAGTGAGAGGTGGGAGATGTAGTGTTTAGCACCGGCCAGATTTCCTGCGCGCGATTTTAGCTTTCGTTATCGAAAGGGATTATTTTATGCTCCGCAACAAAGTGTTAAGTGCATTCTATTTGTCCACTATTCTGGTTGCTCTCAGTTTCGTTTTCGCTTCAGTGGCTCAAGCGGCAAGCCCTGTGCTTATTGCGCTAAGCGTAGACGAGAGCAAGTTGATCACGCTTGCCGGCAACACGCGCCCTGAGGCGAGGACGAAGCAATTTGACCGTGGGTGAGTGGCGGATAGTTATCCGATGGAGCACATGATGCTGCAGTTGAAGCGGTCGACGCAGCAGGAGCGAGAGCTAGAGAAACTGATTGAGGAGTTGCACGACTCGTCCTCGCCGATTTTCCATCATTGGCTGACGGCCAAGGAGTTTGGGGAGCGGTTCGGACTAGCGCAGCAGGATCTGGAAACGATTACGCGGTGGCTCGAATCGCATGGTTTTAAAGTGAATGTAGTTTACGAGAATGGCCTGCTGATCGATTTTTCCGGCACGGCGGGGCAGATACGAAGTGCATTCCACACCGAGATCCATCAACTAAATGTGATGGGCCAGAAACATGTTGCCAACATAAGAGATCCGCAAATTCCCTCCGCCCTGGTATCAGCCGTTACCGGAGTGGTGTCGATGCACGACTTCAGGCCGAAGGCTATGTACAAAGCGAAAGCGGACTACACCTTTAGCACCGGAGGATACGAGTATGAAGCCGTGGTCCCTGCAGATTTGGCTACGATCTACAACTTGAATCCACTGTTCAATGCCAAACCCACCGGCATTTCAGGACAAGGACAAACGATTGTGCTGATCGAGGACACGGACCTCTATAGCACGTCTGACTGGGATACCTTCCGCACGACGTTTGGTCTTTCGCAGTATGCCGGCGGCTCGCTCACGCAGATTCATCCCCACCCTCCGAGCGGCCCGAATAACTGCATTGATCCCCATACTAACCAAGACGATGTTGAGGCAGCTATCGATGTGGAATATGCCAGCGCGGCCGCTCCCAGCGCAGCGATTGAACTGGCATCTTGTCTGGACACGTCGACATTTGGCGGCTTGTTCGCTATCCAAAACCTGCTCAACGCCAGCAGCGCCCCGCCTACCATAATCAGCATGAGTTATGGTGAGTGTGAAGCTTATAACGGTGCGGCCGGCAATGCCGCGTACAACGCAGCTTATCAGCAGGCAGTCACGGAGGGCGTCTCGATGTATGTTTCGGCTGGAGATGACGGGGCGTCAAGTTGTTCCGGTAATTATTACTGGGCGACAACGGGGATTGGTGTTAGCGGTTTCGCTTCGACACCTTATAATGTCGCCGTCGGCGGGACCGACTTCGGCGATACCTATGCGGGTACGAACAGCGCATACTGGAGCAGCACAAATACAAGTACCTATGGGTCGGCATTGTCGTATGTTCCGGAGATACCCTGGAACGATACCTGCGCCAGCCACCTGATTGCCGAATCTTATCAGTACAGCGTCAGCTATGGCGACGATGGCTTCTGCTACAGTGCAACTGGAGAGGAGTACTGGTTCGGTGGGGGCGGAACCGTAGCGGGCAGCGGGGGGCCGAGCGGCTGCGCCACAGGAGAATCAGCGCAATCCGGCATTGTGGGTGGTACGTGCGCCGGATATGCCAAGCCATCCTGGCAATCGCTGGTAGGGGTACCGAACGACGGAGTTCGCGACATTCCTGATATTTCGCTCTTCGCAGCCAATGGAGTTTGGGGGCACTTTTATCCGGTCTGTATCAGCGATCCGAGTTATGGTTTTAACTGCGCCGGTGCACCGGACACATGGGACGGTGGTGGAGGAACGTCCTTTGCTTCGCCCATCATGGCCGGCATTCAGGCCCTGATCAATCAGAAGACCGGTGAGCGGCAAGGCAATCCAAATCCGACCTATTACAAACTCGCAGCTGCGGAATATGGAGCCAGCGGCGACAGCTCCTGCAATTCGACACTCGGAAACACTGCCAGCAGTTCCTGTATCTTCCATGACGTAACACTCGGCGATAACGATATTGCTTGTCAGACTTATGACTGTTACTGGCCAAACGCAAACGAATCATCACCGTCCGATCCGACTGTGGGTGTGCTTTCTACTTCGACCAGTTCGTGTGAACCAACTGCGGCGGACGGCAGTTGCGGGACTTACTTCGCCACGGTCGGCTGGGACTTCCCCACCGGTATCGGTTCGGTGAACGCCGCGAATCTCGTAAACAACTGGCCGGAACCGTCGTCTGGCTTTACGCTCGCCGCCACTCCGACAGCACTGACGATCATTCACGGTAATAGCGCCACGAGCGCAATCGCCATCATTCCGCAGGGTGGTTTCAGCGGGAATGTGAGTCTGAAGGTGTCAGGCCTGCCAAGCGGAGTGACGGCGGTGTTCAGTTCAAATCCAGCAACAACCAGCAGTACGCTCACATTGACGGTAAGCGCCACCGCAGCGCCTGCTGCGGCAACTCTAACAATCACCGGGACATCGGGTAAATTGACCAACAGCACAACGCTGAGTCTTACGGTTACGGTAGGGAATCCTGCGTTCACGCTCTCTGCGGCGCCAACCGCGGTCACGATCATGCAAGGCGTTGGCAGCGGCACGAGCACGGTCAGCGTCGCGCCGGAGAACGGATTTTCAGGAGAGGTTTCGTTCGCAGTTTCTGGGCTGCCGAAGGGAGTAACGGCATCGTTTAGCACGAATCCAACGACATCGGCGACGATGGTGACGTTCACTGCCAGTTTGACAGCGAAGAAAGGAACCGCGACCGTAACCATCACCGGAACATCGATTGGGCTGGCTGCCAGCACAACGGTTTCGCTGACGGTGACTCCACTGGGGAACTTTACTCTAAAGGCTGCGCCGAAAACGTTAACGATCGAGCGCGGCAATAGCGCCAGCGCCACGATAACTGTCGTTCCGAGTGAGGGCTTTGACCAGAACGTTGCCCTAAGCACAAACGGTCTGCCAAAAGGCGTAACTGCCTCATTTAGTCAAAATCCGGCCGCGTCGACCAGCACCGTGACGTTTAACACAAGCCTCTCGGCTCTAGTCGGAGAGGCAACGGTCACGATCAACGGCATTTACGGAGATCTGGGCCATCAGGCATTCGTAACGCTCACCATTACGAAATAAGGTTCCGTCGATTTGCCCGGAGGAACGGATGGGCCTCCTTCCCTTCGGGCACCACTGGAACTGCACCGCAGCTCAAACAGAACTGCGGTGCAGGATCCTGGGCAATATGTTTTACAAGACAATCTCGGCAACACCCCGTAGTCCCCGATAAGCTTGAATGGAGAACATGAAGAAATGTACGTTTGCTATCGAATAAGTGTGCCGCAGAATGTGCCGTACGATTCGAGGCGGCATGCGCCAATACAGCCTTTTTCGCGACTTCGACAACGTGCTTCCGTGCGGGCTAAGTTGTGGGCAAGTAGTTGATTTAACATGGTGATCGTTGCTACTGTACCTGCTGAGGTGCGACATCTCTTAATCCGTAGGTTGTAGGTTCGATTCCTTCCGCGCTCGCCATCTTTTCACGCACTTACCGGTTATTGTGTGACCACATGTTCGTGGTGTGCCGTAGAGTGTGCCATAGCAGGTCCGCTCGGCACGTTGCCGTGCCGGTCGGGCTGCGTTTTGTTCAAGGCCGCGCGCACAATCTCAAGCTCGGGAGTAATCCGACGGCTCGTGTTCCAAACAGTCAACCCAGCGAATGTAAAGCGATCACAACCTTCGAGCGTTGCTCGCTGAGCGGCGAAAAACGTTGATTGGGTAGCGTAGTGCCAAATTGTGAGTCGGAGATCGGGACGGGTGGCAGACTGTGAGCCTCGATCACGTTAACGCTAAAGGGCTGCAGAGGTGCTTGTGCCGGCGGCGGCGAAGACGTCGGCAATTTCCTGCTCGGCAATCGGAATGAAAGCTTGCACGACTTCGGAATCAAACTGTGTTCCGCTGCTTTGAAGCAGGCGGCGCACCGCCTCATCGTGAGGGAGGCCGGAGCGATAGCATCGGTTCGAGACCATCGCGTCGTAAGCATCGATGACACAGATGATGCGGGAGACCAGCGGAATATCAGTTCCGAGCAGACCGCCTGGGTAGCCGCGTCCGTTTATGCTTTCATGGTGATGCAAGGCATACAGACTCGCCTGCTCAAGGCCGGGGAACAGGCGGAGAATTGACCAACTATACTCCGGGTGGCGGTTAATGACGGCGCGTTCTTCGGGAGTAAGCGGTCCGTTTTTCTTGAGGATATTGTCTGGAACGCCGATCTTGCCAACGTCGTGCAGAAGAGCGGCGACTTCCACCTGGTAGGAATGGTCTTCCGGAATGCTCATCTTGCGGGAAACGCGGAGCGCCCATTCCGCCAAGCGAGTGCTGTGAACTCCGGTATTGAGGTCCTTTAGGTCGAGCAACTGGTTAAAAGCGCAGACCAGCGAATTGCGGAACGTAAGGTGCTGCTCTTCCAGCTCCTTCACTCGCAACAAGAGTTCCGGACCTATAAGCCCCGGATTGTCGATGCCCGCCATTCGCTGGTCCGCGCCTGATTTCTAGTGGAGTAACTTGCACGCCTGAATTGCCTGGTAGGTATCCAGCCGCCCAAAGCCGAGGTTGACATCCCCGATATAGTGGGCGTCGGCCAGACCGTAGGGAACAGTCCAACTGGCGCATTTGCTGTTTGTGCCCATCATGAGTGCGGCGGTCCCTGCGACGAGCGGAGTGCTAAACGATGTGCCCCATCCGGCGGCATACGTGCCCCAAGGGTAAGTTGTCATGATGCCTTCGCCAGGGGCGGCCATCCAGACTGGCGGCGCGCCATAGTTGGTGAAAGTGGACTGAGTGTCGTTGTCGGAGGTCGAGGCGACATCGATGACACCCGGCAGCCCGCCGGGATAGACGTCGGTGTATTCGCCATCATTGCCTGCCGATGCCACCGAGATCACGCCTTTGCTGTTGGCATACTTGATTGCACTTGCCAGTTCGCTGGAATAGCTGGAGTAATTCCAGCTCATATTTATAACTTGTGCTCCATTGGCCACGGCGTAGTAAACGGCGCGAAGAATATCGGAATCGTAAGCGCTGCCGTCGGCACCGAAAGCCTTCAGGGGCATGATCTTTGCCTGAGGAGCAACCAAGTGGACGAGGCCGGCAGTCATGGTGCCGTGTCCGAAGTCGGAATAGGACGTGCCGTCTAAGACCGCGACGCTACGCTGATCAAGAACAGCAACCGTGCGCTGGTCGAGGACCGCAGGAGATGCGCCTGTGCTCGTGGAAGTCGTTGGAGCGTCCCCGAGTTCGGATCCTCCGGGAGTATCTCGGGTGAAGTCATAGCCGTTCACCAGAACCGACTTCAAGACCGGGTGGGTCAGATCGACACCTGTATCGATGACGGCAACCGTGACGCCCGCGCCCGCTACATTGAATGCAGTTTGTGTCTGGCCTGTACGGATCAGTTGGTTTCCGGGCTGCGTCACATAGCCCTGCCAGACCGGAGCGCCGTAATAAAACACGGGTGTTTCGTCGGTCAGGTACGAGGGCGTTCCCGCGCTATTCGCGGGTACAGCGTTGACCACCTGATCGATTTCCACCGACACGATGCCGGTCTGCAAACTCAATTGCAGAAGCGAAGTCACCGGATCCAATACGGCTGGAAAAGTCACCACAAATACCTGGCCCTCGGGGTCGCCAACTCCCTCAAGCACATTACAACCCATCAGAAGGCACGTGACTTTGAGTCCTGGCAACCCAAGCGAGTCGCTTACAATCAACCTTGTTTGTGGTTGTGCGGCCGACGCGGACACTGAAATAACAAGCAACATCAGGCACACCAGCCATCCTTTTCGGCATGCTCGCACCTGCTGTGGTTGTTTATGCATGATCTTTGTTCCCTTTCCGAAACCACCCCAATTCAGGAAGTTTCGTGAGTCTAACTTGAGAATCTATGCCACGCTACTTACAGCCGTAACCGATTGTTAGTGACCAACTTAAGTGCTATCCGCAGTGCCATCCGTAAGCGCGTAAGGGTTACCTAAAGTTGGCCAGCGGGATGTGTACTTTGCGGCGTCCAACTCGCGCCGTAAGATGAATTCGATCCAGAAGCGCTGTTTCGAAGTGAAACTCTCCGAACTCATTGGGCTCAGCGGTTGCGACCAGGTACCCCTCTTCGGTCCAGAGAACGACGACCGCGCCAGAAGTGGGCTCTGAAGGTACTTTGCGGTCGAGAATCTGGCCTGTTATCGAAAGCTGGCCCCGCTGGGCTTGGCGGTCGAATCGCAGATCGACTGTAAGTCCTTCTGCGTCATAAACCAGCTGACAGGGCGAGGCTCCGCTGCCGCGGATACCTGCAGGTTGGAGTCCCGATAGATTACTGAAAAGTAAACGGGCCGTGGTCCACCCGTCATGCTGAATCCTTTGCTTTGGGGCAAGTCCTAGCTTAGCCAGGCGAACCATGTTCTCGGGCGGCATATACGAGCTTTCCGCAGTCCCCATCGTTTGGAGCCTCCCCCAAAAACCGAGATTAGCCTTGCATTCCAGGCAGCCCGCCGAGATGTGGGCGCCGATTCCCGGTGCATTGCTGGAGGGGTCCAATCCGCGTGTGAAGTCCGCCCATGCTTGCTCTGAAAAATGCCCCATTGTCCTTGCCCTCTTACTTTCCGGTCCAGACGCGCTTTGCAGCCTTGGACTGTTTGCTTAATTCAAAAGGGGAGGCAACGGCGCAGAAAATATAGGCAGGTCAAAAAAAACTTCTGTGCCCTTCTTACCCCTTACCTATCAGTGAGAAGGGAGCCCAGTAATAGGGGTGGGGATAACGCTCACGCAGTTCGGCCATGGCGGCTTGCATGGCGCGGGGCTTCGATTCTCCCTGCAAAAGCCGGGTGTAGAACGCGATCATGAAATCCCTTGTGCTCTCGTCGTGGACGTCCCACAGACTGAGAACTAAGGAGTGCGCTCCCGCCTGAAGCAGGCCGCGAACCAGGCCCATGAGTTCGTCTCCGGGTGTGATCACATTCAGGCCCGTGGCGCAGCCGCTTAGCACAATCAACTCGGCCGGCAATTGCAGGTGATAAATGTCGTACAGGCTGAGATGCGAGTCGCCCAGGCGGATGGAGGAGAACATCGGATTGTCCTGACGGAAATAGCCGTGCGATGCAATGTGAATGTAGCGGCAGTCGCTCCCGCGAGTCCGCAAAACTTCTTCCGTGGCCTGGTCGCCAACAAATAGCTGAGAGCCGGGCAGCAGCGAGCCGATGGCATTGACTTCCGCCAGAATGGATGGCGCCTGCGCATCTGGAATACCCAAGATAAGGGCGTCGGCGGTTGTGTTCGTTTGCTTCGTCTGGGCGAGGGCATAGACGCTCGCGCTCGGCGCGTAGGAAGCGGAGAAGCGCTCGATCAAATAGGAGTCACCGTCGTGCAAAGCATGAAACGGGACGTAATGCAGCGCTCCATGTTGAACAAAGACGAGATGCTCGGTGTTGAGCCGATGACGGATGGGCGCGATCAATTCCTGATAGAGGCTTTTCAAGTGCGCCTGCGTGGCTTCCAGCAATGGTTGTTCGAATGTGCTCAGATACTTTTGGTCCAATCGGAATTTCGACATCTGAAATTGCAGTAACTGGAGCAGCTTCTGAACTCGCGAATGCAAGGTGACGGGAGCGATATGAAGTTCATTCCGGGTGAGAACGCAGGCCAGATAGCGGTCCTGAACACGGAAGAATTCGATTAATGTGGCGTCGGCCGGCAGAGCGGAACGAATCTGTTCCAGCGAGACGGCCGAGGAAACTTCCAGACCGGCCTCGTGTGCCTCGGCAACGGTGGCTTCCTTTGCCGCCCGCATCAGGTCGGCTTCGCGGGCTCGAGCCTGTTCTTCCAGGTGTTTGATCCTCTCCTCCGAACGCTCTTCCGGGCGCAACTGCTCACGCTCGATCAGGTTGTAGTACCAGTTCAGCTCCTCACGAAGATTGCGGATGGACCGCACCAGTTCGCTCTGGGTGTGGTCAGCGGGCGATGGCACGTGCACGGGCTGACGCAGCAGATCGGCAAGCACGCGGGATTTTGCTTCCTCGATATACCCGAAGGCTTCCTCAAGGCTGTTGTGACGACGGAGACATAGGTCGACAAGGTTCTCGTACACTTCCAGCTTGTTTTGAAAGAAAGCGAGTTTCAGCTCCTCGCCGCGCAGGCTGCCGCGCAGGCGTTCGACTGCCTCGCGCGCCCGTCCATAAGACAGATAAGCTTCTTGTTCTTTTCCGGTGGCTCGGCCAATTTCGCCCATCAGAAACTCGGCTTGATAGAGAAGGACGGGCGAATCCAGTGTTGTAAGGGCGGCGAGGCTCTGCTGGCAGTGTTTCTGGGCCGCGTTTGTATCCTGCAGGCGCAACGCGATGCGTGCAAGCAGTAATTCGGCCAGCACTGCTTTTCCCCGCATGGGTGACTTGCCGAAGAATTCATGGGCTGCAACGCAGAGCCGTCGAGCCTCGAAGAGTCGCCCCTCGTTGAACAAAATCAAGGCCTGATAGAGATCGATGAGTGAAGGCCACACCAGATTCTTGTCGAGGACGAACATCTCCTTCGCTTTTGCGAAGAGCTTAACGCCCTCAAAGGCCTGCCCCATACGGCTGGCGGCGATGGCTGCGAATGCAAGAGCTTTAGCGCCCTCATATCCGAAACCAAGCTGCTCGAAGCCTGCATGCGCGGCGCGCCCCAGATCGTTCGCTTCTGTGCTGAGATTTAGTTCCAGATAGATTTCGGCAAGATCGAGATTACAGAGCGCAGATTGGTAAGGGTCGCCCACTTTGGCTGCGCTGATCGCAGCTTCGCGCAACATTTGGATCGCCCTTCCATACTCGCCGCGCAGGAAGTAGAGATAGGCAATGTTGTAGTCGGCGTAAGCCACCAGAATCGGCATGCCTCTTTGCTCGCACTGTTGGCGGGCGATGCGGTGAAATTCCAGCGCTTTCCGAAAATCGTTCAGGCTGATGAAGCAAAGAGAAAGATTGCTGAGGACAGCGGCCAACGCTTCGCCATCGTCGTATTTCAGCAGTTCCTGGTAGGAGTTTTCGTAAATTGCCAGAGCCTCGGTGAAGCGGTCCTGGCGGTGGTAAATGTTGCCGAGGTTGATCTGAAGCCGTGCCAGGCGGCGCGTATTTCCATGCTTCGTAAAGATCGCCGCGGCGCGTTCACCCGCAGCCAACGCCTCGTCATAACGCCCAAGTAGCAATAATGGCTGAATGGAGCCGCTCAGGGTACGCGCCAGCTGGGGCTCATCGCCAGCCTGCTCGAAGAAGGCGATCGCCTTTTCATGCTGCTCGACGGCCTCCGCATGTCGATCGAGGGCGTAGAGGGCATTTGCTTTTGCCCGGTAACTTCGAGCCAGCGAGATTACGCTGGAAGTGGCCTGAGCAGCGTCGAGAGCGGCGTTCGCAAATTGGTCTGCACGGTGCGTGTCGATTCGCACTTCCTGCCAGACGCGCTCCGTAAGTGTGGTGACAACCTCGTTCCAGGCAATTTGAGGATTTTGCGCGACCAACTGCTGGCGTGCCGTTGTGTCGTCCAGCGCAAGAAGTTTTTCGACGATAGCATCCGACTCTGTCTGGAGTGCAGGCTGCGCGCTCATGCGAATCCCTTCTTTTCCAGCTCTTTCTTCAATCGCGAAAGGCAACGGCCACGAATGAAGCCAATCGATCCGGTAGCGAGACCTAGGTCTTTCGCAATCTCTTCATACGGGCGGACGGGCAGCTCAAAGAAAAGCATGCGAATCAGGCGCTCGCATCGATCCGGCATTTCTGAGATTACGTCCCGCACCATTTGTTCCTGTTCCAGTTGCACAAGCATCTGTTCGGGAAGAGGGAGATCATTGTGGTCGAGGGCTTTCTCCGCATCCTCTGGCGACAGGTCAGCTTGCCGGCCCGCCAACCGCTCATGGCGAAGGCATTTGTGATAACAGGTTTGGATCAGCCACTTCGGGAGCGCCCGGTGCTCGCGCAGCCGGGGCAATTCCGAGAGCAAGTCCACGCAGACAGCCTGAAAAATGTCGGCTGCATCCTGGTGCATGCCGAACTTGATGGGGATCGAGTAGATCAGATTCTTATACTTATCAATAAGGGCAGCCCAAGCTTCGGCATCGCCCTTGAGGCAGCCCTTGACCAAGTGCTCATCCGAGGCGTGGGATGATTCGCGTTGCTGTTTGGCTGCGGTCCCGGTCATCGCACGCCAGCGTTCTCCACGATACTGTTGCGCAGGTAGAGCTCATCCGCGTTCCACAGCGTATAAGGATCGAGCACTCCGGGACGGAAGTTGCCAACACGCGCGTCTGCGCCGGCCAAAATATTTGGTGTCGCCAGGAAGATGAAGGGCAGGTTTTCCGCTACCAGTTGTTGCACGCGATCATAGAGGCGCTTGCGCTTCGCGTAATCGAGCGTGACCATCTGCTGCTGCATCAGCTGGTCAATCTCCCGCTCCCAATCGGTGGCGGGCTGCTTTTCGCCGAGATTCCAAAGATGAGACGTGCCGTTTGACATCCACACATTCATCTC
>JBAVYO010000436.1:0-1853 GCA_049698855.1 Terriglobales bacterium
GATCAAGAGTGCGTCACGTTGTCACCATTCGCCCGGAATACGACAGCGATTCAATCGAAGGCTATGTCGGCAATCTAGTGGGATGGCTTCGGAGGGAGAGCGGCAATTTGCGGATTGCCTCGGTATCGATGGCGAAGCGCTGCAAAGATGTTCAACCAATCGATGGCCTTTTCGGCGCACGCCTTATAGTCCAACACAGGCCTGTCCCAACGTTTTCATAGCAGAATCAGCTGGTTGCCTTCTTGAGGTGATTCCGGGCCCGCCGGAATACGCGAAAGCGCTATTTCCAACGGGGTTTTCTCGAAGAGGTTGAGGCTCAAAATCTGTAGCATTTCGTACAGGCTGCGAGTGAGGTTCAGGCGCTTTCTGATGATGGCGACGAGCACGTAGACCGAGACAGCGATCCAGATCTGCGACTTCACTGCGTTTTCCGAGGTTCCAAAGAAGGCCTTCACGCGTAGATGCATTTTTATCCAACGAAAAAAAAGCTCGACCTGCCATCTGGCCTTGTACAAAGAACAAATGCTCAAGGCGGGCAGTGCTGTGTTGTTGCTGATGAACAGCAGGCGCTTGCCGGTCTCGGGGTCTTTGTATCGAATGCCGCGAAACGGATCTGGGTAATCCTTGGCGGACTGATACCCCTGCAGCACGAGCGTCTGATCGAAAATTACGCCCATGGAGCGATCGGTGGGCCGCGAATATCGGCGCTGGGCATCCATGTTGCGCTTCGCCCGGGTCACAAAGAAGCTTCCCGCCTGATGCAGCCGGTACAGGCGTTGGAAGTCGATGTAGCCGCGATCCATGACGTAGAAAGCGCCGGCTTCCGGAATCAATTGATCCAGGATGTTCACGTCGTGCATCTTGCCGTCGCTGATATGGATAAAGCTCGGGATATTGCCGCGCAGATCGAGCAGCGTGTGCATCTTCACCGCCGCCTTCGTGGTTCGAAACGGCGCCCACGGAAACAGCGAGAGCGACAAATCGATCGTCGTCGAGTCCAGCGCGTAGGCCGTGTTGGCCAGATCGACGCCGAAGGGCTCGTTCACATACAGCTTGCGGGCGATGCCGATCAGGCGCTGCGCGAAGTCGGCATAGATCCGCCAATCCCGCGTCGCGTTCGCATTGGCGAGCGTGTTGCGCGAGACCTGGCCCCGAATTCCCATGTGGTAGAGCTTCTCGTTCTGCGAACGCAAACAGGCCTCGATGTCCCGCAGACTCTCGCGAAACGTGAGCTGGGCGAACGCCATACACAGGTACTGGTCCATGCAGGTGAAGCTCTGGACCTTGCGATTCCCGCTGTAACGAGCCACGCAGCGCTCGAATACCATGGGCGGCAAATGCCCCATGAGCTGAGCGAAGATCAGTTTTCCCGTATGCATCGTCCGAGCTCCAGGCGGTTATTCCTGAGCCGACAATGGCACCGTTCTGATCTGAAATCGTTAACACATCGGAAAGCACGTTTTTCGCTTGGACCTCAAGTGGTTACGCATGCTTAATTCATCAACGTTGGGACAGGCCTGAGTCCAACAAGATTTTGAGTTTGTCATCACGATGCTCTTCGATGACGTTGACGCACTTCGGCATTATTACCAGCATGAAAAGCATTCGCGTCAACGGCAAGCTTTGTATTGTGAACTTTGTCCCGCGATGAAAGCGGAATTCGACAATGCGCACGCCGCACAAGAAAAAGGGGCGCCCGGGGTGGCCGACATGTTCAAAGCGATTGAGCAGAAGATAACTGACCGATCGCTGGTCCGTCGCTACGACGTTTGGGACGACGAGCCTGTGTCTGGTCTCGTGAGCCGGCAAGGCAAGCTGCTGCGATAGCAAGCGGACAGCCATCACTGCAAGGC
>JBAVYO010000437.1:0-16724 GCA_049698855.1 Terriglobales bacterium
CAAAATTCATGGTTGCTCAGAGGTTCCCTAGAAAGTAAATCGCGGCCCGGCGACTTGGGTATCCAGATAGCAGTTCCGGGACTGGATGCCATGGATAAGACCACGGCTCACAGCGCGGTCTTAGTTATCTTGGATACAGGTCTTGGAGAACGATCCGCCGCGCTGGATCTCCAGCACACGGAGCTGACGGAAATGCCAACCGATCCTGCATCGCTAGGCTACATCGAGTTGCCCGATTTGGCCGATTACATCGTATGGCGAAAAAAGCGCATCGCATCGCCTAACTCGACAGTCGGCTGATTATTCCACCTTCCCGATGTCGCGATACTGGCTGCGGAAATAGAGCAACGGTTCGCCTTCACGCACTTCGATGTGTTCCACTTCGGCGATGAAGATGGTGTGATCGCCTGCTGGCTGCGCCGAGCGCAGGCGGCATTCAAGATACGCGAGCGCGCCCTGCAAAACCGGCGTGCCGTGCGCGGTGCGCTCGAAGCGTGCACCGGCAGTTTCGGCATGCTGATGTGTTTCTGATTTCGAGCCGTCGGAAGAACGTGCGTAGTATTCCGAAATTGCCTGCTGCTCGCTGCTCAGCACGTTAATGCCGAAACGTTTGCGTGCGTGAAGATGAGCGTGTGTGCGCGCACGTTGGTCGACGCAGACGAGAATCAGCGGAGGGTCGAGTGACACCGACGTAAACGCGTTCGCAGTCATGCCATGAATTTCGCCATCGCCATCCTGGTCAACCGTAATGATCGTGACGCCGGTTGCGAAACATCCCATCGCTTTGCGGAAATCGGTTGCGGTCAGGTTCATGGTGCTAATAGCGTTCATCCGCCAAATCAGGTCAATCCAACTGAACACGCTACCACGACGGACGAGCGACTGGAAAATTGTTGCGATCTCAGGGAAAGCTACAGGCATCCAAGGACGAGGATCGAAGGCGGAACTCGGACAAGATCTGGCAGGTCCGTTATGATCGAAGCCATCCGCAGCGAGTTGTGGGCAAGATATAAAGCCGCGCCCCGACCGGATTTTGGGGATAACTCTTGATGTCCGTACTTTCTCAAGTAACGCCGCCGTCGGCCAACGAGCTGGAGAAACTCGGCACTGAGCCGATCTCGCACGAACTGGCATGCGTGCTCTTGCGCTCCGGCGATGACGTGTTGCCCGCGCTGCTCGCTGCGGCGCAGTCGGCTCGCGATCGGTTCAAGCCTGGCATCATTACTTATTCGCGTAAGGTCTTTCTACCGCTGACAAACCTATGCCGCGATTATTGCGGATACTGCACGTTCCGCCGTGACGCGGGCGAGCCGGGCGCGCATACCATGACGCCCGACGAAGTGATGGAAGTGGTCCGCGCGGGCGAGCGCATGGGATGCACGGAAGCGCTGTTCAGCCTGGGCGACAAGCCGGAGCTAATTTTCCCGGAAATGCGCGACACGTTGCGGCATCTTGGGTACAAATCCACGCTGCATTATCTGGAAGCGATGTGCGAGAAGGTGCTGCGCGAATCGAGTTTGCTGCCACATCCGAATCCTGGACTGATGAGCACGGAATGGCTGGCTCGGCTGGCGCGCGTTGCGCCGAGCGTAGGCCTCATGCTGGAAACGACGAGCACGCGCCTGCTGGCGAAGAACGCCGCACATGACAACGCGCCCGACAAAGAGCCGGCCAAACGCCTACGCGTAATAGAAGATGCGGGCCGGCAGAAGATTCCTTTCACGACAGGAATCCTGATTGGGATCGGCGAGACGATGGAAGAGCGCGTGGACACGCTCGACGCCATACGCGATCTGCACGAAAAGTATGGCCATGTTCAGGAGGTGATCGTGCAGAATTTCCGCGCCAAACCGGCGACGCCGATGGGTGCGTGGTCTGAACCGGGCCGCAACGATATGCTGCGCACGCTGGCCGTGGCGCGGCTGATGATGCCGGCGATGAATATTCAGGCTCCGCCGAATCTTTCCGATCCGCACTACGCCGATTTGGTTGATGGCGGCATCAACGATTGGGGGGGGATTTCTCCGCTCACGCCGGATTTCATCAATCCCGAAAAGCCGTGGCCGCATCTCGATCAACTGCGTGAACGCACGCTGGCCAAGGGGTTCCAGTTGCGGCAGCGGCTGCCGGTTTATCCTGAGTTCGCGGCGATGGCGGAGTCGAATGGAGATTTGCTGGCGCAGCGGCTGCGCGCGAGCCAGCAGGCGATCTTCGGAGAAAAGGCATGATTACGGTTTTGACCGGTGGCACGGGCGGCGCAAAGTTTGTGGATGGACTGCGCCAGATTGTGCGCTCGGAAGAGCTGACGATCATTGTGAATACCGGCGACGACATGAGGTGGTGGGGCCTGTATGTTTCGCCCGACATCGACTCGATCACCTATATGCTCGCGGGCAAACTCAGCCCGGAGCGCGGCTGGGGGGTGAAGGGTGAGACATTCTTCTGCCTGCAGGCGATGGGGGAACTGGGACAGCCCGCGTGGTTTCGCGCGGGGGATCGCGATCTGGCGACACATATTTTCCGCTCGAAATTGATGGCGGACGGCAAGACGCTGAGTGAAGCGACTGCGGAGATTGCATCGCGGCTTGGCGTGCGCGAGCGGATTTTGCCGATGAGCGATTGGCGCGTAGAGACGCGAGTGATGACCGGGATTGGCGAGCTGAGCTTTGAGGAATATTTCGTCCAGCGCTTGCATCGGGATACGGTTGAGTCTGTGCGATTCGCGGGCGCGGAGGAGGCTGAACCTGCGCCGGGAGTGATCGAGGCGATTCGAACGGCGGACCTGGTGTTGATTGCACCCAGCAATCCCATCACAAGTGTTGCGCCGATCCTGGCTGTGCCGGGAATACGCAAGGCGCTGTGCGAATGCCGCGCTGAGATTACAGCTGTCAGTCCGATTGTGGGCGGTGCCGCTGTGAGCGGGCCTGCGGGCGCACTGTTGGCCGCGCAGGGATTTGATGTATCGATCGCGGGCGTTGCGGAATGCTATCGCGATTTTCTCGATTTGCTGATTGTGGATTCGCAGGATGCCGCCGCCGCGGATGCTTTGCGCAAAGAAGCCTTGCGCGCGACGAGCCTGCGGGTAGAATGCGTGTCGACCATCATGCGCAAAAGCGAGGATAGAGTCGAGCTGGCGAAGAGCGTGCTGACGGCATGCCAGCAGCTATCGGCGGTGCCGGCGGCAAGGGAGTCCGCATGATTCTGGTGCCGGTTAAGAATCTGACGAATGCAAAGCAGCGTCTGTCGGCCATCCTGAGTGCCGAGGAGCGCTTTGCTCTGGCGCAGGCGATGTGCGAAGACGTGCTCCAGACGCTGGCGAATTGGCGGGGACGGCCGGCGGTTGCGGTTGTGACCAGCGATCCATTTGCTCGCGCGTTGGCAGCGCGGTTCGATTTCGATGTGATCGCGGATGGTGAGAATAGCAGCGAGACACACGCGATCGAAATGGCCACCGCTATTTGCCGCGAGCGCGGCGCGAAAAGCACTCTGGTTGTTCCCGCGGATATTCCGCTGATTGAGGTTGAGGAACTGGAGAAGATAGCGGCGGCTGCGCCTGCAGGCGGAACCGTGCTCGTGCCCGATGCGGCTGGACGCGGCACGAATGCGGCGTGGCGATCTCCGGCGGATTTGTTTCCGTTGCGTTTTGGGAATGACAGTTTCCGCCCGCATCTTGCCGCCGCCAAGGCCACCGGGCTTCCTTGCGTTGTGCTCGAATTGCCTGGCATTGCGCGCGACATCGATCGTCCTGAAGATCTTTTTGCCGTCGCGGCGGCTGCGGGAGAAAGACGCTCGCAGAAACTTGTGCGCGACTGGAATCTGGCCGCGCGGAGCCAGGTTGCGCATGGGTAAGCGAGCGGCGAAGACATCATTGGGAAAGTCTAAAGAAGATGTGCGCCGCAAATCTACGCGCGATACTAGCCGCAACATTCAAGGTCAACTTCGCGGCGAAATCCGCATTTTGCCGATTGCGGTTGAGGACGAAATACGTTCTGTCTCATCGTTAAGCTCCATATTGTTGGCTGCGGCGCGCACATTGGGATTGAGTTTTGAGGTGGACGACATCCTCGTTGTGAAACACAAGATCGTTTCGAAAGCAGAGGGCACGATGGTTTCGCTTGACACGATTCAGCCTTCCGCAGCTTCGCGTGCTTGGGCTCGCCGTTACAAACTCGATGCACGAGTATGTGAATTGGCGTTGCGCGAGAGCCGCCGAATCGTGCGGCGGAAGCGTGGGGTGCTCATCACCGAAACGCGACACGGATTTATCTGCGCGAACAGCGGCGTCGATGTTTCGAACGTCGATGGCGGCCAACATGCTTTGCTATTGCCGAAAGATCCCGATCGCTCGGCGGCTGCGCTTCGTCGCGAAATCAAAAAGGCAGCGCAAGTTGAGATTGCCGTGATTATCAGCGATAGTTTCGGCCGCCCCTGGCGCGAGGGGCTGACGGAAGTCGCGATTGGTGTCGCGGGCATGCGGCCTCTTGTTGACTATCGCGGACAGTGCGATCGGCATGGATACGTGCTCCACTCGACGATCGATGCGGTCGCCGATGAACTGGCGTGCGCGGCGGGGCTGGTGTGCGGCAAGTTGGAGAGAGTGCCTGCATGCATCGTTCGCGGGTATCCTTATCGGAGGGGAAACGGCCGCGCGAGCGAATTACTTCGGCCCGCCGAGCGCGACCTTTTTCGGTAGCGGGGTTCGTTTGGTAACAGCGCGAAGCGTTAACCACGGAGTACACAGAGGAACACAGGGGAAAGCTGGTACCAGATCACAGATTTCCTGGACTGAGACTTCTAAGATATTCGCGAATGACAGGAGAAGTTTGTGGCAGAAAAATTCAAGCTTGAACAATTTACGCAACTGAGTTGGGAAGGAGCCGCTGGCGCGGCCTCTCCGGCGATTCGCAGCGCGCTGGAGCTTGTGCTGGAGAAACAGGGCGGCGGCTGCCTGGCTGACGAAGAGCGCCATGCTCTTGCGAATTCCACCGGCGCGGATCTGGTCGCGCTGCTGGTCGCGGCCGATACGCTGCGCCGCGATCTGGTTGGCAACATCGTTACTTATGTCGTCAACCGCAATATGAACTTCACGAATATCTGTTTTGTGGGATGCAAGTTTTGTGCTTTCAGCCGCGGACCGCGCGAACATGACACGTACTTCCACTCGCTCGACGATATGGCGCGAAAGGCCAAAGAGGCGTGGGATCTGGGCGCGACCGAAGTTTGCATACAAGGCGGGCTGCCGCGCGATCTGCCTCCTTATTATTACCGTGACATTCTGCGCGCGGTGAAAGCGGCCGTGCCGCAAATGCACATTCACGCATTTTCGCCCATGGAGATTATCTATGGCGTCGAACTCACCGGCATGCCGCTGCGCGACTATCTTTCGATGCTGCGGGATAACGGCCTGGACACGCTGCCGGGCACGGCGGCGGAAGTGCTTGACGACGATGTGCGCCGCGTTCTTTCGCGCAATAAGCTCTCCGTCGCCGAGTGGCAGGACGTGATCCGCACGGCTCACCAATGCGGCATTCCCAGCACATGTACATTAATGTATGGACACATGGAAACTCCCGATCATTGGGTGCGGCAGCTTTCCCTGTTCCGCCAGATTCAGTCGGAGACGGGCGGATTCACCGAATTTGTCCCGCTCGGGTTCGTGCATCAGAACACGCTTTTGTTTCAGCAGGGCCTGGCGCGCACAGGGCCGACGATGGAAGAGCATTTGAAGATCCATGCGCTGGCACGAATTCTGCTGGCGGGATCGATTCGCAACGTGCAAGTGTCGTGGGTCAAGTTGAATCGAGGACTTTCGCAACTTTGCTTGCAGGCCGGCGCCAACGATTACGGCGGCACGCTGATGGAAGAAAACATTTCGCGCGAAGCGGGAGCGGAAGCGGGCGAATATACCAGCCCGGAGGATTTCCAATCTCTGATTCTTGAGATCGGACGCATCCCGGCCGAGCGCAACACGAAGTATTCGCGCCTGAAGATCAAACTGCCGGAGGAAAAGTCATTGCCGGGAGAAGAAGCAGATTCCTCGCGCGTCCTCGCCGCGCCAGCGCGGCTCGAGACGGCTCGGAATGACAAAGTTGAGGTGGTTGAGGAGTCGGCGTGAACCGCGCGATTGCGGTGATCGGAGGCACCGGTCCCGCAGGCATGGGCTTGGCTTTGCGCTGGGCGCGCGCCGGAGAGACGGTCATCATCGGTTCGCGCGACGCGGGGCGCGCACAACAGACGGCGGAAGTTATCCGTCAGCGCGTCAGCGACAGCACGCGGGCGGGGGCCCCTTCGACTGGTGCTCAGGGCGGGTCCGCGCCACACATTTCCGGCATGGGAAATTCAGAGGCCTGCGCGGCCACTGATCTGCTTGTGCTCACCGTTCCGTTTGCCGGACAAGCCGCGCTGCTCAAACAGTTGAAAGGCGCGATTCGTCCGGGAAGTATTTTGATTGATGCCACAGTGCCGTTGGCGGCGGGGATTGGCGGCCGTGCCAGCCGCACTCTTGGAGTCTGGCAAGGATCGGCCGCGCAGCAAACAGCCGAACTCGTGCCCAAGGGCGTTTCGGTCGCAGCCGCGTTTCACAATGTGTCAGCCGATGTGCTCAACGGCGACGACGATGTGGATTGCGATGTGATCGTTTGCAGCGACGATCCGAAGGCCACCGAAGCGGCGATGGAGTTAGCTGCGAAAATTCCGCGCATTCGCGCCCTTGACGGCGGCAGACTGGAAAACGCACGCATCGTCGAGCAGATCACGGCTCTTCTGATTGGCCTCAATATCCGGCACAAAGGACACAGTGGATTGCGCATTACCGGCCTGCCGGAAGAAGCGTACAGGTCGGCGTGAGGCGGATCGAGAAAGAGTTCTGAGTTCGAAAGTCAGCTGGGGTAACATCCCCATATCGCTCACTGACCAGCGGTCAAAACGTGTAATCGCCTGGTTTCAGCAACTGTCTAGAGCATTGTCCTCGGGAATTGGTTGGTCTAGGAGTGCCTTGGCTGCTTCAGCGTCAACCCTGCTCACCTGCACCCTGACACCTGGAACGTTCCCCCCGATAACACGAGCTGCGTTATCGTCCGCCAGAAAGCATTCGATACCTGCTGAATCAAGCAGCGCTTTGGCGAGCATGGCTTCCGACGGATTGAAGAAAGTCCGAACCGTGACCAGCTCTCTCAACGCCGTTTCGTCGCCTTCGCATTGGTGTTCTTCTTCAGAATTCTTCTCTTGCATGGAAAGGATGATACTGGAGGTTATCCTTATTGAGAAGCGTAGCCCATGCGTCACTAATCGTCAGGTAACGCCTCACCGATTTCCCAACTGGCGATAAATCTCGATTACGCCCACTAACCATTTTCACCGTGGAAAAGTAACCGAGACAAGCTCTTCGCGGCCCTGTAGCTGACCTCACAAGCGTCCGTGACCCACATCACACCACGATGCGACAGGAAAAATCCATAATGTTTCCCTAACGTTCGGGAGCGCCTAACGCTCCTGTTTGTGGGGGTAACGTGGCAAAAGGACGCGTATCCATCGTTGTCGAGCGATGCAAGGCTTGCGGCTTCTGCGTGGAGTTCTGTCCCACCAAAGTCCTGGCACTCTCCTCGGCGTTTAATTCCAAAGGCTATCATCCGCCGCATGTGGTCGAGCCGGAGAAGTGCAGCGGGTGCGATTTGTGCGGCATGTACTGTCCCGACTTCGCGATCTATGGACACAAGGTCGACGGACCCAAGACGGTTGGAGCGAAGACAGTCGGAGCGAAGACCGACGGAGTCAAGATCGAGGCGGGCAAGACCGCGCCGCCCAAGCCGCAGGCAAAACCGGCACTCGAGGTGAAACAATGAAGGCTGATCCGCGCGGCGTATTGACTGGCACTCATTTTCTGGATGGCGACCACGCCTGCTGCGAAGGCGCACTGGCTGCGGGCGCGCGCTTTGCTTCCGGCTACCCGATCACACCTTCGACTGAAGTCGTCGAGCGATTTGCTCAGCGTGTACCTGTCGTAGGCGGCTGCTTCATTCAGATGGAAGACGAACTCGCCGCCTCGATCACGCTGCAGGGCGCCGTGTGGGGCGGAGCGAAAGCGTTCACCGTGACTTCCGGCCCCGGCTTCTCGCTCATGATGGAGCATATTGGCTACGCAGCGATGACGGAGACGCCATGCGTCTTTGTCGATGTACAGCGCGGCGGACCATCGACCGGACTGCCTACGCTTCCCGCGCAGGGCGACATGATGCAGGCGAAGTGGGGATCGCACGGCGATTACGAGATCATCGCACTCTGCCCGAATTCTCCGCAGGAGTGCTTCGACCTGACCATCAAGGCGTTCAACCTGGCCGAAGAATATCGTGTTCCGGTCATGTTCATGATGGACGAAGTCGTCGGCCACATGACGGAAAAGGTTGTGATTCCTCCGGCGGACGAGATTGAAGTCATTCCGCGGAAACATACGCACAAGTCCGTAGAAGATTACCTGCCCTACGGCACCAACGGCGACATGGTTCCGGAGATGGCGCATGCGGGCGAAGGCTATAAGTTCCACGTGACCGGCCTGACGCACGACGATCGCGGCTATCCCAACATGACCCCGCCGATGCAGAAGAAACTGGTGGGGCGTTTGCAGAACAAAATTCTTTCCAACATCGACCGCATCACGATGGTCGAAGAGGACTCGACAGAGAAGTGCGATGTGATCGTCGTTTCCTACGGCATCACGTCGCGGGTCGCGCAACGTGCCATTGATATGGCGCGCGCTCAAGGGTTGAAAGTCGGCAAGCTTCGCCTGATTACCGCCTGGCCGTTTCCGGACGCCAAGATCTACGAACTGGCGGGCCGCACAAAAGCCTTCGTCGTGCCTGAGCTCAACCTCGGTCAGATGTCGCGCGAAGTGCAACGCGCCGCGCAAGGAAGAGCCAAGACGTACCTCGTACCTCACGCTGGAGGCAGCGTGCATCGTCCCGAAGATATTCTCGCCGTGATCCAGGAGGTTGCTCGATGACCACTCTTGTTAATCCCTTGCCGGTCGGTCAAACGCCCGGCAATCCCGTCGAACCGTTCCTCCGCAGCGACCGCATGCCGCACATCTGGTGCCCCGGATGTGGCATCGGGACGACCGTCAACTGCTTTGCCGAAGCGCTGATCGAATCCAAGATCGACCTCAAGACCCTGGCGCTCGTTTCCGGGATCGGCTGTACCGGCCGCGTGGCAGGATATGTGAAGCTCGACTCGTTTCACACTACGCACGGCCGTGCGATTCCGTTCGCCACTGGATTGAAGCTCGCCAATCCCAACCTGAACGTTGTGGTCTACTCGGGCGACGGCGATCTTTCCGCCATCGGCGGCAATCACCTGATTCACGCCGCACGCCGCAATATCGACCTCAAAGTGATTTGCGTCAACAATCTGATTTATGCAATGACGGGAGGCCAGACCGCTCCTACGACTCCGGGACACGCGACGACATCGACTTCGCCATACGGAACCTTCGAGCCGGCGTTCAATCTGCCCCATCTGGTCGAGGCCTCTGGCGCGGTCTACGTTGCGCGCTGGACCACCTTCCACGTGCGCCAGTTGTCGCGGTCCATCCAGGAAGCTTTCAACAAAAAGGGATTCAGTTTCATCTAAGTGATTTCGCCCTGCCCCACGCTTTACCAGCGCCGCAACAAGCTGGGCGACGGGCTCGATACCATGAAGTACTACAAGGAAAAGAGCAAAACGAAACACGGCGCGCCCACCAGCGAAGTCGGACTTACGCTGAATGGCGAAATCATTGTCGGCAAGTTCGTAGACCGCGATCGGCCCGACTACGGCTCGCTTCTGAAGGCGCAGATGCACGAAAGCCTGGGCGATAAATACGTGGACTACGACGAAGAGCAAGGATTGGCTTGCAGCGCCGACGGCGGTTGCGAGGAGGACTCATGCCACTAACTGAGATTCGTGTTGCGGGATTCGGAGGCCAAGGAGTAATCCTCTCGGCCATTGTGCTCGGCAAAGCCTGCTCCATTCACCAGGGCCAGTATGCGACCATGACGCAGAACTTTGGTCCAGAGGCTCGCGGCGGAGCGTGCAGCGCGCAGCTGATACTGTCCGACACGCCGGTGCTGTATCCCTACGTCACGCAGCCGGACATTATGGTCGTGATGTCACAGGAAGCGTATGTGAAGTTCAGACCTGAACTGAAAGACGGTGGCACGCTCATCATCGAGCGCGACTTGGTCCGCGTTTCGGACGTGAGCCAGTATGCCCGTATTTATAGTGTGCCTGCCACACGCATCGCCGAAGAGCTGGGCAAGCGCATGGTGCTCAACATTGTGATGGTGGGATTCTTTGCCGCAGTTACGCGCTTGCTCGAAGCTGACGCAGTGCGCAAGGCGGTGGCCGATTCGGTGCCGGCAAGTTTCCGCGAGCTGAATTTGAAGGCCTTCGATAAGGGCTACGAGTATGGTGTTACGGCGCTGGCCGCCGGCCCGGAAAAACAGGATCTGGAGCAGGACGCGGCTGTGTCGCAGGAACTGGTATAGGGAAGCAGAGTCAAGTTGCGCGGGCAGGGTGCCCGCGCCACAGCCGGCGAGGGCGCCGGCGCTACGGTCTAGGTCACTCTTCTGCCGGCTGGGCGTTCAGTTCTTGCGGGGGCTCTCCGCCGCCCACGCCCTGCGCTCGGATCAATCGCCTCGCCTCGCCCCGCATTTCTGGCAGAGCCCGCCTGAACCAGATCGCGCCGAATACGCAGGCAACGCCTCCTGCCGCAACCGTAATTGGCGCACCCATACGATGTGCCAGCGCCCCTCCAAATAATGCTCCAAATGGAGCCATCCCCATGAACATCATGGAATACACAGCCATGACTCGCCCGCGAAGCTGGTCGGGGACCATAGTCTGAATCAGCGTGTTGGAGCATGCCATTTGCAACATCATGGAATAGCCTGCTGGCATCAGCAGAGCCACCGATACCCAGAACCATCTCGAAAAAGAGAACATAATCAGGCTGATTCCGAACCCGGCACAGGCATATGCTACCCAACGACCCAGTCCCTTAATGCCGGTTTTCGCAGCCAACGTGAGAGCGCCGAACATTGCGCCCACGCCCGTTGCGCCCATCAGGATACCCAACCCGCGCGCGCCGCCATGCAGAATCCTGTCGGCGAATATCGGCATCAGCACGACGTATGGCATGCCCACCAGGCTGATCAGCCCGAGCAGCAGAAGCAGCGCGCGGATGATCTTTGTTTCGGCGACCCAGCGGAATCCCGCGACGATATCTTCGATGGGGGAACTGCCACTGGTGCGGCGCACGCAATGCACCTGCATCAACATCAGCCCGAGGATCACGGCGATATAGCTGAGAGAATTCGCCGCAAAGCACCAGCCTTCGCCAATGCGCGCAACCAGAATACCCGCCACTGCCGGACCGATGATGCGCGCGCCGTTGAACATCGATGAGTTCAGAGCGATGGCGTTCATCAGGTCCTCTTTGCCGACCATGTCCACGAGAAACGATTGCCGCCCGGGAATATCGAAGGCATTGACCACTCCCAGCAGCGCGGCCAGCACAAAAATGTGCCAAATATGGACGTGTCCGCTCAACGTGAGCCAGGCCAGGACGCCGGCGAGAATCATGGAAGAGGTTTGAGTTGCAATGATGAGCCGTTGGCGGTTCACGCGATCGGCCGTAATGCCGCCCAGCGGCGCAACCAGGAAAACCGGGATCTGGCTGGAGAAACCGACCGCGCCCAGCAGAAGCGGCGACCCAGTCAGGCGATAGACGAGCCACGATTGCGCCACGGTTTGCATCCAGGTCCCGATCAGCGAGATCAGTTGCCCGCCAAAAAAAAGCTGGAAGTTGCGGTGCCGCAGCGCGCGCAAAGTCGCGGCCCATCGGTTCTGGGAGCTGTTTACCTCCGGGAGGTCGGTCGTCGAGTTCGCCGCTTGAGTCACTCTCATCAACCTTGTCACATCTTATCGATGCGGGCAACCTGCGGAAAGCCGCACGCGACGAACGTGTCAGATCTCGTTTTGCCCGTTCGATTCGCTGCAGAGCTATTTACTTTTATGGCAGTTTTCCACAGCTCGTACACGTCACCGACTTGCAACTTTCCCGCCGCTCGATTCCGGGGTACAGTGGTTCTTTGCTATTCCGCTCTAGCGCATCAATGCAAGAACGATGACGAATCCCGAATCAAACCGCGTGGAACGCCGCGCCGCTCAGCGCTTTGAGCTGCATATGCCTGTGGCAGTGCGCTTCGAGGGAGGCGTCGTCTCCGGATTCACCCAGGATTTGAGCGCCCGCGGTATCTTCTTCTACACAGAAGCGGAGCTGCCCGTGGGCATGGTGGTGGAATTGACGTTTACGATGCCTTCCGAAATTACTTTGGGGGAGAGCATGCCTGTGCGTTGCCGCGGACATGTTTTGCGCGCTGCACGGGCTCAGGGTGGCCGGCGAACCGGCATTGCGGCGCAGCTCGATTCCTACGAATACTTGCCGGCCGATGCTGCCGAACCGGTCTCACAATTTATGCGAATTTCTGCCGCCGGCGCGGAAGCGTCACGGCCGCTAACTCGCTGAAAGCCCTCTTCCGGCGGCCTTTTTCCTGAACTAACGACTCGGGTTTTTCCTTTCCGGCAGGCTTCCCAATCCCAGTTTTCTGCCTTACAATCGATTTGCTTGCAGTTCTGTCTTGGTTTCACGTTCCTGAAACCCAGCAGCCAACCTGAATCTCACTAAGGCGCTTTATTACGATGGTCACTTGGCCCCAGCGCGGGAAGCTCGTAGCATGACGTTGAACACCGAGAATCGGCTCATGCAGGGAATCGCAGTCGCCATCCTCGCCGAGGATCGCGAACAATCCGTCATTCTTAATACGCGCGTGGAAAGCACGCACATGGCCCATGCGGTCCTGAACCATGTCGGGTTCCCTCACGGGCCGAGTGACGCGGTGTTGCGCCAACTTGAAGAGCAGCGCGCCGAAATTGTGCTGGTGGATATCGACCCGCGGAACGCACAGCGAGCGGTACGCGCAATTGAGCTGATCCACGGAAGCGTTCCCGACATTTCGATTTTTGCAGTGGGCGAAATGAACCAGCCCACTACCATCGTCTCCTCGATGCGAGCCGGTGCGCGCGAGTATGTGGACCGTTCGGCCAGCCACGAAGCGCTGATGGAAGCCTTTACTCGCTTTACGGCGACGTTGAGCCGCGCGCAGCGCAGCTCCAGCAAAGCCCGCGTCTTTACTTTCCTCAACGCCAAGGGCGGGGCGGGCGCCACCACCACCGCCGTCAATACAGCCATCGCCTTGCAGGAAGCGCATGGGCGCGTGGTTTTCGTGGATTTCGCACCGATCGGGCACGCCGCTCTACAACTGAATCTTCGCCCGCAGTTTACGATTGTGGATGCGCTGCAGAACCTGCATCGCATGGACCTCTCGCTGCTCGATGGCTTGATGACGCCTTATCGCAATGGCCTGCATCTGCTGGCCGGCGCTCAGACGCCACACGGTACGGTTCCGACGGGGTCCGAACTGGCGCGCCTCTTCGATCTGCTCGTGAGCCAGTATCACTTTGTGGTTGCGGATTGCTCTGGCCGTTTCGACGGCACCATGCAGATGATCAGTGACCTCTCGAATGCGGTTTTACTGGTGGCCCAAACCGACGTGGTTTCACTGTGGAGCGCGGGCCGCGTTCATCAGTTTTTGCAGGAGGGCGCCGGGCGCGATCGTTTGCGCGTAGTGCTCAACCGCTATAAGAAAATCCCCGGCTTTACCGACGAGGATGTCGAAAAGGCTACCAATTGCCAGGTGCTCTGGAAGGTTCCGAACAACTACCAGCTCATTGGACCGGCGATTGACAAGGGAAGCCCCGTCGCCATGATGGGGAATCACGATGTGAGCCGCTCTTATCAGGGGCTGGCCGCCGAACTCGCGGGCGCAACCACCGCGGCGGATGGCGCACTCTCACTCGTTTATCAGCACGAGAAGGCCGACGGCAGAAAACGGCCTGCTGGACAGCTGGTAGTCTCGCCGATCCGCGCGGGACAGTAGCTCTGAGCCACGAGCTACGCGCTAAGAACTTCAAACTTCAACCAGCAGCTTTCGTGCCCATTCGACCGTATAGCGCCAGCCAACTTGCCGGCAGTTCCGAGCGCGCCCCGCGCCCGGGGACGCAGCCATTAGAGGCGGACGGCGGTGACCCCGCATCTTAATATTCGCCATCGAACTCGTGCTTCGACGGCCCGCGGCCCGAAGCTCGCAGCTGGCGGTTCCTTTGTTAGAATCAAGCATTCGCCATGACCCTGAAGATCTCGCTATTTCGCCGGGCAAATTCCGAATGACCACTTCCCCGAACAAGAAACGCGTGCTCAGCGGCATGCGCTCGACCGGCAAGCTTCATTTGGGCAACTACGTTGGCGCGCTCGAAAACTGGGTCCGATTGCAGGACCGGTATGACTGCTTCTTTTTCATCGCCGACTGGCACGCTCTGACCACCGACTACGCCGACACTTCGCATATCAAAGAAAACTCCGTTGACGTTTTGCTCGATTGGCTCGCCGCGGGACTCGATCCTGAAAAATGCGTCATGTTCATCCAGTCGCATGTGCCCGCGCACGCCGAACTTCACCTGCTGCTCTCCATGATCACGCCCTTAGGCTGGCTTGAGCGGGTGCCGACCTACAAAGAGCAAAAAGAGAACATCAAGGAAAAAGACCTGGGCACGTATGGTTTTCTAGGCTATCCGGTGCTGCAATCGGCGGACATTCTGATTTACAAAGCCGATGTCGTGCCGGTTGGCGAAGACCAGGTGGCGCACGTCGAACTGACACGCGAAATCGCGCGGAGGTTCAACGGCTTCTATCCGAGAACAGTTGAAAGTGAAAAGTTAAATCCAGCCCAACGAGCATGGTGTATGGAGAAATACGGCCAGGTTCTTGTTAATACTGTCTATGTCGTAGACCCCGTTTTTCCCGAGCCGAAGTCCCTGCTCACTCCCGCACCGCGCCTGCCCGGAACCGACGGCCGCAAAATGTCGAAATCGTATGGCAACGCGATCATGCTCACCGATCCGGAGCCAGTGGTTCGCCAAAAGCTGAAGCCGATGGTGACCGATCCGGCGCGCGTTCGCCGCACCGATCCCGGCAATCCCGACGTTTGCCCGGTGGGCGATCTGCACAAAATATTCAGCTCGCCGGAAACGATGGCCAAAGTGAACGAAGGCTGCCGCTCGGCTGGCATTGGCTGCATCGAATGCAAGGGTTGGGTCGCCGATGCGATCGTCAAAATCCTCAATCCGATGCAGGAGCGCCGCAAAAAATATGAGGACAATCCCCGCCTCGCCTGGGATATTCTGGAAGCAGGCTCCTCTCGTGCCCGCGATGTGGCCGGCGCAACCATGAACGAAGTTCGCGATGCGATGAGCATCTCGCTCGATTACGAGCCGCCAGTGGGATACAGAGGCGAGGAGTCGAAAGAGAAGAATTCCGCGAAGTGACCGAATTATCCCAATCCGTACCTGTCGATTTTGCGGACGCCCCTCGACCGTCCACAGAGAACGCTGGCCAGCAATCTCCCTCGGTCACTGCGGAGTCGAAGAACAGTGAGCCTGCGCGCGTTGTGCCGGTCGTTGTTCCGATCAACGCACACACGAAGGCAAATCAGCCACAGTCTGCCAAGAAAGAAAAGGAAAGCGACTTTCCCTTCTCCATTGCACTTGGCGAGATATATGAAGGACCGCTGGACCTGCTGCTCGATCTGATTCGCAAGCAGGACATCGATATTTACGACATCCCCATCGCCAAAATCACGGCGCAATATCTCGCTTACGTCGAACGCATACGGCAGCTGGATGTGAACGTCGCCTCCGAATTTATTTACATGGCGGCGGTGCTGATTCACATCAAGTCGAAGATGCTGCTGCCGCGCGACCCGCTCGCGCCCACCGACGCGCCGGAAGATCCGCGCAGCGAGCTGGTCAACCGTCTGCTTGAACACGAAAAGTTCAAGTCGGCGGCGCAAATGCTTTTGCAGAAGCAGCAGATTGAAGAGGCGGTGCTAAGCAATCCCGCGCTTCATGAGTTTATCGACGCCGAAGGCACCGAGCCCGAAATAGCGGCGGACGTAATCGATCTGGTCAAAACGTTCCAGCAGATTCTCGACCGCGCGCGCACACGCCCGATTCTTGAAGTCAACGAAGAGACGGTCACGATCGGCCAGATGATTCAATATCTGTATCGCCGCCTCTCATTCGAGGATCGTCCCATTCGCCTGAAGCAGATGCTGCGGAATGTGCCGTCGCGCCAGGCTCTGGTGTGCATGTTTCTGGCGATGCTCGAACTGGTGCGGCTGCAGGCGATTCAGGTGAAACAGGATCACGTGTTCGGCGAAGTGCTGGTGCGCAAGCATTCGCACTTTGAAGAAGTGATGGCGGAACAAGGCGCGATCCGCGATGATTGGAAGTAAATAGAGTTCTCAGTTCCCAGTTCTCAGTTCTCAGTCAACGCCCGTAGCCGATGGCTTTTCTGGAAACTGAGAACTGAGAACTGGGAACTGAGAACTGTTTATGAGTCTTAAACCCCAACTCGAAGCTATTATTTACGCGGCGGAAATGCCGATTACGATTGAGCATATCATTCCGCTTGTCCGGGATTCCGTCCTCGCCGAGTCTCCGGAAATCGACGCCACGGAAATCCGCTCGCGCGTACGCCCCGCGATCTAAGAGTTGCTTACCGATTATGCCGGCTC
>JBAVYO010000438.1:0-9709 GCA_049698855.1 Terriglobales bacterium
CGGCTGCCTCGTCCAGTACTTCACATTGTGACGCGACTCCGCACCCATCCGCGCAAAATTAGAAATCTCATACTGCGCAATACCAGCCGCATTCAACGTTTCGCAGGCCCGCTCATAAAAGTCGGCGGTCGCTTCGTCGTCGGGAACAAAGTGGGCGTGGAAACGCGTGCCTCCGGCAATCAACTCGCGGCCCAGGCGCGAGTCTTCGTCCACCTCCAGCATATAGACGCTGGCATGCGGTGCGCCAAGCGCCACAGTTTCCGCCAGCGAGAAACTCCAGCTCTCCTCTGTCTGATGCGGCAGCCCCGCAATCAAATCAATGTTGATGCTGTCGATCCCAGCCTCGCGCAATCTCGCCACTTCCTCATACACAGTGGAACGCTTGTGCAACCGGCCGACAGCCTGCGCCTCGCGATCCACAAACGATTGCACTCCCAGGCTGACACGATTCACGCCGCATTGCTGTAGAGTTTCGATCAGCGCTGGAGTCAACGTCCCAGGCGCGCACTCCACCGTGATCTCCGCGTCAGATGCGACGACAAATTGCTGGCGCACAGCCTGGAAGATGCGCAGCAGTTGCGCATCGTCGAGGATGGACGGCGTGCCTCCGCCCAGATAAATGGAGTCAACCATTTCGACGGGTATGCATCCAAATTCCGACGCGGTTTCGTGCGCGCGGTTGATGTCCTCGATGACGCGAGCCACATAGTTTTCAAACGCGCTCTTCGAGAACACGTCCGAGGCAAAATTGCAGTAGCTGCACTTGGTCCGACAGAAGGGAATCGATATGTACAGGCCGAGAGTCACGCTGCAACCATTGTATGGTCGCAATGAGCCTCGCAAGCGAGGATATAGTCCTAAAATAGTGGCTGAGGAGCCAAATCCCCGAAGATGACAAGCAACAAAATGACAAGTGACATGACGGCCAGCAACGACAACCTTGAATCCCTCTGCCAGCACTGCGGTCAGGCGCTCTCAGACTTCCTACGCGAAATGGAGAATCACAATGCCGAAGTAGTTTGCCCTTCGTGCGGCAAGCCGCAGGATGCCAATCTTGCAGCTGGGGCGCAGAGAAAAGCGCAGAAGGAAAAAGAAATCGATGCGGCTGGCGGCTTGGCTTCTTCGGTAAACACTCAGGCTGGAAATCGCCAGAAGGCTCCGTCCCGCGCGCGCCTCGAGAAAGGCTAAGACCTAAAATTGGCCCGCAGGAGATCGGTCCGCAGGCGCTAAAGCGCCGATTTATTTTCAGCGATTAAGGGCACGACCGAGGTCGTGCCCTTCCCTTTCTTTCTCGCGCTTAGATTTTTCCGCAGCCCGCTAGGCGCTCAGCACCACCCGCGCGCGCCACAAGCGCGGCAATCGTTCGAGCGCAAATCTCGACGGGCGATCCCGTTGCCGCAATTGGCAGCAGCAAACCGAGCGAGCGGTAGAACTCGATCAATGGCGCGGTGCTGCGGTCATAGGCTTGCATGCGCACTGTAATCGATTCCGGACGATCGTCTTCACGCTGAAAGAGCCGCCCGCCGCAGCGGTCGCACACGCCCTCAACCTTGGGTGGCTGTCCCGTGATATGGAAGACTGCCTTACATTTCTCACAGGTACGCCGTCCGCTGAGCCGCGCCACAATTTCCGCCAGCGGCAATTCATAGTTCACCACGGCTGTGAGCGAAATCTTCTCGCCTTCCATCAGGTGCTTTAGCGAGTTCGCCTGGCCCAGCGTTCGCGGGAATCCATCGAGCACAAATCCACCCTCGCAACGGATGCAGGCCGCGCGTTCGCGCACCATCTCCCAGACGGTCGCATCGGGAACGAGTTCGCCGCGGCGCATGATGTCCATGGCCGACTTCATGGCGGGAGTCAGATCACACTCGTTCTGCTTTGAGGCGGCACGGAACAAATCGCCTGTGGAAAGATGGCAGGCCTTAAGGTGCTGGTTTAGCAGATAGGCTTGCGTGCCCTTGCCGACGCCAGGAGCGCCCAGCAATATCAGCCTCCACGGCGAACCAACAGGGTGAAACGCGTCCGCGCACTCCTTGGGAGACCCTTGGAACCACGTCCCTCGTTCTTCTCTCTTTTCCGTCGCGCTATTGTTTTGCAACTTATTTGGTGCAGTCATGGCACTTCCGTCTCCCGGCACGAAGATAATCGGCACTGTAGGCAAAAGCAGCACAGGGCGCGGTGACGGGGATCACACACCCATGTTTGGGATGAGCTCGAAGAATGCGGGCACAGCCGAGGCTTATGTACTCACTGCAGGTACCGGCTCAGAGTCGCTCCTGTCTTTTCAAGAGCACTTAACATACAAAGTTCTCGCAATGGACGCTTGATTCGTGTTATTAACTTGTTTCTGCCGGCTAACATGAAAAAATATCTCGTTTTCGTGGTTTGTATCGTCGCAATTTCGGTTGGAGCAAACGGTCAATCTGGCGCGCGCCCCATCCTGCGTATAGAGCGTGCGCAACCCGGCGAAGCAGTCTGTGCCTTGGTTAACGAGGATGGTCGTTTTCGGGTAGAGAAGCTATACCGCGACAAGAATGAAATGTATGCGGGCTGGCTCCAACCGACTTCCATGGATTCGATGCCTAAGCTTGTGGCCAATGATCAACTCAGCAAGGCTTCGCAAGCGGACATTCATGAGCCACTCATCGCGGATGCATCCGATGCCGCTCTCCAGATTGCCATCGATCGTGAGGACGGATGGCAAGTGCTTACCTTCTTGTCTTCGACAGCTCGCAAGCCTTTGAGGGATTCCATCGATCCGTTAGTGCAGTGGTTTCAGGATCTTCAAAAAACTCATCCATCTGCAACTCGCGTGCAAGGAACTCCAACGCGCTGCGCGCTGCCCTCTGATGCGCGCATGATTGGGACTGCAACAGCTACAACCGCCAGTCCAGCGGCTGTAAAGAGCCAAAACTTCCTGTTTCGCGTCAAGCTAAGCCATGTCTACGGGGCTACGCCGATAGCGATTGCACAATCGTCTTTGGAGACGGCCGCTTTCATCGGGAGCACAGCGAGCAGCGCTACACGGCGAACCGCCACGATCGAGTCGTGGAGGGTCACGTCGATTCAGAGGCGATCCAACAACTTCAGACTCTCTTGAACTCTCAAGAACTTAGAAACAGCACCAGCGATCAAGGCATTCCGGGCCAAATGATGCGAGAGGGCTTCATGACGGAGTTGCAAATACCGCGTGCCGATACGCTACAGGACCTGGCAGTCTCAGCGTCCTTCAACACAAAGGGCGATTTACGAGGGATTGGCGGAGATAATAACCTCGCTTATCACGTGGCTGACCGAAAGCCTCTCGAACCGCTGACAAAATGGATGAAGCAGTTCACCGACAAAGGCGGCTTGGAGAAAAAATGGAGGGGGCCGCCAACAAATGCTCGCCTGTCCAGCCGACGGCAGCCAGCACGACCAACGCCAGATAGTCTCCAAACCTTTTCCATCCGCCGGGGCCGCTCTGCTATCTATATGAGGTAACCTTTAGGATAGAGTGCCGCTTCGCACAGGCAGAGCGCAGTTCCCGACAAAGCATGGCCCAGGAAGAGGAAATACTAGGTAAAGCGTATGACGCGCGCCTGATGCGGCGGCTACTGCGCTATTTGCGTCCCTACAAGTGGCACGTATTGGTCGCGCTGGCGGCCATCATCCTCAAGTCGTTTGCCGACGTGCTGGGGCCGCTGCTCACCAAAATTGCCATCGACAAGTACCTCACCAAGACTCCCCACTCGCATTCCTGGATCGGTGACCGCCTTAGCAGTGCGCCTTTGACCGGCATCGCGCAGATTGGCGGCCTCTACATTGGCCTGCTGCTGCTGACGTTTGTGCTGGAGTTCGTCCAGACCTACTTGATGCAGTGGACGGGCCAGAAGGTGATGTTCGACCTGCGCAGCCAGATTTTCCGCCACCTGCAACACATGCACATCGCCTTCTACGATAAGAATCCCGTCGGCCGCCTGGTCACGCGCGTCACCACAGACGTCGATGCCCTCAACGAAATGTTCACGGCTGGTGTCGTCTCGATTTTTGAAGATGTGTTCGTGCTCGCCGGCATTCTCATCATCATGCTCCGCATGAACTGGAAGCTGGCTCTGGTCACTTTCGCCGTGCTGCCGCTGATCGTATATGTGACCAAGATCTTTCGCGACAAGGTGCGCGATTCCTACCGCCGCATACGCACCGCCATCGCGCGTATCAATTCGTTCCTACAGGAAGCCGTTTCCGGCATGCTGGTGCTGCAGCTGTTCAACCGCGAGAAGCGCGCGCACGATCGGTTCTCCAAGATCAACGCCTCGCACATGGAGGCCTATAAGGACGCGATTCTCGCCTACGCGACTTATTACCCCGTGGTCGAAATTCTGTCGTCGATCGCCATCGCCAGCATCATCTGGTTTGGCGGCGGCGGGGTGGTCCGCGGCGTCGCTACAATCGGCGTGCTCGTCGCCTTCATGCAATACGCGCAGCGCTTCTTCCGACCCATTCAGGATTTGAGCGAGAAATACAACATCCTGCAAGGAGCGATGGCAGCGGGTGAACGCGTATTCAAACTGCTCGATACGAAAGTGGAGATCACATCGCCCGCCGTCACCAAAAAAGCAACGGGCCCGGGCCGAATCGAGTTCGATCATGTGTGGTTCTCGTATCGAGATGAGCCGACGGACAGCGCGGACACAGCCGGTGTAGGGACTGGGCTTAGCCCCGCTGCCACACCCTCGGCTTTCACACACTCAGCTGCCACAAACGCAACCCCCGATTGGGTTCTCCGCGACGTGAGTTTCTCGATCGAACCGGGCGAGACCATCGCCGTTGTCGGGCACACAGGCGCCGGCAAAACTACGCTCATCTCGCTGCTCATGCGCTTCTACGACGTGCAAAAGGGCGCAATCCGCATCGACGGCGTTGATATCAAGGACATGAATCTCGACGAACTGCGCGGCCGCATCGGCGTCGTGCTCCAGGATCCATTTCTTTTCACCGGCACAATCGAAGGCAATATACGGCTCGGTACCGCGCGCATTCAGGATGAGGATGTGGCGCAGGCGGCCGAAGATGTGAATCTTGCCGACTTCATCCGGACATTGCCGGGAGGCTTCAAGGAAGAGGTGCAAGAGCGCGGATCGACGCTCTCGACCGGCCAGAAGCAGCTGATCTCGTTTGCGCGCGCCTTGGCGCACAATCCGAAGATTCTGATTCTCGACGAAGCCACTTCAAGCGTTGACACGGAAACTGAATTCCGTGTGCGCGACGCGCTCAACCGGATGGTCGAAGGCCGAACGTCGCTGATTATCGCGCATCGCCTCTCAACCATTCAGCGCGCCGATAAGATCATCGTCATGCACAAAGGACAGGTGCGCGAAACGGGGACGCATCAGCAGTTACTCGCGCAGCGCGGCATTTACTACAAGCTGTATCAGCTGCAATACAAGGATCAGGAACTCGGCACGGATGGAGCGCAAGCGCCCTCGCCCGCTAACGCGCAATCGACGGTTGGCGCCGGCGATTGAAGGCTCAGCCTAGCCAACGGACTTCCGCCATTACCTTCTCCGCACATACTTGCTGCGCAGGGCCGCCGCCGCCAGGCAAAGATCCGAGAACGCTCGCGCGGTAAACAATGACCGCGCCCCGGCGTTGTGCAGGATCTTCGGAACGTCGCGCCTTAGGTCGCGATACATCTTCGTCATCTGCGGCACGGTTGGCTGATGTGGCCGGACGAACGCGTTGCCCATTTCGCGCATTACGCCGCGCACAGTTCCGTCGTGGATGTATGGGTCTGTGCCGTCCAAGTCGCTCATGGATTTTGCCAGACGGCGCGTGACCGACTCGAATACAAACCACTTATGGTCCGGATTGGCGCGGGCCCAGGCTACGGTCAGGCCCAATTCGAAGGGCATGTTGAACCGCGGCGTTCGCGGAGCATGCCGGTCCAACTGCACGCGAGATAGGTCGTGAATTGAATAAGAGCAGCTCTCGATCAGCAAGACGATGCGGTCCAGACGACGATTGCCTGCGATGCCAAGCGTCGCCTGAGGCAGGAATCCCATCGCACTCAAAGCTGTAATGTAGGCGAGATAGAGCGGCTCGAACCGCTGGTCGTAGGGAATGTTGAGGAATACGCGCTGAGGATTGCTTCTTGGCATGGCGACAGCTAATGCGGTCAACCGGGTCGAATGAACTTTGGAATCGAATTGGTGCGCTATGCTTTGGTTACACGCGCAGATTTTGCACTGCCGACACGATGCTTCGATACCCGCCCGGTACGCCCCTTGGAATCGGACTTGACTCCAACGAGCGCAAGGATGCGTTTCGCTCTCCGCCGGGGAACACCCAATTGCCGCGCGGTCTCTTCCAGGGAGAGCGGCTCGAACTCGAGTCTAGTACGTCGTGCCATAGCTGAACCTCTTGCTGACTTATTTTAGCATTCCGCCATCGCCGCCTTGAAGCCTGATTTACACGGCTGCGGCCCCGATTCATCTCGTCTTAGAATTGTGAGGCCTTAGAATGAGTCCGTGCAAATTCTCATCTCCGCCGGGGAAGCCTCGGGTGAAATGTATGGCGCGCAGCTCATCGAGGCCCTGCGGCGGCGCGATCCATCGCTCACCTTCTTCGGGGCGGGCGGGGAGCGCATGCGCGCTGCTGGATGCGACATCGTTGTCGATGCCAGGGACCTTGCCGTGGTGGGCATCACGGAAATCTTCAGCCATCTGCCGAAAATCCTGGGGCTCTACAAGAAGCTGATTCGGGCTGCCGATGAGCGGCGTCCCGCGCTCGCCGTCGTCATCGATGCGCCCGCTTTCAACTGGCGCGTCGCCCGGCAGATGCGCAAACGCGGTATCCCGGTGGTTTATTACGTCTGCCCGCAATTCTGGGCATGGCGGCAGGGGCGCGTGAAACTTCTGCGCAAGTACATCAAAAAGGCTCTGGTTATTTTTCCGTTTGAAGAAAAGTTCTATCGCGACCGCGGAGTCGATGCCACTTTTGTCGGACATCCGCTGGCCGATCTGCCGCTGCCGGCGATTTCTCGCGAGGACTATGCGGCGCAGTGCGCGCTCGATCACGCAAAACTTGATCCTGCAAAGGAGTGCATCACGCTGATGCCGGGCAGCCGCCGCAAAGAGGTCAGGATGAACCTGCCAGCGATTCTGGCAGCGGCGAAGTTACTTGGCACTGACTATGAGTTCCTGCTTCCGGTGGCGCGCACGCTAGAGCCCGCCTACTTAGACAAACTAATCGCTGCCCAGACGCGGCAGGCCGCGTCTTTACGAAACATTCATCTTGTCCCCGATGCCCCCCCTGCACTGCAACATTCGCGTGCCGCCATCGTCGCCAGTGGTACGGCTACAGTTGAAGCGGCGCTCATGCAAACTCCGTTCGTGATGGTGTATCGCGTTTCCCCGCTCACTTATGCGCTGGGCAAACCGCGCGTGAAGGTTCCTTACTATGCGATGGTCAACCTGATTGCCGGAGAGCGGGTCGTCCCCGAGCTGGTGCAGGCGAATTTCACGGCGGAAAACGTAGTTGCGGAGTTGGCCAAAATCATCCCCGACGGGCCCGCGCGCGAAAAGATGATTCGCGGTTTACAGTCCGTGCGCGGGAAGTTGAAGATGACGGATGGCGAACGCTATCCAGCAGGCGCCCCCGCAGAAGAATCAGCCGAGGGGCCTGCAGACCGCGCCGCCAGTCTCATCATGGGCATGCTGGCGGGCCGGATGTGAGTTAGCTATATACGTAGATGCCTACATTCTCCATCGCCGTGACATCACCTCCAGACGGCTTTGGCATGACATCCTGCTTGGCACAGTGTTGACAGCCGTGACGATGTGGTCGGTACGAAGGCATCATCCTTCAAAACGTCAGTTGTTGTAATCGGGCGTGGGGTCAAGAGTTCGGTTCAACGGCGATCTCATTAGACAGACACCTCACCAAGCTCTTTCGAGTGAAACTTGTGTATAGCGGACGAGAGTAGTTAGTCGCCGACTAATTCGATTTCGGCGGAGTCGAATTGGTCGGAGGGACGGCTGCTTAGATGTGCTAGCCATAGGCTCAGCAGAGAAACCGCTCCCAGCAAAGCGACGCAACCCGGCCATTGTTTCCATCTCCAGGACCAGCCGGTTAGTGTGGCGCCGAGGCTTCCTCCAAGATAGTAGAACATGACATACAGCCCGGCGGCAGAGGAGCGGGCGCGGCCGGCGATTGCTCCTGTTTGCACCGTCGCAGCGGCTTGCGCTATGAACACTCCGGAGGAGAAGATCGCGAGCCCCACAATGACCACGGGCAGAGACCTGACCAGGGTGAGGAGCAGGCCTGTGATCATCATCGCGCAATAAAGCGCGGCGGTGTGGCGAAATCCAAAACGATCGAGGAAATGGCCCGATTGCGGCGTAATCACGACTCCCAGCAGGTAAACACAAAAGACGCTGCCAAGTTGTGCGGCGTTCAGGCGGTAAGGCGCCGCAGCAAGATAGAAGTTGGTATAGGTAAAGCATCCCACGAGGGCAAAGAGCGCGGTGGCGCCCGTGCCGAAATTGGCCAGCAAGCGGGGATTCCGTAAGTGTTGCTTGGCATGATCGAGCGCCTGCCGCATATCTTCCGTGGGAACGAAATTCTTTGCCAGAGGCAGCCACGCACGAACTGCAACCGCTCCCAGCAAATTCAATGCGGCGAGCACGACGAATGTGGCTCGCCAATGCCAGTGCGTCGCGATGACTCCGGAGATGAAGCGTCCGAGGAATCCGCCAATGACGGTGCCCGTTACATACGAGGACATGGCGCGTCCTACGCCGCGTCCCGCCCACTCCTCATTTATGTAGGCGAGCATGACGGCAATGACGCCGGGCACAAAAAGACCCTGAGCAAAGCGCCACAAAATGAGCGCGTGCAGGCTGGTCGCGGTCGCCGCAAGAGCGGTGGGAACGGCCAGCAGGAAGAGCGATGGGACGATAACTTTTTTTCGTCCACGGCGTTCGGCAATCATGCCAATGATGGGAGCGGTGAGAGCGGTCGCAAGAATGGTCGCGCTTACGGTGAGACTAACTTCCAGCTCGGTAGCGTGAAAAACCTGGCGCAGGAGCGGAAGCAGTGGCTGTGTGCAGTAGACGCCGAGAAACGTACACATGCCGGCGAGCATGGTCGCGATGGTAGGCTTGTCGAGTTTGGCCAAGAGATACTGAACTCTGAACTCCACTCCTGGCCTTAATTATGATTCAGTTGCCGGTCAAAAGCTGTGAGCTGAGGTCTTTGAAGTTGGGGTGGGAGACGGGAATCGAACCCGCAACCGTCGGAGCCACAGTCCGATGCTCTACCAAGTTGAGCTACTCCCACCGCAGATTTTGATTATAGCAATTACGGGGAAAGAACGAAGCAGGCGGACGCAAAAAGCCAGGGTCCGCGCGTATCGTCCCGGAGCGGTAGAACGGATCGTGCCCATCGCACGGCTAAATCGAAATACTTTGCGAAAGCTGGCGGAGAGCAGGCTCGAAGAGGCTCGCATTTTGTTGGATAATCGGCAATGGACGGGTGCCTATTATCTAACCGGCCTTGCCATCGAATGCGCGCTGAAATCGTGCCTTGCAAGTGAGGTCAAGCAGCACGATTTCCCCGACAAGCAGTTCGTCAATGCGATGTACGTTTACAATTTGGAGAACCTCTTCAAACTCAACGCTGCACTCTGGGTAGGATTGCAGACCGAAATGCAGGCAAACCCGAGGCT
>JBAVYO010000439.1:0-6704 GCA_049698855.1 Terriglobales bacterium
TTCGTTCAAGACATTGGCCATGCCCACGGAGCCTACAAGCCTCCGCGGGAATCCATGTCCCGGACGCTACTCTCGTTGGCCGGTTTTCAGGTGATAATCACTGGCCGCTTTTGGGTGATCGCTGAGGGCTCTACATCGAATCCCACTATTACGATAAGGTCACGGGCGAGGCAGATAAGTCCATCGAAGTATATAAATTGTGGCAAATGACTTATCCTCGCGACCTCACCCCTTATGTCAATTTAGGCACCATCTATGGCGACTTGGGACAACACGAAAAGGACCTTCGTGAAGAAACAGAAGGCCTGCATCTTGGCGGCAATAGTGGAGCGAGTTACTCGAATCTCGCCGATGCCTATATAAACCTAAATGAGTTTGCTAAAGCTACAGAAATTCTGAACGAAGCCAAAGTACGAAAGGTGGAAGACGCTACCTTTCCTGGCCTTCGTTATCAATTGGCATTTGCGCAAAAGGACGAGGCAGAGATGGAACGGCAGGTTGCCGCTGTAACTGGGGACCTTGGAACTGAGTGTTGGCTACTTGCTCTGCAAGCCGATACGGAAGCTTACCACGGGCGCTTAACGAATGCTCGGCGATACACACGGCGGGCTGTCGCTTCCGCCCGTCATGATAGCGACGAAGAAACTGCTCTCTCCTATGCGGTGGTGGGAGCGCTGCGGGAAGCGGAGTTTGGCAATTGGCAGTTGGCGAAAAAGCAGGTTGGCGCTGCAATAGCCCACAGTTCCGGACAACAGTTGTTGTTCCTAGGAGCTCTGGCACTTGCACGGGCTGGCGAAAAGCAGAAAGCGCTTGCCCTGGCGCGCGAACTTAATCGCCGCTTCCCTAAGGATACGTTGTTGAACGGGTACTGGCTTCCATCGATTCAAGCTGCGGCCGAACTGCACGAAGATCATCCGTCCGAGGCCATTGAGACTCTCGAAGAAGCTAGACGATACGAGCTAGCGTCGCCCCAGCTTCCGACCAATGTGCTGCTCTACCCAATTTATCTTCGTGGAGAGGCATACCTTGCCGCGGGCCTTTTTGGCAAGGCGCAGGCAGAATTTCAGAAGATCTTCGATCACCCAGGGTTGGAGGGCAACTATGTTCTAGGTGCCCTGGCTCATCTCGGCCTAGGTCGCGCATACGCGATGGAGGCTGGCATTCCAGTCGTGCCAACGGCTGCAAAGGCAAGCACAGAACCTGCGCGTTACGACTCGCTTACTCGCCTCGACGCCCTTACGAAGGCCCGTTCCGCATATCAGGATTTCTTTTCCTTGTGGCGTGACGCAGACGGAGGCATTCCAATCCTCACACGAGCTCAACAGGAATATCGTAAACTCCAATAGTTCAACTACTCCGGCTTTGAGTTCAAACAAATGCGATGGGTACAAGGAGCGAACGCCAGCCGGACAGGCGGGACAAAGAGACTTTTTGCGTCAGCGGAAGCGTCGCCGATCCCGCCATTCCGTTGCTCCAGCAAGCTCGCACGGAGTATCGCTCGGTCCAATAGCTTATCTAACACTCAAACACTTTTGTGATGACCTTGTCTGCCACCACAGCAACCAAGAAAACAGAACAAACGTTAGCCACCAATGCGATCGGGCACGAGATCCTCTCCGGTGCCGCCGATCTGCAAAATCTGACCACCCTGGAATAGCATCCATAGCATTTATGAGAACGCCTTGCGATGAATCCGTAATGCGATCAGCAATTGTCCAAGTCCCTTGTAGGGCAGAGGCCAGGGTCTGGATACTCGTCGCGACTATTCTTGGCTCCAGCATGGCTTTCATCGATGGGACGGTCGTCAACGTCGCTCTACCAGCAATTCAAGCCAAGTTTCACGCTACCGTGGTCGATGTGCAATGGGTGGTCGAGTCTTACGGCCTTGTTCTAGGCGCGCTGATTCTTGTCGGAGGTTCGCTTGGAGACCTGTTTGGACGCCGTCTGATGTTTGTAGTCGGTATTGCAATTTTTGCCGTCGCGTCGGCAATTTGTGGCGCCGCCTCGGACATTCATCAATTAATCATCGCGAGGAGCATTCAAGGTATCGGCGCGGCGCTCCTGGTGCCTGGCAGTCTGGCGATCATCGGCTCGGCTTTTGACGAGAACAGTCGTGGCCGCGCGATTGGCACCTGGTCGGGCTTCACCGCGATCACTACTGCCATTGGGCCGGTTCTCGGCGGCTGGCTGGTTGAGCATGGCTCCTGGCGGTGGGTGTTTTTCATCAATCTCCCGCTCGCGGCAGCCGTGATAGCTATTTCGCTTTGGCATATTCCGGGAAGCCGTATGGCACGCGCGGGTCGCATAGATTGGTCAGGAGCGCTACTTGCCACCGTCGGGTTAGGCGGCTTGGTTGCCGGGTTCATGGAGTCGGTCAACCTGGGTTGGCGAAATCCTCTGGTCTTTGGGAGCTTGATCCTAGGCGGCGCTTGTCTTATCGCCTTGGTGGTTATCGAAGGAACCGTCACTTCACCGATGCTTCCGCTGGCACTGTTCGAGTCCCGCAGCTTCACTGGTGCAAACCTGCTTACGCTGTTCCTATACGCTGCAATTGGAATTTTCTTTTTCTTATTCCCACTGAATCTGATCCAAGTGCAAGGCTATTCTGCCACCGTCGCCGGTGCGTCTCTCCTTCCGTTGATTTTGCTCGTCTTCGTTCTCTCTCGCTGGTCCGGAGGGCTTGTCGCCCGCTATGGTCCAAGAACTCCGTTGATTGGTGGGCCACTCATTGTCGCTTTTGGGTTCGCTCTGTTCGCAGTGCCGTCGGTTGGAGGGAGCTACTGGAGAACATTCTTCCCGGCGATCATGGTGCTCGGGTTTGGAATGACAGTCACGGTCGCTCCTCTCACCACTGTCGTTATGAACTCGGTAAGCGAAAACCGAGTCGGCTCGGCTTCTGGAATCAACAACGCCGTGGCGCGCGTAGCTGGGGTACTCGCGATTGCGATATTCGGCATCGTGATGGTCAGAGCCTTTGGTTCTGAACTGAACCGCAGCCTGGCTCATCTATCGCTATCGCCTGCCATTTTGAAGGAACTTCATGCGGACGAGATCAAACTCGCGGGCTTGCAGGTCCCCCTTAGTCTCAATCCCAGCACCAGTAGCGCAATCGTGGAATCCGTCAAGGAAGCATTTGTATTCGGATTTCGAATTGTCATGTTGGCTTGCACAGGACTGTCTCTGGCAAGCGCTGCCTTGGCCTGGCTGATGATTAGGAACGACTGGTCAATGGGCGAAATCGCTGGTAACGACAGTTAGTGCTCGGTTCCCGTGGCAGCCAGCACAAGAAAGCCCCGCATCGCTGCGGGGCCCGAATTGAAGCTTGATTCAGAGTTAGTCGCCGTCTCCTTCTATGCTCACCGTCAGGGGGCTGTTGTTGGCGCTGTCGCTTACGGTCAGCGTGCCGGTTGCCGAGCCGCTGGCCGACGGACTAAACGTCACCTTAAAGACGCAACTCGCTTTGCGATTCAGCGTCGTTCCGCAGGTTGACGCGGCTGCGATCCCAAACGGCGGCGTTATTGAGTAAGAGATACCCGTCAGCGCAGTGGGGAGATTGTTTTTCAGCGTGACCATTTGGGTGCTGGTCGACCCTACTTTGGTCGTGGCAAAGCTGATCGCCGCCGGAGTTAATGTGGTTTGCGGAACTCCGGTAGCGGAGAGCGCCACGGTTTGCGGGCTGCTCGTAGCATTACTGCTTAAGCTGAGCGTCGCCGACGCCGCGCCGAGCTGCGTGGTCGTGAAGGTGACACTCAGCTTGCATGTCTTATTCACGGCCAGCGTGCTGCCGCAGGTAGTGTTGGAGATTGTGAAATTACCGCTTGGCGCAATGGAGATGGGGCCGATCTCAAGGGGCGCCGTGCCCGTGTTCTTTAGCGTTACCATCTTCGCCGCGCTGGTAGCGTCGATCGCGACATTGCCGAAACTCAGCGAACCGGGAGTCAGCGTTGCCGTCGTCGTCGGCACGAACAGATATGTAGCTCCCTCGTCCCCATTCCCGCCGACTTCGTGATATCGGGCACCAACGACATCCGTGCTGCCCCCGATTGCCGCAGCAATGCCGAATTGGTCGCTTGCCGCGCCGTCGGATGCGGTCAGTTCGGCCTGCTGGCTCCACGTTCCGCCACTTCCCGCGAACACGTATGCCGCTCCCTGGTTGGTATTTGAATTGACCGTGTGCGCCGGGGCGCCCACCCGAGTCCTTTAACGAACCCCAACAGTGGCTCACTGCCGCAGAAGCAGCGCAATACCTCAAAGTGAAGAAGCGAACGTTATTGTTCTGGGTACGCCTAGGTAAGGTCAAAGCCTATTCGCTATCGGGAACTGAGCGTCGCATTTGGCGGTTCCTTAGGCCGGACCTTGACGATACAATCGTCAGGCACAGCCAGCGCGCTGCAAAGGAGAGATCCAATGCAGCGTAGTCAGTATCAACAAGGGTCGGTAGTCCTAGACTCGCGTACGACAACGTGGTTCTTCCGGTATCGGATGGAAGGCCGTCAGAAGTCTGTGCGTCTCGGCAAGTTTGCAACGAAGAAGGCTGCTTTGCAGGCTGCCGAGCCAGTGCGGACGCAGATCAATAGTGGCAGCGAGGAAGTGAAACCCCTCATTGCCAGCCTGTGGGAGATGTACAAAAACGAGAAGATGCCCACCAAGTTGCCAACCCGTTTAGCCTACGACTCCTGGATGCGGAACCACGTTCTGCCGCGCTGGGGGAAGACAGCCATCACGGACCTGCAGCCCAGACCGGTAGAGTTGTGGTTGAAGGGCCTGGCTCTGTCACCAAAGAGCCAAGTCCACATCCGGAATTTGATGTCGCAGCTGTATGACTACGCTCAATGGGCCGGAATTACTCCAGCAACAGAGCGTAATCCGATCTCGTTGGTAAAAATCCAGCATGCGACCAAGCGGCGAAAGCCACGTAGCTTGACGGTGGAGGAGTTCCACAAGGTCCTCAGTCATCTGAAGGAACCTCTCCGCTCGATGACGATCGTGGCTGTAAGCCTCGGGCTGAGGGCCAGCGAGCTTCTCGGCCTGAAGTGGAAGCACGTCGATTGGCTGAACAGCGGGTTATCAGTTGAGCAGCGAATCTATCGCCAGCAAGTGGATGATACGAAAACCCGTGAATCGTCTGGCCAATTGAACTTGGACGCCTCGGTCCTTCAAGTATTGAAGGACTGGCGGCAAGTTACCCAGTTCCGTGGAGAAGAAGATTGGATGTGGGCCAGCCCAACCCAGCTGGGCCGACTACCCATCTCGTACCCGTGGTATTGGTTCTGCTTCAACGATGCCGCGATCAAAGCAGGCGTCGGAGCACTCGGAACACACACGCTTCGGCATACCTACCGCTCTTGGATGGATTCTGTGGGGACGCCGATTGCGGTGCAACAGAAACTCATGCGCCATTCCGACATCAGGACGACAATGAATGTGTACGGCGATGTCGTTGATGACCGGATGAAGGAAGCGCACAGCAAGGTGGCAGCGCTAGTTTTCACGCGCAACGTGCCGGAAAAAGGCGGATCAGCGCAGTGATCCAAAGATAACACCAACGTGGGTTCTGCGCCACGTTCCGTCTAGTGTTGTGTAGCTGTTGTGTGACCGCCTCTAACCCATTGAAAATATGGCGGAGAGAGTGGGATTCGAACCCACGTTAGAGTTTTCCCCTAAACACGCTTTCCAAGCGTGCGCCTTCAGCCACTCGGCCATCTCTCCGACGCGCTGTGCGAAGCGCTTACCTGATTTTAGCAGCAGCGCCGAACCCGCAACCCGCTTCGGCGCGGCCAACCCGGGAAGCTATCGCCCTTCAGAACTGAGAATCGGAAGCGGCGAAATCAGGAACTGAGAACTAGCTTTCTTCGCCTTCGCCCAATTGCTGCGCCAGGTAGTTCTCGTAGGTCATCTCTTTGATCATGTGGAGCTGGCCTTCCAGCCAATCGATGTGATGCTCTTCATCGAGGAGGATTTTCTCCATCAGTTCCCGCGATCCGTTATCCCCCGCGGCGACGGCTGCCTTAATGCCATCGTTGAGGCGCTTCACGGCTGCGTATTCAAGATCCAGATCGTTTTGCAGTTGCTGTTTTACCGTCTGCCCGATATTAATCTTAAAGTAGTCGGTCATGTTGGGCGCGCCGTCGAGCAGGAGAATGCGCTCCATGCATTTTTCCGCGTGCTGCATCTCCTCGATCGACTCCTTCCGGGTATGCTTTGCCATCCTCTGGTAGCCCCAGTTCTCGCACATCTCAGCATGAAGGAAATACTGATTGATCGCCGTCAGCTCAGCCTTCAAAACTTCGTTCAGAATTGCAATGATTTTTGCGTCGCCCTTCATAAATATCCTTTCGAAGCTCGGCGTTCAAATCCAGGAGCTTCCGCCGTCGCAGAGCGCATTCGGCCGGAAAAACGAAATCCGGACCGATGTCGAGCGCGACAGAGAATTGTACTAGAAGAAGCGAATCAGGCGCGGGTTCCGGCAGAGGCCGCTGAGGCATTTGGCGTAGCGGCAACCTGAGGAGCTTGCCGGTTGTCGGGCGATATGGTCTTAGCAGAGCCGTCGTCGGTCTTATCTTTCTCTTTTTCAGCGCCGCGGTGGTTGAGACAGTAGAGAGCCAATTCGAGACGGTCAGCAACCCCTAGCTTGTCATAGACCTTGCGCAAATAGTTCTTGACCACCTGCTCCGTGGTACCGACGCGCAAAGCGATCTCTTTGT
>JBAVYO010000440.1:0-10577 GCA_049698855.1 Terriglobales bacterium
CTGTTGCGGCTTTTTTGTCGTAGGCGCCGCGGCCGAAACAACGGGGGCTGCGGAAGGCAAACGCGGTGTGGAATTTACCGGCTCGACCGCCGAAGAATTTGCCAGCCAGATCGGGATGCCGTTATCCACGGCCTCGACGCCCGCCTGATTTTCGTGGGGTTCGAGTTGCTTGCTCCAGATCACACGGAACGCAGCCTTGTGCTTGCCACGTTGCAAGGTGACGATTTGGCCCGGAGCGAGTTCGGAGCGCAGGCCGCCGATGCGGCAACCATTATCCGATGTGTCGATGGTGTGAGCCCATAGCGCGGGAGACGCTTCGGTGGCGCGGTCGTCAAGCCACACGCGCAGCGGGAGAACCATCTTAGTGCGGGCGTAGCGCTGGATGTCCTCGTACATCGAGAACATTTTACGAATAACCCGTAACCGGCAGTTAGTTACCGAAGATAGTGAACAGGCGGTTCCGAGCGCTTTCCGCGCGGGGTGAACGGTGGCTCGCGTGCCTGAATGCGCGCCCCAATCAAGGACGGCGGTTGCCGCGTTACGACGGGAAATGGAAATGGACGTCGTGATGGGAGGCGACGGGCGTGCCGTCCAATGTGGCCGGTTGGTAATGCCAGCGCCGTAGAGTGGCTTCGATTTTTTCGTCGATTCCGTGGCCAATGGCCTGAACGATCTTCGTCTCGACCACGCTGCCCTGTGAATCGATGGTGACCTCTATGACAACGTCGCCAACCAGGTCTTGTGGCAGTTCGGCGCGATTGACCGGGGGATCGGGGTATATAACCGGATACGCCACGTGGACTTCATGTCCGGAAACCGGTCCGTCAACCACGGTACCGAGCGGCGAACCTGCCTTGGAGTTCAGGCTGCCTTCGTCAGCTTGCGGTTCGGGCTGGGAGTGCTTGGCGGCGGGGACAGGTTTCTGTGTTTGGGGATGCAGGCGCGCCTCGGCCTTTTGTTTGGTTGCTGGGAGCACCAGCTTCGCTTGGTCGCGGGGTCTGTCTTCATTACCCGGCTGGAGGTAGGTGATGTGATAGGTGTGAGCGCCGTTTCCATAGGCGAGCCAGGTTGAGTTTAGTTCGACGACACGCGGACCATGGAACACGATCAGGGCAAGCGCCGCCAAGTGGGCGGCGACTGACGCAGTTACGGCTCGATAGTGGCGGAGCCATGAGCGGCCACCAAGGGAATCCCGAGGCTGAAGTCCGGCAAACACAAGTTTAAGTTACTACCATACATAGACGCAGAAACAGACCAAAGGTCGCATGAATGACCGCCGGCAGATCGCTACTTCCTATGCGCCAGCCTGTCTCTCGGCCATATCGCCGATGATGGGGAGCTTGAACATCTGGCCTTGATAGGCCTTGAGCACCATAATCAACCAGAGGACAAATCCGGCGAGACTGATCAGCGGCCACAACAGGACGGTTCCCCACCCTAGGAACGGAATGTGGCCGATGAACGCCAGGATGATCCAGACCGCGGTCCAGGCGACCGCAAAAAAGATGCACTGGAAAGCGTGGAAGCGCACGAAACGCTTGCGGTTAAAGGGTTCGAGGACCAGAAAGACAATCGCGGGGATGATGGTGACGTAGGCAAGGGCTCCCGCCACATTGTCGGCGAGTCCCGCACCGGCGGTCGGAGTAACGGTTGGCATGCTTGCAGACGCCGTTGCACACTTGGGACAGGTCGCTCCATCTGCGATCTGGGCTCCACAGCTCGGACAGAAGGGCATAGGGATCTCCTTGCGAATTGCGGAGAAACCTATCAGAAGCGCGGATGGGATGCAATCTCTGAATGCGGCGCTCGCGTCGATAGCGGGCGGCGCGAACGTTGGCTCTGGAACAATTGTTGGCGCGGGCCCGGCGTTCTCGACGATAAACACTGCGGGAATCTGGTATTCTCGCCGGTCCGCTTTCATTTTCCTTTCATGATGGAAGGATCCTGATGATCACGATTGTTTCGGGGCTGCCACGATCCGGCACCTCGCTGATGATGCAAATGCTGGTCGCGGGAGGAATGCCCGCCCTCTCCGATGGTGAGCGGAAACCCGATACCGACAATCCCAGAGGCTACCTCGAGTGGGAGCGCATCAAGCAGCTCCCCAAAGAGCCCACCCTGATAGCTGAGGCGGAGGGAAAAGTCGTAAAGGTAATTTCCCAGCTGATTTTGTCGCTGCCGGACGGGCATGAATATAAGGTCGTGTTCATGCAGCGCCCCCTGCCCGAGGTGCTCAAGTCGCAGGAGGAAATGCTGAAGCGGCGCGGGACCCAGGAGCCGGGCGGAAACACGACGGCGATCGAACATGCATTTCAGCGTCACTTGATCGATGTGAACAAGTGGCTGGCTGCGAAGGCCGGCACGAAGGTGTTGCGCGTCCACTATCATCGCGTGCTGCGTGAGCCGCAAACTATCGCGGAAGAAGTGGCGGCGTTCCTGGGCATACCGCTCGACATCAAAGCAATGGTTGGGCAGGTGGATGGCAGCCTCTATCGGAATCGTATGAAGTAGGGCCGCGCGGTATCTGGTTTGGCCGCCAGTGTGCCGATCCTGTGCTCGTGGACGGCAACGAATTTCACACCGTATAAGTCTCCGGACATCTGGATGAGGCAGTGCGCTTGTCCCGCCTTCCGGCTAAGTGGCCTGTTTTTATAAATCTATGTTGCCTTCTTAATTATTACGATCCACCATTCAGGACGCGTCATCCCGGCACATTGCGGTTATCAAATTGCTCGATTGGGTTCGGAAAGTCCCGCGAGGGCGGCGGCGACAGCATGGCTTACAAAGACATTTTCTGGATGGCCTGCGACTCGACCGAATCCTTGCGCGCCGAATTTGGCCCCTTTCATACGCGCGAGGAAGCCGAGGCGGAAGCCCGCAAGCTTGGCTTCGGGTACCTGCTGCGCTACGAGCATGTGGTTGGCCCCAACGAACAGATTGAAGAAGTGCGCTGCGTGTTCATTGAGTTGCAACCGGAGTCACCGTCAGCTCCGCGTCAGGGTGTTACGTTCCACACGCGCTGCGCGACTTGCGGAGAATCGGCCACCCACGAATTGAAATGGCAAGCCGAAGTGTGGGCCGACATTCATGAATTTGAACATCTGCGCCATCGCGTAAGGCTATTCGAACACGCACTCGGGGAAGGCCTGCGCGAGATCAGCGATACCCGGGGCTTCGCCGCGTAACGCGCCTTCTCAAGCTCTTTTTTCTGCGGTATCTCTTCGGCGTTCGGACAGTTCCCGTGCAGCCGATTCATCCAGTATCCACAAAACAGCACCATTGGTCGGCCGTATTTCTTGTGACGGATACGGCGGGTCGCTTTCTCCGTCCAGAACGCGATGCACCATGTCGGCTTTGTCGGGGCCGCTAACTAAGAACATCACTTCCGCGGCGTTGTTCAGCACGGGGAAAGTGAAGCTGATGCGGTGCGTTTTGAATTTTTCCACCCAGTTGGCGATCACAAGTTTATTGCGCTCTTTCAATCCTTCCGAGTCCGGAAACAGCGATGCGGTATGGCCGTCGGGGCCCATGCCGAGAAGAATCAGATCGAAGCGCGGGAATTCGTTGGGCTCGAGTTCGAAGAATTTCTTCAGCTGGATTTCATACTGTGCGGCGGCGGCGGCTGGGTCGGGGGCTTCGGCTTTTACGCGGAAGACGTTTTCTGCGGGAATAGCGACCTTTGAGAGCAGAGATTCGTTCGCCATGCGGTAGTTGCTGTCGCGGTCTGTGGGCGGGACGTGGCGCTCATCGCCGAAGAAAAAATACGTGCGAGCCCACGGAAAATCGGCATAGCTCGAGGCGAGCAGGGAATAGAGACTTCTGGGAGTGGAGCCTCCGGCGAGCGCGACCGCGAAGCGGCCCCGGGCTGCGATCTCTTGCCGTCCGACACGTACGAACTCCTCCGCGGCTGCGTGGAAAAGGTCGGCGGCGGTGGGCAGGATTTCGATTGTGCGGGTGGAAGGCATTTTGTAATTTGGTAATCGGGTAATTTTGTAATTTAGGGTCTTCGCCTTACTAACGAACTGGTCTCGGGCCATGCGGGACTGTCATTCCGGGGAAATTGCCGAATTACCCGATTACAAAATTACCAATTCCCCTCATTTCTCGAAGTTTCTCCAGCGCCGCCCATCGCGCTCCATTAGCTCCTCGGACTCTTTTGGTCCCCACGTTCCCGACGGATAGTTAGGGAAGTTGCGCGGGGGCAGCGCCTTCCACACATCGAGCACGGGATTTACTATGCTCCAGCCAGCTTCCACCATATCGGCGCGCTGAAACAGCGTGGCGTCGCCGATCATGCAATCGTGCAGCAGGCGCTCATAGCCGGTTGAAGGAGTCAGCCCGAAATAATCGGCATAGGCGAAATCCATATTGACTTCGCCCAACTGCATGGCAGGGCCCGGAGTCTTGGCGGCAAAGCGCAGCGAGATGCCCTCCTCCGGCTGGATGTGCAGCACAAGCTGGTTTGGCATCATGTTTTCTACTGGCGTATCGCGGAAAAGCATAAACGGCGCGCGCCGGAATTGAATGACCACGTGTGTATTGCGTCCCGGCAGCCGCTTGCCGGTGCGTAGATAGAAGGGAACTCCAGCCCAACGCCAGTTGTCGATGAGCAGCCGCATGGCGACAAAAGTTTCGGTGCGCGAATCGCGCGGCACGCCTTCTTCCTCGCGGTAAGCCGGGACGCGCTCGCCGTCGACAATGCCCTCGCCATATTGTCCGCGCACGGTTTTGCTGAGCACATCCTCCGAACTGAAGGGCTGAATGGCATGCAAAATTTTGGCCTGCTCGTCGCGGACCGCGTTAGCGTCGAACGACACCGGCGGCTCCATCGCAGTCAGCGTGATGAGCTGCATGATGTGATTGGGCACCATATCGCGGAGCGCGCCCGCGCCGTCGTAATAGCCGCCGCGTTTTTCCACGCCCACGGTTTCCACCACCGAAATCTGCACATGATCGATGTAGCGGCGATTCCAGATCGGCTCGAAAATCCCATTGGCAAAGCGGAGAGCCAAAATGTTCTGAACGGTCTCTTTACCCAGGTAGTGGTCGATGCGGTAAATCTGGCACTCAGAAACCACTTTCAATAGTTGCTGGTTGAGCGCCTTGGCGGAATCGAGATCGTGACCGAATGGCTTTTCAATGATGACACGGCGCCAATAGCCGTTTTCCTGATGCATCAGGCCAACCTTCGAGATACGCTCGACGATGTCCCCGAAAAAATTTGGCGCAGTGGCGAGATAGAAGAAATAATTTCCCTTGGAGCCGTGCTCCTGGTCGGCCTTGGCGACAGTCTCTTTCAATTGTTCATAGGTGTGCGGGTCGTCGAAATCGCCGCTGATGTAGTAGATGCGGCGTACGAACCAATCCCAGAGATCGTTGTCAATCGGGCCGCTGGCAAACTGCTTGAAGTCCTCGGTCATTTTTTTGCGAGCATCGTCGGTCGACATGGGACTGCGCCCCAGGCCGACGATGGCGAACTCGCGCGACAGCAGGCCCTGACTGGCCAGGTTATAAAGCGCGGGAATCAGCTTGCGCCGCGTGAGGTCTCCGGAAAATCCGAAGATGACCATGACGCAGGGATCGGCGACGCGGCCGACGCGGGGTTTCGACGGAGTGGGCAGCACTTCGGTTTGAGCCATGGTTGAGCCCTCGACTGAGTAGGATCATTGAGATTGAATCATTGATTCATTTAGCCATTGAATCATTGAGCCCATAAAATCAATCATGGTCTCAACCCCAATGACTCAATTTCAATGACTCAATGTGTTTTCGGTTCCACGTGCCCGCCAAACTTCTGGCGCATGGCGGAAAGCATCTTATCGGCGAACGTGTGTTCCTGGCGCGAACGGAAACGCGCGTAAAGCGCGGCCGTCAGCACCTCCGCTGGCACGGCTTCTTCGATTGCGGCCTGAATCGTCCAGCGGCCTTCGCCAGAATCCTGCACAAAGCCGCTGTACTCGGCGAGCGTTGGATTCTCCACCAGCGCCATCGCGGTCAGGTCAAGCAGCCAGGAACTGATCACGCTGCCGCGCCGCCAAACTTCGGCGATCTCCGGCAGGTTAAGGTCATAGCGAATATTCTCCGGAAGGTCCTTGCTGGTGGCATTCTTGAAAATGTCGAAGCCTTCCGCATAGGCCTGCATGATTCCGTACTCGATGCCGTTGTGCACCATTTTGACGAAGTGGCCGGAGCCGCTCGGACCGCAGTGGATGTAGCCGTTTTCGGCGGTGCCGCCGAGTTTGTCGAATCCGGGAGTGCGCGGGATATCACCGCGTCCGGGAGCGAGCGTTTTGAAAATTGGATCGAGCCGCTGGACGGCTTCTTTCGGGCCGCCGATCATCATGCAGTATCCGCGATCCAGTCCCCAGACGCCGCCACTTGTGCCGACGTCAACATAGTGGACACCTTTGGCTGCGCAGATTTGTGCGCGGCGTACGTCATCTTTGAAATAGGAGTTGCCGCCATCAATGATGGTGTCTCCCGCCTGCATGCGCGAAAGCAGGCTCTGGACGGTCTTTTCCGTGGCATCGCCAGAGGGTACCATGACCCATGCGGCGCGCGGTGGCGTGAGTTTCGTGACGAGATCGTCGATCGACGAAGAGCCGGTCGCGCCCTCGCCGGCGATCTGCTTGACGGCGTCGGCGCTGAGATCGGAGACGACAAGTTGATGCCCGCCGCGCATCAAGCGCCGCGTCATGTTGGCGCCCATGCGCCCCATGCCTACCATTCCTAGCTGCATGCTTGCTCCTTGAACTTTAGCTACGAGCTACGAGCCGCGAGCTATGAGCAACCCGGTTCGCGTTCCGCTCTAGTTGCCACGTACGTGACTACGATTGCTTGATAATTTCGCCTAACTTCTTCAATCCCGCTTTTACGTCGCTGCCGATATGCACTCGCAATGCGCGCCGGTTGCGTTCGGCCAGCACCGCGAAATCTCCGCGCGCTTGCGCGGCTTTGACCACACCGAAGGTGTATTTCTGCTGCGGCACAGGGAAGTCAGCCGCGTCGTCGCAAGTGATCTGCAAAAACACTCCGCTGTTGGGTCCGCCCTTATAAGCCTGACCAGTTGAATGCAGGAATCGGGGTCCGAAGCCGAGGCACGTGGCCACATGCTTGCGGTCGCGCACGCTTATACGCAGCGACTGCAGCAGCGATTCATGCTCGGCGTTCATCTCGATGTAGCCAAGCACAGCGAAGTAGTCTCCAGTCTTAATCCGCGAAAGATGCGCGTGCAGATAGTTCGCCAAAGAGCGATCATTGCCCACAGCCTTGGCGAGATCGGCCGCATTCTTTTCATCGGTGAAAAGCTTGAAGCCAGCTTCTTCGAGGATTGGCTTTTCAGCGGGCAGGGAACCTTTGGCTTCGTATTCGGACGTCAGCTTCTTGGTTTCGATTTTGCTCGCCTCAACGTCGGGCTGATTAAACGCGTTGATACCGATGATGGATCCAGCGACGGCAGTGGCAATCTCCCAGCGGAAAAATTCCTGGCCCAGGTTGTAAACGTCGGCGACAGCGATGTGTACAACCGGCTGACCGGCTTTTTCGATCGCGGCCACTTTGGCGTCCTGCTCCGCATCCTGCGATCCTTCCAGGCGAAGATAGGCGAAGATGCGATCATTCCCATAGACCTCGGGTGCGCCGAGCGCCTCGCGGTCCACGGGAATAATGCCTTTTCCGATCTTGCCTGTGGATTCGGCGATGAGCTGTTCCAGCCATGCGCCGAGGTCTCCGATGCCCGGCGAGGTGATGAGCGTGATCTTATCGCGGCCTAGTCTCGCGGCCGAGCCGAGAATGATACCAAGCATCACTCCAGGATTCTGTTCCACCGGAACCGCTGCCACGCAGGCGTCCACCATTTGTTTTGCCCGCTCCAGAAACTTATCGGTGTCCATGCCCATGGCCGCGGCGGGAATCATCCCGAAATTTGAGAGCGCGGAGTAGCGTCCTCCAATCGAGGGCACGCCGTAGAAAATGTGGCGGAAGCGGTCGCGCTCGGCGACTTGCTGCATCTTCGAGCCGGGGTCAGTGATGGCAATGAAGTGGCTGCCGGCCTTATCCGCGCCGACAGTCTGCTGCATGCGCTCGAAGAAATATTGCTTATAGATGTTCGGCTCGAGCGTGCTGCCGGATTTGCTGGACACAATGAAAAGCGTTTTCGCGAGATTGACCTTCTTCTCGATGCTCTTGATCTGGGCCGGGTCGGTCGAATCGAGTATGTGCAGCCGCGGAAAGCCCGGGGCCTGCGGATACGTCAGCGAGAGCACCTCCGGGCACAGGCTCGATCCGCCCATCCCGAGAAGCAGAATGTCGGTGAAGCCGGCGGCTTTGACCTCCGCCGCGAAATCCCTCAGCTTTTTGGCGTCTTTGAGCTGCTCGTCGACGATCGTGAGCCAGCCCAGCCACTTCGCCTCGTCATCGTTTGTCCAGAGCGAGGCGTCTTTCTGCCAGAGCAGCCTTACTTTTCCAAGCGCGCGCCAGTCGTTAATGTTTTTTTTTACGGCGGCGTCAAGATCGGCGGACAGCTTCGCCGATTGAGCGTTGACCGGTTGCGTTCCGGCTCGCGGCGAACTCTTCTCGACAGCAGCGAGCAGCTTGTCGAAGGCGTCGGCAAACAGCTTTACCCCATCGACAGTGAGTTTGTCGGTCACCTCTTTCATCGAGATGCCGGCCGCCGCTAGATCGGCCATGGTTTTGCGCGCGCCCTCCAGATCTTCGGTCAGGCTTTGGCGCGGCTTGCCGTGATCGCGGAAAGCGTCGAGCGTAGCCGGCGGTATGGTGTTGACGGTGTCGGGACCGATCAGCTCTTCAACGTAAATGACGTCGCGGTAGTTGGGATTCTTCGTGCTCGTGCTCGCCCACAGAACGCGTTGCGTCTGCGCGCCTTTGGCGGCAAGCGCCTTCCAGCGTGGAGAAGAAAAAATCCGCTCGTAGGCTTCGTAGGTTAGCTTGCCGTTGGCGATGGCGACTTTGCCTTGAATACTTTGCAGTTTCGCTTTGCGCCCCGCATCCGATTCGGTTTTGATCTTCTCCGCGGCCAACGAGTCAACAAGAGAATCGATGCGGCTGATGAAGAAGCTCGCCACGCTGGCAATCTGGCTTAGGTCTCCGCCGGTCGCGGCGAATTTCTCGACTCCATCGATGTAGGCCGCGGCTACCTCCTCATATACGGGTTGCGCAAAAAGCAGCGTCACATTGACGTTGATGCCTTCGCTGATGAGCTGGCGAAATGCCGGGATGCCGGCGGGAGTGCCAGGAACCTTGATCATCACGTTATTGCGGCCGACGGATTTCCAAAGCCGCCGCGCCTCGTCGAGCGTGCCGTTCGTATCATTGGCCAGGTAAGGCGAGACTTCCAGGCTCACATAGCCATCGCGCTTCTTCGTGCTTTGGTAGACGGGCAGCAGCAAGTCGGCTGCATCCTGTATGTCGCGAATGGCGAGCAGCTCATAGCGGCCCTTGGCGTCGAGATCGGTGCGGTTCGACAGCGAATCGAGAAAATCCTTATATTGCGCCGAAGCCTCAATAGCTTTTTCGAAAATCGCGGGGTTCGATGTCATGCCCCGCAGACCGTCTTCATCGATCAAGCGCTGCAGTTCGCCGCCTTTCAGCAAGTCGCGCCGGATGTAGTCGAGCCAGATGGATTGACCGAAAGTTGCAAGCTGTTTCAAAGGATTCGCAGCCTTGGGTGTTTCGAGAGTGCTTACGGGATTCATGAACATCTCCTTAACTAATTCGGGTGCCCCACGGTTCGCGATTCTCGAATCGTGGGATCGTCAGCGGCCAAACATCCGCGGTTCACTTCGCTCGCGCGTTATTTCCCCACCAACTCGCGAGCCGCCTGCGCCACCGCATCGACCGTGAAGCCAAACTTCTTTTGCAGATCTTTCAGCGGCGCCGACGCTCCAAAACTGCGCATTCCAATAATGCGGCCCTTAGAGCCTGCGTAGCGCTCCCAGCCGAGAACTGCGGCCTGCTCGACGGCCACGCGAGCGGACACCCCGGGCGGAAGGACCTGGTCGCGGTAACTCTGTTCTTGCTGATCGAATAAATCCCAACAAGGGATGCTGACAACGCGCGCCCGGATGCCTTCCGCTTTCAGTTTCTCGTACGCGTCGATGCAGAGATAAATTTCGCTGCCCGTGGCGATCAGAATGACCTGCGGCGCACCGCCTTCGGAATCGGCCAGAATGTAGCCGCCGCGCGTTAGGCCAGCAGCCGGAGCGTATTTCGCGCGGTCAAGAGTTGGGAGCGCCTGCCGCGTCAGAATCAGCGCTACTGGCTCCTTCTTCAGCTTCATAATCACTTTCCACGCCTCGACAACTTCGTTCGCGTCGGCGGGCCGAATCGTCATCAGACCGGGAACGGCGCGCAGCGTGGCGAGTTGCTCAATGGGCTGATGAGTGGGCCCGTCTTCGCCAACCCCAATCGAGTCGTGCGTATAAATCCAGATCGCTGGAATTTCCATGATCGCGGAGAGGCGAATCGCCGGCTTCATGTAATCGGAGAAAATCAAAAACGTCGAGCCATAGGAGCGAAGATACGACAACGTCATCCCGTTGACGATCGCGCCCATGGAG
>JBAVYO010000441.1:0-4709 GCA_049698855.1 Terriglobales bacterium
CCTCTGGACTTCGAAGTGCTGTTTGAAGATCCCCATCTGTTGGCCGTCAACAAACCCAGCGGACTGCCCACGCTCCCCGCGGGCGGATTTATGGAAAACACCCTGCTGCGGCTGGTGCAAAAGCAAACCCCTAGCGCAAACCCCGTCCACCGGTTGGGCCGAGGCACTTCGGGCATCGTCCTCTTCGCCAAAACAGCGCAGGCGGCCGCTCAACTATCCGCAAACTGGAACACATCCAGAATTCAAAAAATCTACCGAGCGCTGGCGCAAGGCATTGCACAGCATGACGCCTACGAAATCCTCACGCCCATCGGACTTGTACCGCACCCGCTCATCGGATCCGTGTGGGCCGCCAACCCAAGTGGCAAACCGTCAAAGTCATTGGCGAAGGTGATCTCACGCGCGCCAAGCAGCACGGCGTCAAGCAGCACAGGCACCACAACAGGCACCACAACATTTGAGGTAAGGCTAAGTTCGGGCCGCCCTCATCAGATCAGGATCCATCTGGCATCCATCGGACATCCCCTGGTAGGCGATCCTCTGTACGGATTAACCGGACAGCCTCTTGAAAATCTCCCCGGCCTTCCGGGCGATGGAGGATATTTCCTGCACGCCCAATTTCTGAAATTCCAACACCCCATCACCGGAGAAAAAATCAATCTTGAGGCAGCTTTGCCGTCGGGATTCTCACTACAACAGTCGGTTCACGGCGGCGATTAAATCAAGAGAAATTCGCGGACGGAACGTTCCCAGTTTTTAGGCGGATGGAAATTGGTGAACGTCCCGTCTGTCCCCGGTTTCCTCCGAACGTCCCGTCTGTCCCCGAATTTGTCGTCCCCGAATTTGTCTGGGTGCGCAAGGCGCTGGAAAACTGGTGAACGTCCCGTCTGTCCCCTTATTTCCCGGATTTCGGTGGGTTTTATGATATATGGGAGGGCGGTGCGCCTCCCGTGGAATCTCCTGTCCTTGCGCCGTAGTCTTTTCCCCTTTCTTCCCTAACTATTCTCCCGATGTTCGGTTTTGAGTTGTTCTTTCCTCCATCCCGGCCAACAAGCGCTTAGATCGATCACCCGCCAGCCTGTCCCAGCCGGGAAATGGGGGAACGTCCCGTCTGTCCCCGAATTTATCTGTCCCCGAATTTATCCCGTCTGTCCCCGAATTTATCGTCCCCGAATTTATCCAAATTGGGATGTCCCCGCATTTCGCCGCATTTCGAGTAACTGTGTAACTTTGCACAACCATCACTCCGGCTTTGTTGACAGGGTAACTTGTATAGTCGTAGGCTTTCATTGCCAATGAGATAGCTCCGGAGAATATAACCTTTGGACGAGCAAACCGAACTGCTACGCGAAATGCGTGACCTGTTGTTGGTCATCGCAGAACCTGCTCTGGCAAAACGGGATCAAGCCCGCAGAGTGTCGCTGCGGGAGACTGTTGGGAACGGTAAGACCAAGAACGCGAAGGCCGTTCTGTTGATGGATGGCAAGCGCACCCAAGCTGCTCTCTGCAAAGAGTCCGGCATCAATCAAGGGAATTTGAGCCGGTTGGTGAAAAAGTTACGGGCGAAGGAGTTGATAAAGGCTGACGAGAAACACCCGGAGCTTGTTATTACAATTCCAACGATTTTTTTTGAGACATTGGAGGAGCAGGATGGATGACAATTCCGAGCTGCTGAAGGCGGTTCAGGAAATTCGTGACCTTGTGCGGCTCATGGCAGAGCCTGCAATTGCAGAGCGTGACAAGAAGCTCCGAGAGCAACTTCGGCGAATTATTGGTAAGAGTGCTTCAGGTGCGCAGTCCGTATTTCTGATGGACGGAAGCCGAACCCAAGCCGACATCCAGCGTGAAACCAAGATCAATCAGGGATACCTGAGCAGTACCGTCAAAGAACTGAAGGGGGCTAAGCTTCTGGCTGATGACGGCAAGAAACCAAAGCTTGCCATTCAAATCCCGTCGAATTTCTTCGAGTCGGAGGCGGAGGATGAGTGACGATAGGCTTCTTGCCGTTCTGACTGACATTCGCAACTGGACCCGGGCGGTGTCCTACGGCTCAGTGAAGGCGCTGCTCGAAGATGCGCTTCCGGACTCGAAATCACGATCGGTCTACCAGATGAGCGATGGTGCGAAAACAAGCGAGCAGATTCGAGTGGCCTGCAAGGTCAGCCCCAACTACGTCGTTTCGCTCACCCAAAAGTGCGTCTCCATGGGGATCATGGAACAAAAACCAGACAAAAAGCGGGTTCGTCTCTTTGATCTGAGCGACTTCGGTCTGAACCCAACCGCAAACACCAGTGAGGATTGATTGAATGGCACCAAAGCGAGATGCGCTCGAGATAAAGTCCGGCTCAATCGAAGCGGAACTGATCGAAATTAAGGAGCGTCTCGGTTCGCTCGAAACTATCGCAGGCCTCGCCAATAGCCGGGAGGTGCTTGATCACGCGAGGAAACACCTGACCTCCGAGCAGCGCTTCGCGATAATGAGGCTCTGCGAGACCCCGCAAACGAAGGAGCAGCTTAAGACCGCCTTGAACTACAATTCTATTCCCGCGCTGGACAACCACCTTAAACCTCTACGGGAGGCCGACCTCATTCATCAGCGCACAAATGATGAAGGACTGCTGACCTTTGAATGGAGCAAGCTCTTCAAATCCGTTCCCAAATCGTCCCGTAGCTCAGTGTTACTCGGAACCTCAAATGCCACAAAAGCGAAAAACTGCAAGTCCTAAGCCGAAGAATCCAGTCGAGCGGAAGAACATCCCTTCCAAAATGAAACTGGAATTGCTAACGGAGGCGGGGTTCCGCTGCGCCGCTCCCACGTGCCGTGATTTGCTCGTATTGGACTTGCACCATATCTACGAGGTGGCTGAGGGAGGGGGCAACGAAGTCTCAAACTTGATAGCACTTTGTCCGACCTGCCATGACCTCTATCACAGGGGGCATATTCCCCGTACCGCCATATTCGCTTGGAAGTCAATACTCGTTGCGATAAATCGTGCCTTCGATCTTGAGTCCATCGACCGGTTGATGTTCCTCGAAAAGCAGCCGCAGGACTACCTGATCGTTCAGGGCGACGGCGTCCTTCACTTCGACCGGTTAATTGCCGCAGGTTTGGCTACGTTCGAGCAAAAGAGCAACAACGAGAATCAGATAGTCACTTACTCAGTCAACATCAGCCAGAAGGGGCGGATGCTGATTGAGGCATGGCGGTCCGGCGATCACGCCAAGATAAAGCAAGCCGTCCGGGGAACTATACCAACCGCCTAGTGAGTGGTCCGGGTAAATGTGGGGACAGACGGGACGTTCCCTGACTGCTGGTAAGACTGTCAAGACCCGGTCTTTCCAATATCCGGGCTGCCGGTGTCCGTGGGCGATGGCCAAGATTCTAACTACTGATTTCCTTTCGTGGTAAATCACCGCATAAGGAAAACGGCGGAGAACAAACTTCCTGGTGTCGAGGTCACTCGCCGGCCAGCGCCGAGGGGACGCTAGTACGAGGCCAATTGCTCGATCTATTTCTTCGACCTGGCTCTTCGACAAACTTATCGGCGGTGGCTTCGCTTTGTTCCAGGTACCAACTAACGGAAGACTTGAGTTCCGCGAGTGCGGAGGGGTGAATGTCCAGAGACTTAACGGCCATTGAGGAGGGCGGTAATCTGACGCCGCGCCTCTGCCCATGGAATTGGTTTTACTTTGCCGGAATCCAGTTCCTCGATGCGTCTGGCAATTTCGTGTTTCCATGATTCCTCGACCGATGGGTCCACGGTATCGTCGAGGCTTTCGAGCAGCGATCCAGCCAAAGCAGCACGGGCTTCCGGCGGGAGAGCCAACGCCTTTTTTAAGAGTTCGGAAACGTCTGGACTCATGGAGCTATTTTACGCCTGGCAAGCAAATCGCGAGAAAATGGGTATTGGCCGTTACACATAGTTCCAGCTACCGCGAAATGTGTTTACAATGAAGCCATGCCGGAGCCATTGACCCGCGACCGCATTATCGAGGCTCTCCAGGCGATGCCGCCAAATGCCACCATCGACGATGCCATTGAACGGCTGGTATTTCTGGCCAAAGTCGAAACCGGATTGGCCGAGCTCGATGGGTCGCAGGGCATTCCGCACGATCAGGCCAAGCATCGCTTTGGGCTGTAATGCGCATTCTATGGTCGCCACAATCGCTGCGCGATCTTGACGCTATTCGCGAATACATTGCCAAAGATTCTGAGCATTATGCAGGTCTGACCATCGCGCGAATCTTCTCTGCTGTTGAGCGGCTGATTCATTTCCCGCGCTCGGGACGTATTGTGCCGGAGCGAGATGAACCTGAAATTCGCGAAGTCATCGTTGGACGTTTTCGCGTGGTGTACAGGGTTGAAGATGAGTTGATTGAAGTGGCAACAGTCTTTAGGGCAGCGAGAGAATTCCCAGAAACAGTTTAGAGTGTCGACCGTGGGGCCCATCCAAGGCTTGCCCTGAGCCTGCCGAACGGGGCCACGCTACACTGGAAGAAGCACCGTGCCGCGATTTGCGGCAATCCCAGGTTAGCTCGCCTTCGGCTACGCGGAACCCTTCGACTGCGCTCAGGGCAGGCTCTGGGGCACCTGTGATCTTTCAAGACGTTGTCCATTCGATCGGGACCAGAGAAGCTGATTGTGACGAGCAATCCAGTTTCCGAGGTCAGACCGAATGGACATCCATCAGAATGCCCGACTCACGCTG
>JBAVYO010000442.1:0-16593 GCA_049698855.1 Terriglobales bacterium
CAGGTGCGGGGCGGCCAGAAGATCGTGCGCGCGACGCACCAGTTCGGGCGACTGAGCGCCCATGATGTCCGTGACCTTGGTGAGAAAAGCTTGGGTACCGGGAACCAGCGTCGAGTCGGACGCTTGCGCCATTTGGTGGGCGACGATGTTCTCCGCTGTGCGAAGCCCGGTCCAGTGGTCGTAGGCCAACCATAAAGGCATCTTGATGCCGAAAATGTCGAGGAGTTCAATGAAGTGGTTTGACCAGCCGGAAGAAACAGTGCTGGCGCCCATGGCATATTCAAGCGTGAGATCCCAGCCGATGATCCAGGCGAAAATTTCGCCGAGTGTCGCATATGCATATGTGTAGGCGCTGCCGGCGAGCGGAATCATGGCGGCGAATTCGGCATAACAAAGAGCCGCGAACGCGCAGCCCATACCGGAGATGACGAACGAGAGCATCAAGCCGGGGCCGGCGTAATGCGCGCCCAATCCGGAAAGCACGAAGATGCCAGCGCCGATTACGGCGCCCACGCCGAGGGCCGTCAACTGAAACACGCCCAAAGTACGGGTGAGGCTATGTTCTCCTTTTTCCTGCGACTCCTTTAATAGTTGTTCAATCGACTTTGTCGCTAAAAGGTCGGTCATCCGTAGCATGTCTCCTTGGGGTGTCCATTAAAAGCTCAGTTGGAAAAGGCTCGCGCCTTGAGCGACCACAAATAGTACACCGGGATGCCTAGCAACACTATGATCAATCCCGGCCAGGTGTATTGCGGCTTGAAGCGTAACAGCACAATATCGATAAACAAAGCCATCACGATGTAAATGGCTGGCAGAATCGGATATCCGACGGCGCGGTATGGGCGTTCGGCTTCCGGATGGGTGCGGCGCAAAACGAACAGGCCGAAGATGGTAAGGATGTAAAACACCAACACGGCAAAAATAATGTAGTCGAGCAGTTGGCCGTAGCTGCCGGAGACGCAGAGGATGGCGGTCCAGACCATTTGCACCATTAGCGAGACTACAGGCGTTTTATAGGTGGGATGCAGTTGCGCGACTTTGCGGAAGAACAGGCCATCCTTGGCCATGGCGTAATAGACGCGTGCGCCGGCGAGGATCAGGCCATTGCAGCAGCCGAAGCCGGAGATCATGATGGCGATGGCCATGATTTTGCCGCCGTAGGAGCCAAACATCTGCGTGATCACGGCGGTAGCCACGCGATCTTCACTGGCAAACTGAATGCCGCGTTCGACCAGCGTGGAGCCGGTCGCGCTGCCCACGAGTGGCAGCGCTCCTAGATAAATGAAATTGCAGCCGATGTAGAGCGCGATGACTACACCTGTGCCCAGAGCCAGGGATAGCGGCAGATTGCGGTTGGGATTCTTGACTTCTCCGGCGGTGAAGGTCACGTTGTTCCAGGCATCGGCTGAAAAGAGCGACCCGACCTGCGCGATCGCAAGGACCGTGAGCGTGGACACCAGGACGCTGGCACCAGCGCCTCCGCCGACTTCGTGCGGCGTGCCGAGGCCTGCGTTCTTCCAGAAGTTGGCGCCGAAGTTCGCGGCGATGGCGAGCGCGTTGCGTCCGAGAAAGAGTCCGAAGATCACCAACCCTAGGAGCGCGGAGACTTTCGCGGTGGTGAAGACGTTCTGAATCAGCGCACCTGTTTTAACTCCAAAGATGTTAATGATGGAGAGCACGACCACAACCAAGATTGCGACCAGGTTTTGCGTGTTTAGGCCGACGTCCATCCCGCCCAGCAACATTGGGCCGACGGAAAACTTCGGGACTTTCCAGAAGTGCACAATCCAGTTACTGGAAGAAATCGCGGGCCAGAAAATACCGAGGAACTTGCCAAAGGCCACGCCCACCGCGGCGATTGTGCCCGTTTGAATTACGAGGAACAAGGTCCAGCCGTAGAGAAAGCCCCAGAGCGGCCCTAGGGCTTCGCGCAGATAAACATACTGGCCGCCGGCGCGCGGCATCATTGCGGCGAGTTCGCCGTAACAGAGCGCGCCGACAATCGTGAGGAAGCCGGTGATTGCCCACGCGCCTATCAGCAGAGCCGGCGACTGCACTTCGCGGGAAATCTCCGCGGACACGATAAAGATGCCGGAACCGATCATCGATCCCATGACGAGCATGGTGGCGCTGGTCAGGCCGAGGCCTTTGACGAGTTCGCGATCCTGGTGTGTGTGGCGCTCCCAATCGGTGGGGACGGGTGGTCGCATTGGCGGCTGAACGTCAGTGCTCATGAAGTAGGTGTCAGGTGTCAGGGCTCGGGTCTCAGATTTCGGCCTCCGGCGCTGAGGGTTTCCTGGCACCTGAGAGCTGACACCTGAGACCTTAAGCAAGTCATTGACTTTACCTCAGAATGGCTAGAAATTCCTCTGCTGATTTGCGGGGATCCCGTATCAAGTCGGATATCACCGCGATGGCATCGGCACCGGCTTCGATCACACTCCGGGCATTTGTGCGGGTGATCCCGCCAATTGCGACTAGCGGCTTGCGCGTCAGTTCCCTTGCCCGGCGGACACCTTCTAGGCCCACGACCGGGTCGGGATTCGCTTTGCTTGATGTGGCGAAGACTGGGCCAATGGCCAGATAGTCGGCGGAGGTTTTATCGGCTTCGGCGAGCTGTTCGGGATTGTGCGTGGAGACGCCGAGCCAGCGCGGCTTGCCATGGAATCCGAGACCGATGATGCGGCGCGCGGCCTCCGGAGAAAGATCATCCTGGCCGACGTGAAGGCCGTCGAAATCGGCAGCCAGGCAGAGGTCGGCGCGGTCGTTCATGATGAGCGTGACGCGGGAACCCACGCGGTGCTTCAATTCGCGGGCGTGGTCGAGCATCTGGCGGGCGTTGCCGGATTTGTTGCGATACTGGAGCAGGGCGATGCCAGCGGCGGCTAGTTCCTCGGCCGCAGTGCACAGGGATTCTGCGTCGGGGAAACAGCTGGCATCGAGAATTGGATAGAGGCGGGGAATGTGCATCGGGTTTGCGTGCTCCCCTATAGGAGCAACGTGGGCCGCCTGTTATTCTAAATGGTCATTTTCGACAGTAACGAAGGAAAGCAGTAATTCGGTACTGGCTCAATCAAAAAAGGAAGCGAGCCAAACGCGCGATTATTGCGTCGCAAAAACCGCGACGCATCGCGCGGCTCGCCCAGATCCCTCGCTGCGCCAAAAACCGCTTGCTCGGGATGACAATCGAAACATACAGGAAAATTATGGCCGCACTTATTGATGCTATTGACGTGAAGCGCAAGACGTACTTCGAATTCGACAACGCTCCTTATGTGTGCATGGAAGCGGAAGTCTCCACCCCAACCGCGCGCGGCGGCCAGACGCTGGTTCGCCTCAAGATGCGCAATCTGCTGACACGCGCGGTCTTTGACAAGACATTCAAGGCCAGCGATAAGTTCAAGGAGCCCGATCTCCAGACGATCCCGGCGTCGTATCTTTACAGCGATGGGACTGGTTTTCATTTTATGGATCAGGAAAGCTTTGAAACGCTCACGCTCTCTTCGGAGATGATGGGCGATGCTTTGGATTTTCTGGTGGAAGGATCCATCATCCAGTTGCATAAGTACAACGGCAATCCTATTGGGCTGGACTTACCTCCCCATGTCGAGTTGAATGTTACCTATACAGAACCTGCGGTTCGTGGCGATACGTCGAGCGGCACCGTAACCAAGCCCGCGAAGTTGGAGACCGGGATCGAGATTCGGGTTCCTCTGTTCATTAAAGAAGGGGAGAAAGTGAAAGTATCTACGGAGACGCGGGAGTTCGCGGGACGGGCGTGAACGACGGGGGCCAAGCCAAGCCTCTGTTGCATCAACCAGAGCATCGGGTAGCGACGTGTAGAATCGCTGCCCCTGTTAGACCGATCCACGGGAGAGACGCATGCGGAGTTCGTCGTGCTTAAGCTCTAGGTGATCGTAAAAGGGATGCAGTTTGGATTCGCTGTGATCTAGCTTGGATAGAATCTCCGGGACTAAGTTTCCCCCGAGCCATCTTTCCCAAATGTCAACAAATTCCAGGAGCGTCTTCAAGAACGGGCGGGTCTCCGGCTCCGCGAGCCAGAGGTTATCTCTGAAGATTGAGAGCATCTTCCGGTAGGTTGGGATGAGTTCTTCCGGGAGTTTTTTTTCGTCGTATATGGCTACCTTTTCGAACAGTGGCCATCTATGCCTCTCAAGTTTCAACGTCGCTTCTGGATCTGGACTCTGATGGGCCTCATTAACGAGTCTCCTCCACTCGGAGTCGGCCAACGCGCGAACCTTAACGCGCAGTTCGCTACGGGCGAGGATCTCCGTCCGAAGGCCGAGCAAAGGGGAATAAAAATCCTGGAGTTGCCGCTCCCTGAATAAGTAACGTCGCTGGCTCTTCTCTCTTCTTGCGCTCAGCCATGCGCCAACAATTACGCCGACAAAACCAGCTACCGCTGGAACAGCCACGGAGAATAGCCAACGTAGGAGGTCGGAATTACTTTCAAGCGCTCGGATTGTCATGACTCCACCTCAGATCGGGGAGTGGATGAGAACAACACTACTTTGATTTGCTTGACGGCTCCATAATTTCTTTCTTTGCCAGAAACCTTTCGATGAACCCTGTGTCAATCTTCCCGGCGCGGAATTCTGGGTCGGCTAGGATTCGGCGGTGGAGGGGGATTGTGGTGTGGATTCCTTCCACGATGAACATCTCCAGCGCGCGGGCCATGCGGGAGATGGCTTCGTTGCGGTCCTTGCCGCGCACAATCAGTTTGGCAATCAGCGAATCGTAATAGGGAGGAATCGTTCCCTCGGCGTAGGCGGCTGTATCCATGCGCACGCCCGTCCCGCCCGGGGGATTGAAGGTCGTGATCTTCCCTGCCGAGGGCGTGAATTTTTCCGGATGCTCGGCATTGATGCGGCATTCAATCGCGTGGCCGCGATGGATGATCGGCCCCTGAAGCACGTCCGACAGCTTCGCGCCGGCGGCGATCATGAGCTGGCTCTTCACGAGATCGACATCCGTGACCATTTCCGTGACCGGATGCTCCACTTGAATGCGCGTATTCATCTCGATGAAATGCAGCTTTCGATCCTGATCCATCAGGAACTCGATGGTTCCGGCGTTGTGGTAACCGACGGCGCTCAGCGTTTTGCTCAAAATTCCGCCGATCTCGGCGCGCAGTTCCGGCGTCACCATCACCGAGGGCGATTCTTCCAACAACTTTTGATGACGGCGCTGGATCGAGCATTCGCGCTCACCCAGGCTCACGACGTTTCCGTGCTCGTCGCCGAGGACTTGAAATTCGATGTGGCGCGGGTTCTCGACGTACTTCTCCATGTAGAGATCGCCGTTGCCGAATGCGCCAGCGGCTTCGGACTGCGCGGCGCGATAAAGGCCGGGGAGATCGTCTTCGTTGCGGACAATGCGCATACCGCGCCCGCCGCCGCCGGCTGAGGCTTTAATGATGACTGGGAAGCCGACCTGGCGCGCCCATTCGACTGCCTCTTCGGCGGTAGCGATGACGCCATCGGAGCCGGGGAGAATCGGCACGCCGTGCTTCTTCATGGCGGCGCGCGCTTTTTCTTTTTCGCCCATCAGGCGGATCACGTCGGGAGTCGGCCCAATGAACTTGATGTGGCAGGCATCGCACACTTCGGCAAAGTTCGCGTTCTCGGAAAGCAGGCCGTAGCCGGGGTGGATTGCGTCCACGTTGGCGATTTCGGCGGCGCTGATGACGGCGGGAATATTGAGGTAACTTAGCGCCAGTTGGGGCGGACCGATGCAGATGGCTTCGTCGGCAAAGCGCACGTGCAGCGAATTCTTGTCGGCTTCACTGTAGATCGCCACTGCGCGGACCCCAAGTTCCTTGCACGCGCAAATGACGCGCAGCGCAATTTCACCGCGATTGGCTACCAGAATCTTCTTGAACATAAATGATGAAAGCTCTCAGGTATCAGGTCTCAGGTCTCAGGAAAATCGAGTGCGGCATGCATAGGAATATCTTCCTTAGACCTGAGAGCTGACAGCTGAGAGCTTATTTTGGCCGGACTGCAAACAAATCCTGCCCATACTCGATGGGCTGGCCGTTGTTGACGAGTTTTTTCACCAGCTCGCCAGCCACGTCGCATTCGATCTCGTTCATTAGCTTCATGGCTTCGACAATGCACAACACCTGGCCCACTTCCAGAGTGTCTCCCACTTTGATGAAGGGCGGCGCGCCCGGCGACGGCGCTTCGTAAAACGTGCCCACGATGGGCGACTTCACAATGTGGAGATTTTCTTCCGGTTCTGGCTCGGGAGCAGCAATCTCCACTCTCGCCGCCGGAGCAGAAGAGGCCCCTGCACCCGGCGCGGGCGGAATGGCGACGTAGCGTGGATCGGGGAATGCTACGGCAGAGGGTTCCAAGGCGCGCTTGATCTTTACCTTGACATCTCCTCGTTCAAGTTCGAACTCGGCGATGCCCTTCTCAATAATGAATTCGATTAGTTCTTTCAGTTCTTTTTGATTCATGGATAACGGCGGATTCCGCTTTCAAGATGCCGCCCTGTTCGCGGCGGGTAGTCGAACGAGCGAACCAACGCTCGATTGATTTATTGTTGCCGAACTAAGACGATTCACAAAAAAGCTAGATCACAATCAGTTCTTTATCAGTGGGCATTAGCACTTCGCAACCTGAAGGCGTCACAACCACAACGTCCTCGATGCGAACGCCCCATTTTCCTGGAACGTAAGCACCCGGCTCGATCGTCACCACCATGCCGGACTCAAGCTTCTGCGGCTGACCGGCTGCCAATCGCGGCGGCTCGTGAATCTCAATCCCCAGGCCGTGGCCAGTCGAGTGTGTAAACCAGCGAGCCAGCTTGCGTTTGCGTAACACGTCTCTGGCGGCCGCATCCACTTCCGCCGCGGTCATGCCCGGCTGAACCGCCGCAATCGCAGCCAACTGCGCCTCAAGCACGGCGGCGTAAAACTCGCGAGCCTCTCTTGAAGGCCGCCCGACATGCACGGTACGCGTACGATCGGAACAATAACCGGCGAGTATAACACCAAAATCGCACACTACGAACCCGCGGGCGGGGATGCGCGCCTCCGATGCTCGTCCATGCACGACGGCCGATCGCGCTCCCGCGGCCAGAATAGTGGGAAACGACATGCCCTCGGCGCCCTTGCGGCGCGCCTCGTATTCCATGGCAGCAGCCACTTCAACTTCCCGCACGCCCGGCCGGATCTTGTTGCAGGCGACACGAAACAGGCTTGCGCCCAGCTTCACGGCTTCGCGAATGCGCTGAATTTCATGGGAATCCTTCACCATGCGCGCACGCTCTACCAGTGAAGGCGCAAGCTGCATTCGGATCTTTCCGCGCAGTACCGATGCCAATCGCTCCCATGCGCCCGCCGTCACCGATTCCGGTTCAACCCCCAGAAGGCCGCGGGACGGCGTGGCCTTGGAACGCGCCACCAGCCGGTCAGCCGCCGCAAGAATGGGAGCTTTGCTGCCAATCACGATCCGCGCGATCTTCACCTCTTGCCGGGCCTGCTCGATATAACGTCCATCCGTAAACAAGGTCGCGCCGCCATCGCCGACCAACAGTGCCGCAGCGCTCCCTGTAAAGCCGGTTAGATAGCGAATATTGGGGAGGTGGGTGACGAGGAGGCAGTCGAGCTTATTCGCGGGCAGGACGAGTTGCAGATGCCGCAGCCGGGTGGCGTAGTCCATGAGGCTGAGTGTAGCAGGGCTTTATCCGGCGGACTGCGACTGCCCGCAACACAAAGCCGCCTCTCGCGAGGCGGCTTTGATATTGCACGGTTTCAGTTCTACAAAATTTAAGACTGAATGATCCGGGGCGTGATGAAGAAGATCAGCTCCTGAGTGGAAGTCGAGACCTTGCGATGCTTGAACAGGTTGCCGAGATACGGAATATCGCCGAGCACTGGCACCTGGTCGACGGTGAGCGAGTTGTCGGTTTGGATCACGCCTCCAATGACCACCGTTCCGCCGTCGGTCACCAGGACCTGCGTCGTGGCCTGCTGCGTGATCAGAGCGGGGTTGCCGTACTGATCCGCTTCGCTATAGTCGGGCGTCGTGTTTTCCACGTCCACATTCAGGAAGATCGTTCCTTCCGAAGTGATCTGCGGAGTTACGGTCAGTCGCAGGAACGCATCCACATAGGTTTCTGTGGGTGGTCCATTTAATTGAGACGTGGTCACGATCGGGATGCGCACGCCCTGCTTCACAACGGCCTGAATGTTGTTCTGAGTAACAACCCGCGGACGAGACAGAATCTTAACCAAGCCGCGCGACTCGGCCATGGTCAGAGCGAAGTCGATGCGCATATTATTTGTGCCGGTTGAGAAGCCCAGGCCGCTAGTCGGACCCGTTGCACCCAGGTTTGAAAACAGAGGAATGATCCCGGTGGAAAAGGTTGGATACAGAGGGTTGCTGGCGGTGGTATTCGTATATGGAGAAGCGCCAGGGCCACCTTGGCCCGGGACACCGCCGACCTGCGTGGTCCCGTTGCCCCAGCCAAAGCCGAGCTGCGTGCCGATATCCCGCGCAAAGCTACGCGTTGCGGCGACCACACGGGCTTCAATTTCCACTTCCTGCGTCTTGCGGTCCATCTGTTGAATGATGCGGTCGATCTGCGGCAGCACGCCGGGAATGTCGGAGACGATCAGCGAGTTGGTACGCTCATCGGCAACCACGTCTCCGCGTTGGCTCAGGAACTTGCGGATCGTAGGCAGCACGTCTTTGGCGTGTGCGTAGCTGAGGAAACGGGTAATGCTGACCTTATCCACGGCCAGCGCCTCGGCATCGATCTGGGCGCGGCGCGCCTCGGCTTCGTGCTTCAAGGTCTCAAGAGTAGCGATACGGAGGACGTTGCCATCCAGTTGCCGCGACAGATCGTTGTTTTTGAGCACGATATCGAGCGCCTGGTCCCACGGAACATCGTCGAGCACGATCGTGAGCGTGCCATGAATATTCGGATCGAGCACAACGTTTAGTCCGCTGATTTCGTGAACCAGGCGGAAGAAATCTTTCAGGTCCACATCCTTGAGGTTGACGGAAATCGGTTCGCCGGTGTACTTCGCGCCGTTGGTTGCAGGTTTTTGTGCACTCTGTTCCTTTTGTTGCTCAGCGGCCATGTTCACTGCCGGCTGAATCGGTTGAGTGCTGCTGCCCTGCATGGTGGCATTGGCGTTGGTGGCAATCAGTTGGGAGGCTGTCTTATCGGCAAAGCGATCGGCTGCCTCCTGAGCTTTCTCTGCCGGCGCGCTTGCTGGATCGCTTTTCACCGAATACTTCGGTTCGACGACGGAGAAGTCCGCCGGCTTGTCGGCAGGGTTCGCGGCGGCCACTGGAGTGGCCGGTACGCTGCTTGTCGCCGGAACCGGAGTCATGGGCGGCACGGTGGCCGTATCGGAAGCCAGAGCCAGTTTCGGCGCTGGGCTCACCGCCGGTTTGTCGTCCGCGGCGGAACGATGGTCGGCGGCTGGATTTCCGATTTTCAGTACGAAGCTGCTGCCGGAGTCCGACACCAGTTCGTGACGGCAGGTCGCCGCCAAGTCAACCACTACTCGGGTGTTGCGTTGCCCATCCATCCCGATGCGGATGTCCTTGACACCTTCCTCGTCGACCACGACATGGCTCTGTCTGGTAGCCATGACCGTGTTGGGAAGGTCAATGACGAGGCGCGCCGGAGACTCGAGCATCGTCACTCTGGGCGCCAGTGTGCCTTTCGCCTTGAATTCGACGCGCAGTCCATCCTGGCTGTGGGCGACTTCGAGGCGCTCCAACTGCGCGCTTGCCGCCGCTCCTTTACCCGTCATGTCGGCCGCGGAGGCGATCACTACGAACGCCAGCAGCGGAACAATCAGACCCAGCAGTTGCTTTCGCATTTCCCTATCTCCCCATGCGAGGCCGCTTCGCCTCGATGTGTTTCTTCAAAGTCGTTTTTCGCCGGTCCTACACGGCCGGCGTCGTAATCTTCTTCACTATTTCCCGCGTGAACGTCTTTCCCAGATGGTCTTGCAGCGTTTCCTGAAACACGATTGAGTCCGCATTAATCTTGATCACATAGCCGTTGAATACCGGATCGTTCTCCCGCAGGAAATACGCTTTGTTCATGCCGTTGCTAACGACTGCAATGAAACCGTTGTCCGAGCGAACGACGCCCCGCAGGCTGATCGTGCCAATCTCGAGGCACTTCTTGCCGGCGCTGCAGCCCGACCCTCCCGCTTTGTTCACCACCGGGCTCAGGAAAGGATCCCTCTTGCCTTTCGGGTTGTATTTCTGTTCGGAGGAAGCAGGATCCTCCGCCTCGGCAGTTTCGCTCTCCGAGGAAACGCCTGGCACCGGGACGGTGCTCTTTGGTCCCATAACCGGCGGCTTGGGTACACGATTCTTGTGGACGAGAACAGTTCCCGCCGTTTTGGGCGCCATTGGTTGAGACGCGATCTTCGAGTTGTGCCGGGTCGGAACCGCAACCGCGTTTCCTGCACTCGCGGCGGGGACTGCGCTTGAGCGCGACGGAGCTTTCTGCTGGATGCCCAGCGCCGCATTCGAAGCAGCGGTGGCATTGTCACGCACCGTATTCATCTGGTCGCGCGTGTTCTGGATGATGCTGGGATTCTGGGCCGAGGCCAGACCCGCCGCCAGCACGCAAACGAACATTGTCATCGTAGGCTTCATCCTTACCCTCCTACTTCTTCGCCGGAGCAGCCGCAGCCGACCCCGACGGATCCAGATCGTGACTGAAATACGTGGTGCTCAGGCAAGTGGCCACGACACTCTCGCCCGGCGCGTACTGATAGGTATGCTTGGCTTTTGCGTCCGCCGGCTTTCTGGTCGACGCAACTGCCAAGTTGGTCACGTTGACGATGCGCTCCACTTTGGTGAGGCGGTCGAAAAATCCAAGCATGGAATAATAGGGACCGTCGAACTCCAGTTCGAACGGCACCTCGGTGTAAAACTCGCGGGTGTTGTACGGCTTGGCCGTATAACGGCGAATCTCGACGCCCGCTTTCCGCGCTTCGCCGCTCACCATGCGCATGAAGTTATCCACTTCCTTTTCATCGGGCACGATGCGGCGCTCGATTTCGAGCTGTTGCTTGAGGCTGGTCAACTGGCGCTCGATATCGGCGAGCTTAGGCCGGTAGGCCTCCAGCTCCGCGTTCTCGCGCAATTTCGCCTGAAGTTTGGTCTGGGCCGCGGCATTTTCTTCGCGCTGTGCCTTGAAGACCGTGAAATACAGTCCCCCGGTCAACACGGCCGCACCCAGCACCAAAGTTCCCAACAGCTTGACCCCTGTGAATTCGCCAAGATTCATGGTTCGTTCCGCCTTTACGACTTCGCCTTTTCGCAGGTCAGCGTGAACTGGAAGGCCTGCATGTCCTTAACGCCGTCGTCCTGGTAGCTTTCCTTGATTTCGATATTGCGGAAGTAGCCGGTCTTCTGCAGATTCGTGATCAGATTGGCAACCGCATCGCTGCTGAGAGCCGTTCCGTCAATCGCAACACTGGCTCCCTGATCCTGCATGCTGTTGAGCCAAACTGCCTCGGTGTTATTCACCGTGTCCCCAACCATTGCCAGCAGGCTGACCGGGCCCGTTTGGTTGTTGCGCAGCTGATCGATCACATCCACGCGCCGCTTGTAGGACTCCGCTTGCTTCTGGCGATCAAGGTAACGCACCTTGATCTCCGCCAGTTCGCGGTTCTTCGCTTCCGCGCGCTGCATCTGTTCGGCAATCGCTCTTTTGTCCTTGTCGAGTTGGTACCAGTAGCCGGCATTGAGGAGGCCGGCGACGATCACCACCGCGGCGACCTGCATGAGCGGCGAGCCGACATTGAAGTCCATGGTCGGCATGGCGAAGCTCGTGCTCTTCTTGCCTTTTGGTTTCGGGGCACCCAGCAGGTTAATGCGAATCATAATTTTTCAAAGCTCCTCAGGGCCAAACCCACGGCGACTGCCAACTGGCCTGCATTCTGTTCCACCAGTTCCGCCGCTGCTCCTTCCGATGGAGCCAGCACTTTCTGGAAGGGATTGAACAGCTCGACCGGCATCGAGAACTCCTGCCGTAACGCTTCGACCAGGCCCGGTACCCGGGCTGATCCGCCAGCCAGGTAAATCTTCTCGATGTGTTCGCCAGCCGCGCTCGCGCGGAAAAAGTCGAACGTCTTCTGGATCTCGAGCACAATGATTTCCGTCACCTGCTGCAGGATTGGAGTCTTGGCGTCGTCGTGCACGGTGCCAACTTTGCGGCCCAGTTTCAGCGCCTCGGCATCGTCGAAGCTCAGATCCAGTTCCTTCTGCAGCGAATCGGTATATTGGTGGCCGCCCACCGAAACATCGCGCGGGAACAGCGGCGTGGTGCCTTTCACAATGTTGATGTTCATCACGCTCGCACCCAGATTGAGCAGGGCCACGACTTGCGCGGGCGCGGGCTCATAGTTGTACTCGTAACAGTTCTGCAGGGCGAGCGCATCGATATCCACAATAGCGGGAGTTTTGCCTGCCATCGAGAGTACGTTGGTGTAATTCAAAATCTTGTCTTTCTTGACGGCAACGAGTAAAACGTCCATTTGCGGACTGGCCGCGTCGTCGGAAAGGATCTGATAGTCGAGATTCACGTCGGCCAGATCGAATGGAATGTGCTGGGCCGCTTCCTTCTGGATGGTATCGGCCAGTTCCTGATCGCTCATCGAAGGCAGCGAAATCTTCTTCACGATCACGGAGTGCCCGCTGACCGCCGTCGCGACTGCTTTCGACTTGATCTGCGTCTCGTTGAAGAGCTTGGCGATGGAACTGGAAACCTGGCCGGAATCCACAATCATGGAATCGACGACCAGATCGGGCGCGATTGGTTCCAACCCAAGATGCGCGACCTCGATTCCGCCCCTTGTTTTTCTGAGCTCGACCGCCTTAATGCTCGAAGATCCCACATCCAGACCCACGATCGTTTTCGCTGGCATTCCAAACATGTGTCCGCCTCTTGTTTTCGCCGGTCTAGCCGGCAGGTTCGATGTTGCGCCGGCGTCCTGCCGGCCAAAGTTCTACTGCAACCCCGCGGTGGTCGCTGCCTTCACACGCTTCTTGCCGCGCGGTTCCTGCTCCATCGACTTCTCTTCCATCCACTCATCGAGCTTCGACTTTTTGAAGCGCCAGCGATTTCCCAGCTTGAAAGCCGGAATCTTCTGTTCGTTGACGTATTTGTACAAAGTGTCCGGACTCACTCCCAGGTACTGCGAAGCTTGCCGAATGTTCATCACTTCTCGCGCGTCGGCCATTTCGATTTCCTTGTCCACAGACTTCAGCTCCCAGCGCTGCCTTTTTCTCGTCCGCGCTGAGGAAATGGGGAGAACCAAGACCTCGCTTACAAACGCATTCGAGTGAGTTTTGGTGTGCTGAGCATATCTCAACCGGAACGACGGGGCTCTCAACGGGAATCTTCGGGTTTCTTTGGGTTTTATGGGGTTTTTCTGGAATTGAGGAATTTTAAAGTTGCAGCTAGAATCTATATATTGTGGCCATGTGCATGGGAGACGCTGCGTATGGTAGTTTTGGGACGAATGATGCTCGGGTTTCCTCGCAGCCTGTAACCAAGGTACTAGAGACGGTACGGAAGTACTTGGCCGCTCGCTCAAACCTCTGAAAATAGAACTCTGCCGAGACTTGTCTGGAGTCGAAAGGGTCCTCAATCGCCGCCTTGCTGTTTCCGCAGAGCGACGTACATAATGATAAGTGGAGTTCATTCATCTCATGTCTTGGTCTTGGCGTCGTAATTCCGTCTGTTCATTCTTCGCTCTGATTTTGCTTTCCGTCGCCGTCTCGACTCCTCTTGTCCAGGCCGCCGACAGCACGGACATGAAAACGATCACGCCAGCGGAACTGCTCGGCATCCTCAATGCCGCCTCGCCCAAGACGCCAACGCCTCTGCTGTTTCAAGTCGGTTCGCACATGCTGTACGTTCAGGCTCACATCCAAGGGTCCGAATACATAGGTTCGGGCAACACTCCTGAAGGACTTCAACACCTGGCCGCGCGCGTCAGTAAGGTCCCGAAGGGAACTTTCATCGTTCTCTACTGTGGCTGTTGCCCATGGAGTCACTGCCCCAATGTGAATCCAGCCTACGACGCGCTTCGGCGATTGGGCTTTACCAACGTCAAGGTTCTTTACGTCGCCAACAACTTCGGCGCCGACTGGGTTGACAAGGGATATCCCGTGGCGAAGGGTGAAAGATAGGTTATGAAAAAGATAGTCACGCTTGTTATCGCCGCGGTTCTCGCACTAGCCGTGAGTTCGTGCCGGCGCACCGGAAACAGCGCCAACTCGTCAAAGCAGGCGCCTGATTTTTCGCTGACTGACGTCTCTGGACACCCGCTGCGGCTCGCCGACTATCACGGAAAGGTTGTCATCCTCGACTTCTGGGCTACCTGGTGCGAACCCTGCAAACAGGAGATTCCGCATTTAATCGAGTTGCAAAACAAGTATCCGCAACGCCTGCAAGTCATCGGTATCTCGATGGACGATGACGGAGACCCCGTGCGCGCGTTTCAGCAACAGTACAAGATGAATTATCCCGTTGCAGTCGGCAGCGCGAGGCTGGCCGACCAATATGGCGGCGTTCTTGGGCTTCCGATCACGTTTGTGATTGACTCAAATGGGCGCATCATCGCACGTCATATTGGAGCCGCCAATTTTTCCGACATCGAAGCCGAGGTCCAGAAGTTGCTTTGAGGTTGGGAGGAAATTGCCTCGCTCGGCTAAGTCGCTCCTTGTTGCGCGCCGTTGGATCACCCCGGCTACGTGAGCCTCGTCACTTCCTGTTCCGGCAATTTCCGCTAATCTCACTTGTCCTCCTGCATTCAATTTCTGTGTCAGTCAGGTGCAATCATGAAACTACTTGTTCTTGGTTCTGGAATGATGGGCTCGGCCGCCACCTACGATATGGCTTGCCAACCTCACGTTGATTCGATCACGCTTGCCGATAGCGATCTGAAGCGCGCCCGCGATGTAGCCGCGCGCGTTAACCGCATCACTGGCGAGAAAAAAGTCCGCGCCGTTGGTGTCGATGCCTCGAAAGAAAAGGACGCGGCGCGCCTGATGAAGGGCCACGACGGCGCGCTGTCCGCAGTTCCCTACTTCCTGAATCTGGGTTTAGCTCGCGCAGCCATCGCGGCGGGATGCCACTTCGCGGATCTTGGCGGCAACAACACGGTGGTTCGCCAGGAACTCGCGCTCGCCAAACAGGCCGAAAAGAAAGACGTGTGCCTCGCTCCCGATTGCGGACTCTCGCCGGGCATGGCGTCTATTCTGGGAGGTGAACTGGTGCGCCGTCTCGATGGCCGCGCCGACGCGCTTAAGCTTTACGTTGGTGGATTGCCCGAGAAACCGATGCCGCCGTTTCACTATCAGCTGGTATTTTCCGTCGAGGGGCTGATCAATGAGTACGTCGAACCTGCGCGCATTCTGCGCAAAGGCAAACTTACGACAATCGAAGCCCTCACTGAGCCCGAACCATTTCACATGGAGGGTTTCGCACCCCTCGTGGCTTTTCAAACCTCAGGCGGCACGTCCACTCTGCCGGAGACCTTTGCGGGCCGAGTGGGAGAGTGTTTCGAGAAGACCCTTCGTTATCCCGGACATTACGACCTGCTGTGCGAGTTGAAAGAGCTGGGCTTGTTTTCGAGCGAGAAAATACGAATCGGTAACGCCGAGATTGCTCCTCGTGCGCTCATGTCGAAGATATTTGAAGGTAAGTTTGCCATCAAATGTCCGGACGTCTGCATCATGCGCCTGGAAGCGCACGAATCGATCAAAGCACCCGGTGTTCGAGGATTACTAGGCGGCAAGCTCAAGGGCCGCGTGGCCAGCTTCACGATGGTGGACCATTACGATCCTAAAACCGATATGAGCGCGATGATGCGGACAACGGCGTTTCCGGCGTCGATTGTCTTGCAGATGATGTGCTCGGGCGCGATCGCCAAACGGGGAGCCGTGCTGCAGGAGCGAGACGTTCCTGCCGACGCGTTCCTTGGGGAAGTAGCGCGGCGCGGAATCAAGATCGAGTATCGGATGGAGTAAGTGATTGTAACTGGCGTCCACTTCGGTCAGTGTTCTCACAATCAGTGTTCTTAGAAGCCGTGTTCTTAGAAGCTGGGGTGTTGGGCCATTCTCCATGACCACATGAGAAACGATGTCGCGGTCAGGTCGATCCCAGGCTCGGTTGTGCTGAAGGACTGCACGTTATCCCGATACACAGCCGCCTGCGAGGCGGAGAACGCGCCGGCGTTTCCATTGAATGGCTTAAAGGTGTCGACTTCGTTGGCCGGACACCGCTGCATGCCATCGAGGAAGCCTGTGGTCGCATAGCTCGCTGGGCCTTCGATGGCCGCGCCCCAAAGGATCGGCGTACCTCCGGAAGTTCCATTCAACGCACCCGCGAGATTCGCTACCTGATGCTGGATGCAGTTGGGAAATGTAGTTCCATCGCCCACGATGAACGACGATCCCCAGGAGTTCGCTCCCAAAATGTTGGCCAGCCATCTTTGCGCAAATGTGTCGTAGGTCTTCGACTTAGTTAGGTAATAGGCTTCGCTGGCCATTACCGAAAGACCTGCGC
>JBAVYO010000443.1:0-41519 GCA_049698855.1 Terriglobales bacterium
CTTCTACAACCGAACGCGGCAACCCGCGCGTCTCGCTGATTGTTTCGCATCATCGCATCCAAGCTCCCAAAAGTGCAATAATCGAAGCGCAAGCTCAAGCAAGCTGCGGGAAAAAATCGGTTTTGCACCTGATTTCGGATCCACTTGATTTCGTGCGGCGCAGCGGTTCACCGCCTCCGACAAGCAGCCAAAGCCAAGAGCCGAAAGCCCATTATGGATGAACGCGATTTTTTTGACGAGAAGCCCGATAAGAAGCCGGCGACCCTGAGTTGCCCCCACTGCCAACAGCCCGCGGAATATGAGATTCAGTGGCTGGTGCGGACCAAGAAGAAGAATCTGCCGCCGCGCGCCGACGACCGCGACCGCGCCAAGTTCGCCAAGGCGCAATCGTACATGCTGCGCCGCGACGACATGATGGTCTGCAAAAACATTCGCTGCCGCAAGCGCTTCGAGATCGCAGGCGTGCAAAGCGTGGCCTTTCTCGATTGACAGAAAGGCGGCTAGAACTGGTATTCCTCTGTTGAATCGCTCGCCTGTCAGGAGCCTGGCCAGTATTCTCACGGTCTGTCTTGTTGAGCCGAGCGAGGCATCACGAAGTGAGGCCTCGGCGGAGTCGAAACATTTCTGCTTCCGCCGATTCGTAGTTTTTAGCACGCTTTGGTTTCGGCGATGAAGTCGACACGCTACAGCCGCTAGTCAAGTCACGACGTCAACAACGGAGCCGGACCAGATATAGAGGAACAGAATCATGGAAACCTGGATTAGGCTCGCGATCTTCGCGTTGATCCTCCTGTCGTTCTTGCGCCGGATTGTCAAAGCGCGAAGCCGCCCAGGCGTTCCAACTCCAACGCGGCAAGCTCCGGACGTAAAGAACCAGGCTCCCCCAGTGTTTGTGCGGCCAGCGAGCGGAAGAAAGAACGATTTCCGCGACGTGCCTCCGCCGCCCGAGAACCCGGAACTGGGTTAGGGAAGCTCTGATTTAAGTCTCTGGTTTCCTCCGTCCACCCCTGTGTACCCCGTGGTTTGCGCTTTTTGCTGAGACTTTAATCGGAGCTTCCTTAAACCCTATAGAGTGCCGGTTTCCCTGATCTGAGATTTCCTCGTGGTGAAATCGTCGCCTTGCGATGTTTCCCTGCCTTTCGTTTATACTTCTGTGCTTGCTCATTTGAGATGGGCCGTCAGATCGGCCTCCCGGGAACAGGAGTGAATGCGTGAAGATTCTGGTTTGCATCAAGCAGGTGCCGCAAAAAGACGCGGCTCTCAAGCTGAATGAAGCGGGCACGTGGATCCGCGAAGACATATCGTACGAAGCCAACGAGCCCGACGCCTTCGCGCTCGAAGAGGCTCTCCGCCAAAAAGAAAAGCACACCGGCGAGGTCGTCGTCCTGACCGCCGGACCGGCGCGCGCTCAGCAGGTTTTGCGTGAGGCATTGGCCAAGGGCGCCGACCGCGCCATCCAGCTTGAAGACGACAAGTTCGTCGGCCTCGATGCCTACAACACCGCGCGTGCCATTGCCGCCGCCATCAAGGACGAGAAGTTTGATCTCATCTTCACCGGCTTGCAGTCCGACGACTACGGCTACGCGCAGACCGGCGTGATTCTAGCGGAGATACTCGGCTGGCCTCACGCCACCATCATCATGCACATCGAAAAAACCGCCGGCGGAATCCGCGTGAAGCGCGAACTCGAAGCCGGATTCTTCCAGAACGTGGATATGCCGCTGCCCGCAGTGCTGACCATTCAATCCGGCATCAATAAGCTGCGTTATGCGACGCTGATTGGCATCAAACAGGCCAAGAACAAGCCTCTGCGCAAGGTGACGATGGCGGAAGTCGAGTCTGCGCTGGGCGGCAATCTACAGAAGATTGAGAAGCTGCATCTTCCGCAGAAACTGAAGAACACGCAGGTCCTGGAAGGCCCGCCAGCGGAAGTAGCGAAAAAGCTGGCCGAGAAATTGAAGAACGAGTTGCGAGTAATCTAATAGAGCTATGAGCTTTGAACCGGGAGCTGTTGGCAAGGGTAGCTCGACTTGCAATACTACGCTCGACCCTAAGTTGTGCTTGCCCTTAGGCTTACAGCCCCTGGCTATTAGCTCGCTAAACCAAGGCGCTTGGCATAGCATCCAAATACCGCTATGCCAGAAAACCTGCCAGACAATTCGGCTGATGTGGAAGCGGTTCGCTATGAGGAAGAGGTTCAGATGGAGCCAGCTGTTCGTGGCTCGGTAGCGATGGTAGCCGGTAAAATCCTGCTGTGGATGGACCTTATTCTGCTCTCCTGGGTGTACATGAGCGTCCGGGACGGATCGTGGTTCTGGGTGTGGTGGTTCCTTAGCCAAGGCGCCTTGGGCGTGATTCTGGTAGGAGTGGGAGCGTCCTATCGGCGTCATCGCGTGAGGTGAATCACTGCGATCTTCAGCCGTTCGCCGCACAATATCGGCCTGGTAAAAGGAGGCCTCTATGGCGGATGCGGAAGCGAAACGGGAAACGGGTGGGAGCCTGATGTTTGCCGGGCTCTCTGTGTGGGTTGCTGCATTACTGGTCTTGTTCTTTTTGCCGGCAGCAACGCGCATCGGATATCAGGGAAGATTTACGTTAATCCTCGCGGTGCTGGGAACGCTCGGCGCCGCGCTGATGGCATACGGATGGTGGATGCGCCGCGAGTAGCGGTAGCAAGCGGTGCCGCAAGCAGATTCGCAAGCAGCGAGATGGAATTAATAGAGTCATCGAAAGACGAACGGCGAGAGGCCAGAGCCGAAAGCCCAAAGCCGAGAGCTTTGCCTGAGAATTGAGAACTGAGAACAGAGAACTGAGAACTACTAATGACCGACACAATCCTGGTAATAACCGAACAGCGCGCAGGAAAACTCAACCGCGTCTCCTGGGAGACGATTGCAGCCGGTCAGGCCTTGGCCGCGCAAACCGGCTGGACTCTCGAAGCCGCGGTTGTCGGCTCCGGCGTCTCAGCGATCGCCGGCGAAGTCGCCGCGAAGAAACTCGCCAAAGTGTATGACATCGAGTCGCCGAAACTCGAGCCTTACACGCCCGACTCATTCGCGCACGCGCTCAAGGATTTCCTCACCAAGCATCCCGTGAAGCTCGTGCTCATGCCGCACACTTATCAGGTGCGCGATTTTGTTCCCAAGCTTGCGACTGCGCTCGGCACTACGGCCATCACCGACGCCATCGGCTACAAATACGAAGGCGGCAAGCTGACCTTCACGCGCCAGATGTTTCAGGGCAAATTCGTGGCCGACGTGAGTTTCTCCGGCACCGGCACATGTTTTGTCACCTTTCAAAATGGTTCGTTTCGCGCCGATCAAGCCGAAGCCGGCGCGTCCGCTGCTCCCGTGGAAACGATCACCGTTGACATACCCGATGGCGTCGTCCGCAACCAGCCGCAGGAAGTCTTCAAGGAAGCCAAACAAGCTGTCGACCTCACGCAAGCCGAAATCATCGTTTCAGTCGGCCGCGGAATCAAAGAGCAAAAAAATATCGAGCTGGCCAAACAGCTCGCCGACGCGCTCGGCGGAGAGATTGCCGGTTCGCGCCCTGTCTGCGACAACGGCTGGCTGCCCATGGATCGCCAGGTTGGCTCCTCCGGCCAAACGGTTGCGCCCAAGCTCTATCTGGCGCTGGGAATTTCCGGAGCGATCCAGCACATCGTCGGCATGAAAGGCTCGCGCAGCGTGGTCGCCATCAACAAGGATTCCGAAGCCCCAATCTTCGAAATCGCCGATATAGCAGTGGTAGGAAATCTCTTCGAAATAGTCCCTCCGCTGATTGAGGAAGTGAAAAAGGCAAAAGGCTAGGTTCCAGAGTTTTGAGGGCCTCAAAGTTTCGCTGGGGCCCTTGACCTTCTCATTCCTGCTCACCTCTTTCCTGATCGCGTCTTCGCCTTAAGTTCCGGAGTATCTGCGTTAGACCTTAGATTCCGCCTCGCCGCGCCAGGTACCCCCTCCCCCCTCCCCCCCGGTCTATTGGAATCAAGACTTTGGCGGCAGAATTTTTCAAAGTCTTGATTCGCAATGGGTTAGAGGCAAAGTCTTCATAAATATGGACTTAGTGGCCCCAGCGCCCTAGCGTCGCGCTGGAATTGGCTATGGAGTGGTTTCGGAGGCTGTCCTAGAAGAGCAGACAGCTCTTGAACACTCTTGGTCAGAATCTCACGAAGTGATGGAAAAGTCTGTGATCGCCACACTTGACATTTGGTGGCTGAGGACGCGGGTGGATGGCGCAGACTTCGTTCATCCGTGCGGCACTTAGCTGGACACGTGTCTTCCTCATAGCGGGAGGGAATCCTTCCACGAGGTATCCTTCCACGAGGTATGTCCTCAGAGGAACGTACTCAAGCTCCCCACGTTGTTCTAGGCTAGCAGGCTGCGGAAAAAGTCGTTTCGCGGGCGGGCAGTTCCCCAGCGGCTGGAAGCCGCTGTTGGTTTGGCGCGATTTGCGGCACGAGTAGAACTCGTGCCCTTCCCGTTCGTGCCTCATTCGGCCGTTTTTCCGCGGCCTGCTAGGGAGTAGGGATCCAAGCTCCCTCGGCTTCGCTCGGGATTTCGGCGCGCGGCTCGGACGCCGCGCAACCGCCTCAACTTCGACTGCGTGTCGCTCGCTTCGCGAACGAAAACTTCGCTCAGGATAACAAGTCGCCCAGGTTAGCGCCCAAAGGACGGGCGCGAACCCTTCGACAAGCTCAGGGCAGGCTCTGGGGCACAAAAAGTAACAGACTCTCAGGAAGACAGGTCGTCGCAGCGGATCATCAACTTCGCAACGATCTGCACCGGTCCGGATGACAGATTGCGGCAGTTGCAGGTTATGCCGCGCGCGGATAAATTAGGTGCGAGATTTGGAGTTGCTCATGAAGAAGACCAATGCGGTCAGCTACGCCACGAAGCCAAGAGCCGCGTTAATGCCTGTCTCGACGGAATCTGGCTCTGCATTCATCGACGAAAAGATCAAAGAACTTTCTTCAGGACCAGGCGACTGGCGCGGGAAGACGCTCGCGAAGGTGCGCGCGATCATACACGAGGCAGACCCTGAGATCGTCGAAGAGCGGAAGTGGGTGAAGCCGACGTCGGCGGGGACTCCCGTGTTTTCGCACGGCGGGATCGTCTGTACGGGAGAGACGTACAAGAACGCCGTTAAGCTAACCTTTGCCAAGGGAGCGGCGCTGAAGGATCCTTCTGGTCTGTTCAACTCCAGCCTTGAGGGGAATGTCAGGCGCGCGATCGACATCCACGAAGGCGACAAGATCGATGAGGCGGCATTGAAGGCGCTCATCCGCGCGGCCGTCGCGCTCAATAATGCTGGCGGGAAAATGTCCACGAAACGGAAGTGAGCATTCGAGCTGCGGAAAAAGTGCTTTGCGCGGCCAAATCGCCCCTCCAGCGGCTAAGCCGCTATTGAAAACGCAGTGCTTATCGTGGCGGTGGACCGCCGCCGCCACCCAAAATCAACCGCCGAGCCGGGTTTTCCCAAACGGCTCAAGCCGCCGCTGATTATGCGACGCTTACGGCGCGGCTAGAAGCCGCACGCTTTCAAGACAGAGGGACAGAACTCGGGCGACGCGTTCTAGCCTTATCCTCGGCGGCTCGCCGAGTGCGCGTGGCTAGGCATAATCCCGCCCATGAACATGTACGCCATCGTTGCCGCTCATCTCCCCGGTGATGCCCATACGCCCTCTTGGTGACTGCAATCACGGAACTTCCGGGCGAACTGGTGCATTGTCTAAGGTGGATGAACAGCTCTGCCGGACTGATCCACCTTATTCGGTCCTGGTTCCCTGGATGCTCGGCGGAGACTGTTCCCCACAGGATGCCGTGAAATTTTGATTTCTTCTTACCTGCTTCCGCTTTTTGTGGCCGCGCTGGCGCTGATGATCGCCTTCTGGAAGGTAGATCGCCGGCAACGGAAAAACCTCGTTGCCCAACTCGAGCAAGCACAGGCCATGATCACGCATCTGGAACGGGAGCGGGACACCGCGATGCAGGAGCTGTTCCGCCGTTTCTCCGAAGAAGGCAAGCTCAACAAGGAGAAGAGCCAGTTTGAAGCGCAATTAGCGGAATACGAGAAGTACGCTGCGTTGTCGCAGCTGGCATTGGGCGCGGCGCATGAGATCAACAATCCGCTGCTGGGAATTTTGTCTCATCTCGAACTCGAATTGAACTATGCTCAGGGCGATGAACGCAGCGAGATTGAGCAGTGTATTGAATGCGCACGGCGCATTTCGGTCACGCTCCGCAGCCTGATGAATTACGCTCGTCCCAGTCCGCTAATTCTCAGTAAGGTTAACCTTCACCACCTGGTAACGGATACGGTGACGTTTCTCGAGCACCAGCCGATGCTTCACGGGCGAGTTCTGGAGAGCACCGTTCCGCCGGACCTGCCTGCCATTCGCGTGGATGCGAATCAGCTTTCGCAGATCCTCATGAACCTTCTGCTGAATGCGGCACAGGCGACGGCGGAAGGCGGACGGATTACGATTTCCGCCAACCAGGTCCCCTCCGGCGAAGCGGTTGAAGTGCGGGTGGTTGATACCGGCTGCGGAATTTCGGCTGACATATTGCCGCACGTTTTCGAACCGTTCTTTACCACCAAGCGCGGCAAGGGCACAGGACTGGGCCTTAGTATCACGCAGACTTACGTGCGCAGCCACAATGGCGAGATCCAAATTGAAAGCGCGCCTCATCGCGGAACCACGGTTACCATCACGCTGCCCCTTCGCCGTGTTGAGGCGCGCGCGGACGACGAAAATGACAACCAGGAGGTCATCATTCAATAGCGATGCCTCATACTGTGCTAGTCATCGACGATGAAGCCTTGACCCTGCGGACCATCAGCCGTGGCCTGACTGCGGAAGGATTCGAAGTCTTCACGGCGGGATCGGGCGAGGAGGCCCTGAAGATCTTCGAAGAAGAGAAGCCCGACCTCGTCTTATTGGATATTGTTCTTCCCGGGATCGATGGCGTCGAAGTGCTGCGCCAGATCAAATCGACTACTCCCGCCGGAGTGGTTGTGATGATGAGCGCTTACCACATGGTGGACCGTGCCGTGGAAGCCATGAAGCTGGGCGCTTTCGACTACCTGATCAAACCCTTCCACCTTACCGACCTGACCGCCACGCTGCGGCGCGCATCGGAAGTGCTGGCTCTGCGCGTGCGTCTGCGCGATACCGTCGAGACGGCGAAGGGACAATACGACTTCGGCCGGGTCGTCACCATGAATCCGGCCATGCGCGAAGTGCTGGAAATGGCGCGCAAAGCTGCCGAGAGCGATCACACTACTATCCTGATCCTCGGCGAGAGCGGCACTGGAAAAGGCGTTCTCGCCCGAGCGGTTCACTATGGCAGCTCGCGCGCCAACCAGCCGCTACTGGAACTTAACTGTGCCACCCTGCCGGATACGCTTTTGGAGAGCGAACTCTTCGGCTTCGAACCCGGCGCCTTCACCGACGCGCGCCGCCGTAAAGAAGGCCTTCTAGAGCGGGCCCAGGGAGGAACGCTTTTCCTCGATGAGATTGGAAACATGTCGGCCAGCGTGCAGGCCAAGCTGCTGCGGGTTCTGGAAGACAGCACGTTCATGCGCCTGGGGGGCACGAAGTCAATCAAGGTTGACGTGCGCCTGGTCGCGGCCACCAACACGAATCTGAAAGAAGTGGTGGCCCAGGGACGCTTCCGCGAGGACCTCTTCTATCGACTTAATGTCGTCCCTCTTTATATTCCGCCTTTGCGCGAGAGGCAGGAAGACATTCTCCCTCTGGCGCTGGTTCTGCTGAAAATGTTCAATCAAGAACTGAAGAAAAAGTTTCTCGGGTTTACCCCGGCCGCTGCCGAATTACTGGTCCGCTATTCCTGGCCCGGAAACATTCGCGAGCTGAAGAACGTTATTGAACGAACCATGATCCTGGCTCCGGAAGGCGAGATCGATCCCTCCGCCCTGCCGGAGGAGATCCGGAGATCCAATGTCGCTCCTGTACCAGTTGCTCCAGCGAATGCCGATTCTTCCCCGCCCGACTCGCTCGTAACTCTGCGCGAGATCGAAGAGGACTACATCCAGAAAGTGCTCACAGCGACAGGAAACAATAAAACTCAGGCTGCAAAAATCCTGGGCATACATCCCACATCGCTGTTGCGCAGGTTGAAGAAAGAACCGACGCTAAGTTAGCTAGTGCTGTAACTGCATGTTTCTTTCCGCTTTGGTTGGCCGCGCGAGGGCGAGGCGCCCTCGGAACAGCCGGCAAGGTGCCGGCGCTACACAACTGCTCCAAATCGTGACACAACGAGCTCACCCCAGCAAATTGCATGAGCGATTTGCAAAACGCACTGGTCCCTAGTCGTGATGCCAAAGGGTAAGTCCCTCGCATCTCCTTGCAAATGAATGACGTACGATTACCTCGCTTTTAGCCATCAACGTGCACTAACAGGAATGGCAGACGGTGCTCAGAGCGACATTGCACCAAGCCGGAGGATCTTATGTCCATACTTTTCGTATTGCTGACGTTCCTGATTGTTATCGCCATCAATTACTTCTATTTCCAGGTTCCGCAGGGAGCGCCGTTAGAAGCGACTGCAAATGTCCCGCTTCGTCCGAGAGCTCCCACTATGGCGAAAGAGGCTGGATTTTCCATCCCGCAGGGCTATAGCTTCCATCCTGGCCATACCTGGGTTGTACGCGAGTCGGGCGAGAGCGCCCGCATCGGCCTGGATAAATTTGCCGCGGATCTGGTGGGGAACATCGACCGCATCGAAGTTGCCGACCCAAGCCGCTGGATTCGCCAGGGGCAACGCCTTGTAACCATCCACTGCGGCGACTCATCGTTCGACTTGCTGTCGCCGGTGGAAGGCGTCGTGATGACTGTCAATGACGACCTCGTCAAGAATCCAGCCCTCGCCACCAACGATCCTTACAAGGATGGATGGATCGCCGTGCTCCGGTCCCCCGATCTCAAGACCAATCAGAGGAACCTGCTCACAGGTCCGATGGTAGCTCCCTGGATGCACTACAGCGTGTCCCGCCTGAATGAAGCCTGCGCAACGATGAACCCGGCTCTTGCTCAGGATGGTGGCGCGCCCGCAACCGACGTTCTGCCGCGCCTCGAGCCCAAGCTGCGACAGAAACTGATCAAGGAGTTCTTTCTGAACTGACCTGGGAAGTACCAGCGGTCAGTGCGAGAGAACGAGGAGAAAGAAAATGGCAAAGACAAAAGCAATATTGATCGACATTACGAAGTGCATCGGGTGCCGCAGCTGCGAGCAAGCGTGCAAACAGATTCACGGCTTCCCGATGGCGACCGAAGCGAAACTATCTCCCACGGCCCTAACCGTAGTCGAAGACCACGGCGACCGCTTTGTTCGCAAGATGTGCATGAACTGCCAGGACCCCGCTTGCGCGTCGGCTTGCCTGGTGGGCGCACTCAAGAAAACCGAACTCGGGCCGGTAACGTACGAAGCATCGAAATGTATCGGGTGCCGCTACTGCATCGTGGCTTGCCCCTTCAACGTACCGCGCTACGAATGGACCAAGCTGGTTCCCTTCGTCAAGAAATGCGATATGTGCTTCGCGCGCCAGTCTAAGGGAGAACTTCCCGCGTGCGTGGAAGCGTGTCCGGTGCAGGCGTCGATTGCGGGCTGGCGCGATGACATTCTGGAAGAAGCGCAGAAACGGATTCTGCTCGATCCGAAATACGTTAAACACATCTATGGCAGCGAGGAAGCCGGAGGCACGTCGGTCTTCTTCATCTCCGACGTTCCATTCGAAAAACTGGGATTCGGCGAAGTGCCAACACAACCCATGCCCGTCCTGACAGCGAATGCGCTGGGCGATGTGCCAACCGTGGTGCTCGTTGGCGGAAGCCTTTTGGCCGGCTTGTATTGGATTACCAACCGGCGCAAGCAGGTGGCATGGTCTGAAATGCGGGAAACGGCCGCCAACAACGCGAGCGGCAAAACGGAAAGGAACTGATTATGTCTACACCCTTACTCTCGGAATCTTCCAACCAGGGATCTCTGCTGTCCAAGATCACGCTCTGGCGAACGATTGTAGTTTTGATCCTTGGCGCCGGATGCTACGGAGCCTATGCGCGCTTTGCGCTTGGCCTTCACGCCTCGACGCATCTTACCGATGGCCAGCCCTGGGGCTTGTGGGTAGGACTCGGCACTCTGTGCGGCGTGGGCATCTCCGCTGGAGGGTTTGCGATCGCGGCTGCCGTCTACCTGCTGGGCTTTGAGCGTTACCGTCCCATCGTGCGCGTCTCTGTCCTGCTCTCATTTCTCGGCTATCTTACAGTCGTTATCGGCATGATGTATGAACTTGGTTTGCCCTGGAGAATCTGGCATCCCATCGTCATGTGGAATCGGCATTCCATCCTATTCGAAGTCTCATGGTGCGTCATGCTCTACACCACTGTGCTCAGCCTGGAGTTCTCGCCCGCGCTGGTGGAGGTGATTCCCTGGAAAGCATTTCGAGACTTCTACCTGAAGTGGCATCACGAGATCCTGGTTGGGCTGGTCATGGTCGGGGCCGTACTCTCCTCGCTCCATCAGTCTTTTCTTGGTGGTCTCTATCTTTTGGCCAAAGGCAAACTCGATCCACTCTGGTATAGCCAGTATCTGCCCACACTGTTCTACTTGTCGGCGGTCCCGGCTGGCTTGGCAGCCTCCATCATGGTTGCTTACCTTTGCATGCGTTCCATGAATGCGCGTATCGACCCAATCATCCTCACCGAGATGAGCCAGGTGATTGCGCCGTTGCTCTACGTCTACGCGCTGTTCCGCGGTATCGATCTCTGCACACACGGCGGCGCAGCGTATATCTTCCAATGGCGGGAAGAGTCGCTTCTGTTCTTCCTGGAGATCGGCTTGTTCGTGGTGGCGCCCATCATTCTGCTCAGCCAGGAGAAGATTCGCACCAACCCGCAGCGCCTCTACTTAACATGTGCGCTCATCGTCATGGGCTTCATGACCAACCGTCTGAACGTCTCGGTGACCGCGTTTGAGCGTACATCCGGGTTCCACTATGTTCCCATGTGGACCGAATTCGCCCTGTCGATGGCTACTGTCACCGCCGCCGCAGTCGCGTTCCATTACGCAGTACGGTATCTGGACATCGTCCCGAAAAACCCACCGACGAAGAAGTGGATCGTGGAGGGCGCAGCAACAGCGTAAGAGTTAGAGCGTGGTCGACCGCAATCAACGGGCGGCCACGAAACAACAAGACATAGCGTTCAGTCACGAGGCGGGGACCGCGATGCCGGCCCCCGCCTTCGTAATTAGGGAAAGCGACCGCAGTCTAGAGAGCAGATTCCCGATCCCTATTTATCGATCCGCTGTAGCCGGAACATCAGCGTGCCCCATCCCAGCTTGGCTCGCATCTGTACCGGAATGTGGTTTGCATCGTCGGAATACCAGGCCCACACTTTGCCCTTCGACGCGAGCGGCCCCGACATGGCCTCCGCCGTCACCAGCATGGTCGAAAATGTTCCGGCAGGAACTTTCACTTGCTCGCGCTTTTCGACCGTTGCCCGCACGATCGTCGTCTTTCCATCGCTGATGGGAAATTCATACACAGCGCCGAGCTGCAACGGCATCGACTGCAAATAATAGAAGCCAGTGATCACATCGGTCGTGCAGCCGGTCAGATCGCTTTCTACTTTTTTTGTTTCGCCCGTCTTCAGGTTCTTTTCGTCGAGCACGCTTTTCTTGCGGGTGTAATCGAAATGAATGGAAGTCTCGCGTTTATGGGAGCCTTCTTCGCTGTGTTTGAAAATGGAGGTCGAGCAGAATGTGCGCGGGTCAAACTGCGCTTCAAAGCGGTCGTGCACAGGGAAGAGAACATTCACAGGCCCTTGCGACTCAGCCGTTGCGATCACCTTGCGCGCGCTGCCCGCCGTTTCCATACGAACGGAGCCGATGCCCGCAGTAATCAGGTGCCACTCCGCCGCATAGATGTAGCTTTGCGAGTCGGGAAAACGATAGTTGGGAGGAGGAGGCACGATTTGGGCTGGCGCCCGTCCAATCGAGGCAGTGGGCGGCGGAGGCTGCTGGCTATACAAAACACTTTGCTGCTGAGAACAGAGAATCGCGCTCAGCGCGAGGCCGGCAAGAAGGCGGGAGTGGAAGGCAGTGAGCGACACGATCAGAATTTTCTGCGAACCTCACGGCAGACTATCACACTGTCTTTCCCGAGCTTCGCAGCGTAAGCGAAATTTAGGAAAACAAGGCCAGCTTAACGGCAAGAATCGCGAGCAGGATGGCGCAGCCCAAACTCGCTTGATATTCGCGGTGCTTCCAATAGCGAGCCCATGAATACTCAGCTTTCTGGTTACCGTAGGCCGTGAGCCGAGGGACGAAGCGCAGCACGCGGCGCGCATACTCTTCGTATTCAGGAAAGGCCTCGCGAAGGTAACGTTCCTCGCCGGCGATCACGGGCACGTAGATCAAAATGAATAGCAGCAGCATGAGTGCCACGATCCACCAGTTGCGCGCGGCAATGGCGAAGCCCGCAGCCATGATCAGCGACCCCAGATAAAGCGGGTTGCGCATGTAGGAATACGGACCGCTGGTGGTGAGTTGCTTGTCTTTTTGCACGTGACCGGACGCAAACGCGCGCAGCAACAAGCCGGGAATTGTCAGCAGCGCGCCCACGGCGAGCGAGGTCCAGGAAGGCCGAGCCAGCCAGATGTAGGCGACTGCGGTGAGAAAGCTCAACGGAACCCGTATGCGGCGGGCGATTCTGGCCCAGGTCCATGGCGTGGGTTGCTGCGTGTGCTGCGATCCGGATTGCGGCGAGGTCTCAGTCACGCGTAACCCGCTCGGACGCGCGCAGAAGTTTTCGCGCTGCAGCTGCTACTTCTACCGTCGTGATTTCAAGTAGGCCTTGCTCGGGTTCGCGATGGCGCGAGTGGTCGGTCCGGCTATTTATGCTGCGCAACACAATCGACCGCGTGCCAAACGGTCCGTTGCGCGCAGGATCCGTCGGACCAAAAATGGCAGCGACTGGAATTTTCAGAGCGGCGGCGAGGTGCATGGGACCAGTATCGCCGCCAATGAACACACGTGCACGTCGTGTCAGCGAGATCAATTCGGCAATGGAGCAAGAGACGGTTCGAGCCGCGCCGCAGCTCGATGCTTCCACCGCCGATGCCAGAGCTTCTTCGCCGGGGCCGAAGTTTACCAGCGAACTGATTCCATCTTGCGCGAGTTCCTTCGCGATTGTTCCGTACCGTTCCGCGGGCCACTGCTTCGCGCCCCAACCCGCGCCTGGATTGAGGAGCGCAAATTCATCAAGGCCATCGATCATGGACGAAATTGTCTTCTCCGCGTCCATATCCACGGGAAGCACAGCGTCGGGAGTGCGCATTGGCGCCGAGGCCGCGCATTCCGTCCCGTTCCCCGCGGTTGACAGGTCAATGACCGAGCGCGCCAAACTCAGCGCCTGTTCTACGACGTGCCTGCCGTTCGCTTCCACCTGTCGCGTATAAAACATGCTGGCGGCGTTTTCACGCGGCTGGGCAGCGCCAAATATGATTGATGCCTTCGACCACTGCGCCAGCAAGGCCGAACGAACAGCGCCTTGAAAGTCGATGGCTGCGTCATATTCGATTCCGTGCAATTCGCTTAGCCCCGCGGCGATTTGTTGAAGGGTATTGAACGAAAATGGCGAACGCCGCCACTCGCCAAGTTTGACGGTATGGACACGATCGGCCAACGGCCGCTCCGGCGATCGCCGCCCCGATCGGGGATAGCGCAGCGTGCATAATAATTCGGCCCAACGCTCTTCGACCAGCCAACCGAGAGTTGCGTGCGGGAAAGCCTCGCGCAGCGCCACCGCAGCGGGCAAGGTGTGAATGATATCTCCCATGGCGCTGAGTCGGACGATCAGCAGACTTTTGAATCGAGGAACGGCAGCGGCCGGAGAAACTTCGATCATCGACGCAGCCTCACGATTTTCGCGTCCCGCGCAGCGCGCCGATGATTTCACTCGCCGAATGGTTCTTAGGATCGCCGACGATCACGACTCGTCCTCCGCAAGTCTCCACTTCAGCGCGCTCGGGAACTGTCTCCGGCGTGTAGTCGGTGCCCTTGGCGTGGAAATCCGGGCGAATCTCGCGGATGATTGCGCGCACATCCTTCTCCGGAAAAATCACGACCGCATCCACGTCGGCGAGCGCGGCGAGAATCTCCGCGCGCTCGTGAGCAGGCGTCAGCGGGCGTCCTTCTCCTCTGAGTGTACGTACGGAATCGTCGTCGTTCACCGCGACAACGAGCTTGCCGCCGAGTTCCCGCGCAGCGTGAAGATAGCGAACGTGGCCAACATGCAGAACGTCAAAACAGCCATTGGCCAGCGTGATGCGCTCGCCCGTCTGCCGCCAGTTGGCGACGCGATGCTGAAGTTCCTCACGCGAGACGATCTTTGAATGTGCGGATGTCCCCAATGTTGAATGACCAATTTCGATGCGGCCAATGCCGATATGAAAGCGATCGGCCGGTTTAATGCTCTTTCGCGGCGGGCGGCCCTTTGTCGAGCGCCGCCAAAAGCTCCTGACCGCTTACGGTCGACGTACCTCGCTTCATGACCACGATGCCACCGGCATAGTTGGCGAGGTAAGCGGCTTCTTCAGCAGTTGCGCCCGCGGCCAGCGCGGCGGTGAAAGTGGCGACCACAGTATCACCCGCGCCCGTCACGTCCGCGACTTCATCGGTGCCGTAGATCGGAATATCCACCGGCTTATGCCGGCGCGGAAATACGACCATGCCGTCTTTGCCGCGTGTAATGACCAGCGATTCGAGTTGCATCTCGCCGGCAATTTGCTCGCCCGCCGCCAACAGGCGGTCCCAGTTGTCGCCGATGCGGATGCCAAGCGCCTCTTCCACCTCGGATTCGTTCGGCGTTGCTGCCGTGACGCCCGTGAATTCCATCATGCGATGTCGCGAATCGAGCATGACCGGTACTTTGTCGAGCGCGCGTTTTTCGCGAATCACATTCAGCAGTGCAGGCGTGGCCGCGCCGTATCCGTAATCGGAAATCAGCAGCGCATCGGAAGCCCGGCCATATTCGCGTGCGGCCAGAACCAACTCCCGGCGCAAATGTTGATTCGGGCCTTCGGCGGGTTCGTGGTCCAGACGCACCACCTGTTGTCCAGAGGTATGCGCAAAGCCGGCCAAAATGCGCGTTTTTGTGACCGTGGAATAGCTCTTGTCTTTCAGCACGCCACTGACCGGGATGCGTTTGTGCCGGAAGGCGCGCAGCAGCAGTTTGCCTGCCTCGTCATCGCCGACTACGCCGACCGGCAGCACAGTTACGCCAAGATCGGCCAGGTTGTAAATGGCATTGGCGCCGCCGCCCGGCACCACGCGGCGGTCGCGATGCTTCAATATGAGCACGGGCGCTTCGCGAGAGACGCGGGAAATCTCGCCGAAAACAAATTCATCGGCGACCAGATCGGCGAGCACAGTCACCGTAACTTTCGGGAACGATTCGACGATTTTCCGCAGCCGGTCGTTTTCTTTGGGGTGCTTTGTCATTCGATTTGCGTTGAGTTGAGCCGGGCAATATCCATCAGGCCGTGCCTAACCCAGTTTTCGCAACTCACGATTCTCTCACGAGCCGAGCTTCGAAATCCCGATTCTGTCAAGAATGATGTCCACAATGTCAGCCGGAGCGAGAGCGGCTTTTAGGACGGCGACAGCCAGAGGCCTGAGTTTCTCTTGCAGCGGGCCCAGGTTGATGGCATCTTTTTCCGTGGTCAGAAACCCGCCTGCGCCAAGCTGTACGCGCGTTGCCTGCAATCTCTCGATGTCGCGCGGGGCATAACGATGGTGATCGCGGAACGCGATTTCGGCTGTTGTCCGGATTTCCGCTGCGCGCACCTGCGCGAAAAACTGCTTTGGACGAGCGATTCCGCAGAAAACGATGGGTGAGTCCGAGACACCGGGAATTGCGACCTCTCGCTTTACCCGCCAAATGAGTTTACGCCGCAATGCCGCATGGTCCGCGACCGATTCGGACGGCAATACGATGGCATCCGCCCGCGCGAGTGAGGCGAGTGGTTCGCGCAGCCGGCCTGATGGCAGCAGACGGTCTTCGAAATCTCGATCAGTGAGCAACACGATGTCGAAATCGCGCGCCAGCGAGCGGTGCTGAAAGCCGTCGTCCAAGATGTGCAACTGTGGCGCGAACTTCGCTTCGGCAAGTTGGCCGGCCGCGTAGCGGCTTTCACCGACTACCACCGGAACACCCAGCCGCCGCGCAATCAGCAATGGTTCATCGCCGAAATCGGCTGCGCTGCCACTCGCGTCAACTACGAGTGCGCCGCGAGTCTTGCGGCCATATCCGCGGGACAAGACATCGAATCGGATGCCGAGCGCTTTCAGCAATTCACCGAGCGCAATCACAAAAGGAGTTTTGCCCGCGCCCCCCACGGAGAGATTGCCGACACTTACCACAGGTTGTTGAAGACGTCTTGCGGCTAGAGTGCCGCGATCGAAGAGCGAATTCCGAAGCGCGCTGGCCGCGCCGTAAATGCCGGTCAACGGATTCATTGTGCGCCTTTGCCCGCCGACCGGGCACCTGTCGGTGACTCGTTCATCAATTCGGCGAGCGCGCTGATCGTCCTTGAAGTGGCGCCACGCTGCGATTCGAGAGCTGCCAGCGCGTTTCGCCCAAGCGTGATGCGTTCGGCTTCGTTGGCGATCAATTCCATGAAAACCAGAGGCAACTCGGCCAATCCTACGACGCGCACAGCATTTCGGCTGAGAAAGAAGTTCACAATGTCACGAAAATTCTCGTAATGATTGCCAGTAACAATGGGAACGCCATACAGCGCAGGCTCAAGAATGTTGTGGCCACCTTTCGGCACCAGGCTTCCGCCCACGAACGCGACGGTTGCCAGCGAGTAAAGCGCGGCCAACTCACCAATGCTGTCGAGCAGCAGCACGCTGCCCGCCAGCGCCTCACCGCTCCACAAAGAGCGGCGCGACATGCGAATGTCCAACGTCTCGACCAGCGCGGCGACATCTGCGAAGCGCTCGGGATGGCGAGGCGCAAGAATCATCACGGCCTTGGGGTGTGTCGCGAGAATGTTTTGAAACGCGGAAAGCAGCGGTGATTCTTCATCTTCAAGCGTGCTGCCGCAAACCAGAATCGGCCAGGCACGGGCCGAGTCTGCGCTGCTATCGCTGACGGCCGCACGCAGGCTGGCGACGATAGCCGGCTGGGCCGGTGGTACGACATCGAATTTCAAGTTGCCGGCGACCCTGGTCTTTGCCTCGAGTGCGCCGATTTCGATGAGCCGGCGCCGGTCTTCTTCCGTTTGGGCCAGAAATAAGTCGACATCCGCCAGTACTCCGGGCAGCCATCGCCGCAGCCGCTTGTATCCCGGAAGTGAGCGGTCGGAGATTCGGCAGTTGATCACGGCAATGCGCGCGCCGCTGAGCTTGGCGAGCCGCAGAAAGTTCGGCCAGAATTCCGTTTCCGCGATCACGCACAATCTCGGGCGCAACGCGTCGATGTAGGGCCTTATGGCGAACGCGAAGTCGAGCGGAAAGTAAAAAACATTCTCCGGGCCGAACCGTTTTGCCGCCAGTTTCTGGCCCGTGCTCGTAGTGGTTGAAACGACGATGCGATGCGATGGAAACTGGCGCCGCAAGCCCTCGACCATCGCACTAGCCGCGACCACCTCGCCAACCGAGACAGCGTGTACCCAAATCGTGGGCTTCTCGTCCTCCGCCTGTAGCGCGGCCGGGACGGCTCCCAGCCTTTGCCGCAAGCCGGCGCGATATTTTCCATGCCGCAACATCTGCAACAGCCAGTAGGGCAGCGTGACGATGAGCGACAGCGCGAGCAGCGCACTATAAATCGCGTACATGAACAGGACTCATTCTAAATGTCCGCAACCAATCTGCATCTGATCTTCGAGGCAGCTCCGCTTGCGAGGGTCGCATCCTATAATCCAGCTATGTCCAAACTGTTTCGGAGCCCCAGAGCTCGCAGGCTTGTGAAAGTTGTCTGCTTTGTTGTGTTCTGCTGCGTGATCGCAATTGCCGCGAAGGACTTCGTCATGCCCGACGCTCATCCCGCCCGCACGTATCCGGCCCACGACGCGCATCCCATGGAAAAGGTGACCATCGCCGTCGATCCTTATGACGTGGAGTACAAGGCAAATATCTTCAGCGTCAACTACCGGAACTATGGTTTCATGCCGGTGTTCTTTGTGATCACGAACGACAGCGACCAGCCTGTCGCACTGGCCGGGATGAAGGCCGAGTTGAACACCGTGAACCGCGACAAACTGTATCCCCTCAGCACGGAAGACATTGTGCGGCGCTTGTCTCATCCCGCGCGCAGCGACGCTCCCACCTTGCCAATTCCGCTGCCCACGAAAAAAGTGAAAGGTGGCGTAAGCCAAAAAACGATGGACGAAATCGATCGCGCACAATTTGGGGCGAAGGCGGTTGAGCCACATGCTACGGCGCGTGGTTTTTTGTTCTTTGACATTTCCGATATCTCGAATCCTCTGGCGGGCGCAAGCTTTTATCTCACCGGGGTAAGAGACGCAAACAATAACGAGTTGATGTATTTTGAAATCCCGCTTGAGAAATACCTGAGCGCACCCGAGACAAAGAAGCCGTGATCGAGGTCGCGCGTGACGCCCCAGCTATAATCGGACGTTATGGCCACCACGTCGGCGATCTCCAATTCTCTCCTCGCCAAATATGAGCCGGTCATTGGACTTGAAGTCCATGTGCAACTGCTGACCGCGTCGAAGATTTTCTGCTCCTGCTCCACACGCTTTGGCGATTCGCCGAATACCAATGTTTGCCCTGTGTGCCTGGGACTGCCGGGAGCATTGCCGGTACTGAACCGCAAGGCGGTCGAATTTGCGACGCTTGCCGCGATGGCGCTCAACTGTCGCGTCAATGAAACATCGATCTTCGCCCGCAAGAACTACTTCTATCCCGATCTGCCCAAGGGCTACCAGATTTCGCAGTATGACAAGCCTCTAGCCGAGCATGGATTCATTGAGATCGATATATCGGGCGGCAAGAAACGAATCGGCATTACGCGGCTGCATCTGGAAGAAGACGCGGGCAAGAGCCTGCACGAGGGTTTTCCGGATGCCGCCACGAAAACTGCCATCGACCTCAACCGGACCGGCGTTCCGCTTGCCGAGATTGTTAGCGAGCCGGACATGCGCTCACCCGACGAAGCTTACCAGTATTTGACGCGGCTGAAGGAAATCATTCTTTACACCGGCGTGAGCGATTGCAATATGGAGGAAGGGTCGCTGCGCTGCGACGCGAATATCAGCGTGCGTCCCCGCGGGCAGAAAGAGTTTGGCACGAAGACCGAAGTCAAGAACGTCAACTCATTTCGCTTTATCAAGCAGGCGCTGGAGTACGAAATTGAGCGCCACATTGGAGTGATTGAGTCGGGCGAACGAATTGTTCAGGAGACGCGGCTTTACAACGCACATGAAGGACGTACTTACGGAATGCGCTCGAAGGAGCAGGCGCACGACTATCGATATTTTCCAGAGCCCGATTTGCTGCCGCTGGTGGTAGATGAAAAATGGCAGGGCGAAATTCGCGCCAGTTTGCCAGAGCTGCCTGAGGCGCGCCGCGAGCGCATGATTCGTGAATACGCGATCACGGCGGGAGACGCTTCCACGCTGACCTCCACGCGCGGGCTCGCCGACCAGTTTGAGTCTGCCGCCCGTGCCGCGAAGAATCCCAAGCGCGTCGCCAACTTAGTTCAGAGCGAACTGATTGGACGGCTGAAGGCGCAATCGCTGGAACTGGAACAGTCGCCGATTTCGATGGCGGGAGTTGCGGCGTCGGCAGATCTGGTCGAATCTGGCGCGATTTCCGGCAAGATGCTGAAGGATCTTTACGACCTCTGCTTTGAGCGTGGCAAGGATTTTCCGATTGTTTATGAGGAAGAAGGACGCCCTGAGCAGTCGCGCGACACGTCGGCGCTCGAAAAGCTGGCCGATGAATTGATTGCCGCAAATCCCAAGCAGGTCGAGCAGTATCGCGCCGGGAAGAAGACGATGCTGGGATTTTTCGTGGGCCAGATCATAAAAGCATCGAAGGGGCAGGCCAATCCGCAGCTCGTCAATGAAGTGATGACGAAAAAACTGGAGGGGTAGGCTGGACTCGTTCGCGAATCGCAGTCCAGCAATGCTAACCACGCGAGACATTCGGGGCGGGCCCCCCTGGAACTGTCGGCGAGTCGCCGACGCTACGTTAGAGAACGATCGGCGGCAGCGTCTATTTTGCGGCGCCTGCGTTCTTCAGAATTTCACTCGCGTAGGAGTTTGTGATCTTGGCGTCGTCGCGCAGCGTCTCGTAGTATGCCGCTTTTAGCAGTTGCTCACGGCGGTCGCGCAATTGTTGGCGGATCGCCTGCTGCACGCGCGGATCGTTCAAATCGCGCTGCCCCGCTGGTTCCTTCGCAATCAGCTTGACGATCAAATAGGCGCTCACCTGATGGTTCGCTGGATTCACCATGGGAATCACGGGCGTATACTGTCCGGGCTTCAGCTTCATCACCGCTTCGCGTGTTGCCGGATCCGCCTGCTTCAGCGCCGATTCCGGAGCCATTCCAAGATCGCCGCCGTTATTGCTGGTTTCCGGATCTTCCGAATAGTTCATTGCCTGCGTCGCGAAATCGTCACCGCTGTCCAGCCGGTTCGCGATCGCCTGAATCTTCTTCTTCGCTTCGGCGTCATTCTGGGCTTTGCTGTTTTGCAGATTGTGTACCTGCGGCACCGGCATCCCCGTGACCACGATCTTCGCGAGGTGATACTGCGGCTCGATCAGGTTGAACTCTGCCTTATGGTCGTTGTAATACGTCGATACATCCTGGTCCGTGATGTTGATGCGCGACGTGATCTCCTTGTTCAGCACTTTGTCTTGCGTAAGCGAACGGCGCAAGTCGCGCTTGAAGTCGTCGAGCGTGATCTTCTTTTCTTCCATCCGCTTGTTGAATTCCTCAGCGGTATAAGGAGACTTGATCTCGTTCAGCTTGCGATCTACTTCTTCATCGGTCGCCAGCAACCCGAGCTTCTCGGCGCGCCGCATCAGGATTTCGGTCTCAATCAATTCGTTCAGAATACTCAGTCGAAGGCTTACGGCCTGTTCGCCCACCGGCTTCTGATCCGAACCGGCGGTCTGGTTGGCGTAGTATTTGTCCACTTCGCTGCGGTAAATCTTGCGCCCGTTCACGGTCGCCATCACATCCCCGCCGACGGTCTCGCGGTTACACCCCGACGCTGCAATCAAAAGGCAGGCGCTAACGAGGATGAGGCTGGTTCGCCTCAACTCCCGATAAATACGATTCTTCAATGTTCCTCCTCAAACCAGCGGCGAAGCAATCTCATTTGCTTGCCGCACGATCTCTATTGTGCTGGATGGGCCGGGAATCTTACTTTGCTGACGCAGCCGCTGCCGGCTTTCCATCTCCGGATGCAACCTTATTCGCTGGCGCAGCCACACCTGCATCCTTGAGTGCGCGATCGAGCGCAGCCCGCAGCTCACCGGCAGGAACCGCGCCATCTAATTTTTGGCCATTCACAAAAATCGTTGGAGTTGCTTCGACGCCCACCGCGTCACCCTCGTTCATCGACGCGCGCACGGCTTTCTCGTCCTGTGCTTTAACGCAAGCTTGCAATTTGCCCGTGTCGAGCTTGTGCCTCTCGCCATTGATCGTAGCCAACCGATCCAATTCAGCAAAGGCTGCGTCACGGCTCTTCCCGCTACTCACCGACTGCTGATTGGCGTGGAGATAGTCGGCATAATCCCAGTAGGCGTCGGAGGACTGCGCCGCGATGCAGTTCGCATCCACCGCCGCATGCACGGCCCAGGGATGGATTTCCTCGAGCGGATAGTCTTTGTACACTAAGCGCACGCGGTCGCCATACTCCCTGATAATTTCCAAAATCGTGGCGTGCATGCGCGAACAAAACGGGCACTCGAAATCGTCATAATTGACAAGGAGCACTTTTGCATCCTTGTTGCCCCGCGTGGGACGGCCCGCCAAATCGATCTTCTTCATGATTTCGGCGAATGGATCTTTGGTCAGATCCATTCTCGTCAAGCGAATGAGCGACTTGTGATCGTGCGACAGCAGGAATTCATAGGCCTGTTTTTTCTGGCCGTCAAACTCAATCGTCAAGGCATCGTAGTTTGGGAACTCGCTCGCGCGAAGCGGCCCCGCAACCACCTTCACTTCCGGCGGCAAAGCGTAATAAGCCCGTACTTCACGATCCACCACCTGCATAAGATCCGTTGAGATCGCCGGTCCGCCGGGCTGTGCCGGTTGGGGCGGGGGCGCTTGGGCGGAGCAACCCAGACATATGGCTAAGAGCACAAATAACGCGCGGCGTAACATCATGTGTAGAAACCACCTGAACATTGGGAATTCGCTTGATTATCTCACGCCAGAGTGGAGAAGCGGCTCGGTATCTAGCTTTTCGAGCGTCCACGCATTAGCTCCGCTGCCGGAAGCAATTGATTCATCGATCCCGAGCGGAAGCCTTCCAGGTCGAGAGTCACGAACTTGAACCCGAGGTTTTTGAAAATTGCCGTGAATTCGCGGGCCATTTCTTCGGTTAGAGCACACCGCAGTTCTTCGGGCGCAATCTCGATGCGCACGATTTCCCCGTGGTGGCGCACCCGAAATTGCCGGAACCCCAGCAGCCGTAGAGCGTCCTCGCCTCTTTCGATTGCGCTCAGCGCCTCCGATGTAACCTCCCGTCCATATTCGAGGCGCGAGGAAAGACAAGCCGACGCCGGTTTGTCCCATACGCGCAGCCCGGCCTGCCGCGCGAGTTCACGGATCTCGGCCTTGGTCAGTGCAGCATCCAGCAGCGGCGCGAGTACGCGATGCGCTCTCGCAGCTTTTTGTCCGGGCCTGAAATCGCCTTGATCGTCGGCGTTCACTCCATAGGCGATCGCCGTCAAGCCGTTTGCCTCGCAGTACTGTTCGAGTACCGCGAACAGCTCGTCCTTGCAGTGGAAGCAGCGCATGGAATCGTTGCGCGCATATGCCGGATTTTCGAGTTCCCGCGTCTCGACGACATCCACGGGAATGCTGTGTTCGCGCGCGAAAGCGAGCGCATCCTCAAGATGAGTTCGAGCCAGGCTGGGAGAATCCGCGATCACGGCGCGCATCGCATGCCCGAGAGACTCATGTGCCGCCCAGGCGAGAAACGCCGAATCCACTCCGCCTGAATACGCAACGACCAACTGCGGATGCGAGCGGATAATTTCTTGCAGTCGCGCGAATTTTTCCTCAAGCGTCGTTGGCGTTTCCACAATCTGATTCTATCCGCGCAAAGGCAAAAGCCTAATACAGCCGCTCTGGTATGGGCATCGAATACAGCCCTTCTAATACAGGCGTTCCTGTCGGCGCAAATTGCCGAAGGCTCCAACGTTCGCGAGCGTAAAGCTGAATCGATATTCGTTTTCATTGCGGACGGCCCCTAGCGCGAACCGGCGGTACTCCAGGTTGACCCCGCAGCAATCCCAGTTGTAGCTGGTTTGTGCAGTTGCGAACTGCAGATTCCCCTCGTTGGCGTCAAAACCAAAGCTGGAGGCCGCACTCAACCCACGCTTATTGAGCTGTCCATAGCCCGCCAGCACGCGGAACTGATTGTAGTTCGTGGGACTGGGCGGACCGATCCCGGCGGAGGCGTCGAGCACGTGCAGAAACGCATCGCCGCCGCCAATCGTGTACGGCCCATAGTGGTAGTTGACCATGGCATTGCTTCCATTGATGCGCCCAGTCTTCAGATCGTAGTCCAGGTCCCACTCCGTATTCGTTCGCGGACTGGTTTCAATCCGGAGGCGCGAAATCAGTGGGGAGAATCGGCGCGCGTCATTCAGAAATGCGATCCCCGTAAAGTCCGCGGTGCTCGTAAAGACGTTGCGCACTCCGGGAGCTAACGCATTCCCAAACGTCGGGTCGAAGAAATATTTCTGTCCAATCTCCCAGCTCGCGATTTCCCGCGGTCCCACTGAGCAGGGTTCCGTGTCCGGAATTGGAGGGGGCGCCCACGGGACTGCGCCCAGCTGCGGAGGACCTCCGACGTTGAGCGTGCTCATGGAGGGAGTGTCGCAATCAGCGCCTGAGTCTCGTCTGGCGTAAAGGCGATTTACGATTGAGTACTCGACTTCATTGGTGTTTGTAAGCACGTCGGCTGCGTCAAAGCGTTCGACCTCTGAGAAGTTGTCGATGCCGGTCACGTAGTCGTAGAGTACGCGCGGTTCGAAAACGTGTTTCCACTTGCGGTTCAAAAACGAACGATCGAAGATCTTTGACAATGCCGGTGGGCGAAACTCGAACGATGCCTCCAGCGACTTACGGTTCAGCATCTCATTTTCCGCGACCTCAAGCGAAGGGTAGAGGCGCTGCGTATAGAGTGTCTCTCGCAGCGTTAGCACTGGCCGCAGCGACCATCCTTGCCATAACAATGGCATCGCCAGGGTGGGTGTCAGGTCGAACCTGCCCACCAACGGCGCGGTCCGAAAGCCGAGCTGCCGGCGTTGCAAGCCTTCCACTGCGCTCTCAAAAGACCAATAGAGCGGCGTATTCCCCAGTTGCCGCTCCTCGCTCGATACAAAAACGCTCGGGGCGTGCAGCACGCGAATCAGTTCTGTCGACGTGATGTTCGTGCAACCCGTGTTCGTGCCGGTTTCGGGAACGCACACATCGAAGTTCTGGTAGCGCTCGCCGAGCGCGTTGAAATGGAATCCGTTGGTGGTATTCGAAAGAAAAATCTGCGAACGCACTTCGGAGTCGATAGCCTGTGTGTACACCTCATTGAACGCGATTCGGTACACAAACGAACTCAAGTAATCGATATCGGCCGCTCCGCGTATTTTTCCGAATGGGTGCTCGGCCTCGAATCGCGCATCCTCGCCGCCTTGATTCTGCGGCGGCGTGCCAATGCCGCGATCCACCACTCCCGTGTACGTGAAGTATACGAATGAGCTTTCGCTCGATCGCATCCGGAACACGCCCTGCTGCGCCCATCCCCGCTTCGAGTAATATTCGGCGCCGGCGGTGGCGTCCATGCTCCGATTGAACACCCAGTAGACCGAGTCGCCGGCAATGTATCCCTTCGTCGACGAGTTGCCCACGCTCGGAATCAGTAATCCGCTCTGTCTCCCCTGCTGCACCGGGTGCGTCACATAGGGGAAATAAAATACCGGAATGCCAAACAGCTGGAAGTCGCTTTTGTAAATTTTGGCCGTGCTATCTACATCCACGATAATCCGCTGCGCATTGAACAACCACTTCGGATGCGGGAGGTCGCAGGTCGTCACCGTGCCTTGTCTCACCAGATAATGGTCAGGTCCGTTCTTCTCGACGATCTTTCCCGTAAACGCGAACGGGTTTGACGAACTCAGAACATAGCGCGATCTCTTCACCCGAAGTCCCGCGGTGCCGACGACGCTATAAAATTTTCCAATCTGTGTTTGGAGGTTGTACGTCCCGCTGGCGGCCTCCACATGTTCATCGTAAGGCCCCCCGTCCAGTACCACGTGCCCATCGAGATCGCTGTCGCCGGTATCCGAGTTGTAGGTGATTGTGTCGGCTCGAAGGATGTAGTCGCGGTAGTCAATTTCCGCGCTGCCGCGCAGGTGGTAGACTATCCCGTCTTTTTCCTGTTCCACGGCTCGGATCGTCACATTTTGTTCCACCTGGCCCGCGGGAGCCGCTGGCAATAAGGCTTCTTTCCCAAGATCGGGAGGTAGCGTCTGGCTGGTTACTATTCCGCAGGCGAGAAGAAGGTGACAGACCAGTGCGGTCGTGATAAAGATTCGAGAGCGGGTAATCATTAGCGGGTAATCCGCATGTGCGGGCGCTCCGCCAGCCGGTCTGCTAACGGGAACGAATTGACCTTAGCACGCGGCGGCAGACGGACGCAAAACTACGCCTCGTTGGTAGTGCTTCAATTTGATTGTCATCCCGAGCAAGCGGTCTTTGCGCAGCGAGGGATCTGGGCAAGCCGCGCGAAGCGTCGCCGTTGTTTGCGACCCATAATCGCGCGTCAGGCTCGCTTCCTTTTTCAAATTGAGCACTACGCGTTCGTGGTCTCCACATTGTTACGTATTGTTTGCCCAGGCCTGCTCTGGCTCTGGCATTCTTCGCTGACCGTTTTTTAAGATGACCGGATTGATGAACTCCGCAAGCGCCGGGGATTACGCGCCCGAACCACATCTCCTTGCCCCTGGCGCGGCTGCGGACGCGGAACACATCCCGGAGCCTGAAGCGGCGCCCGAGGCCGATCCTCATGCAGAGCCCGAAGTCGAGCCCCAACTCGACCCGGACGCCTGGCGCCGCGAAGTTGCAACTCGTCTCGCGCGTTATCGCACACGCCGCAAGCCGCGAGCCCCGCGCTATCCTTCCCTGCTGCTTCCGTTTGAGGCCTACACCGGAGTCCGTTCTCTGGCGAATTCAGATTCCGGATCGAATACAGGATCGGACGAAAACAACAGCTTTTCGGACGAAGAGACTGCCGCAAATGCTGACACGACGATCTTTGAGAATCGTGCTGACAACGTTGTTTCCGATCCATGCGAGTTCGACTCCAGCGAGCGGGAGTACGGGAACGAAAAGCAGTTCGAACATCCGCCGGCGCGCCAGCCGGATGTTCCGCCCGAATTTTTCGCCAAGATCATAGAGTTTCCGCGTTCGGCCGCGATCCCCGTGGTTCACACTAGCACGCTCGCCGACCCGATTTTCGATCGCCCGCGCATCGTCGAAGCCCCGGAAATTGTGCCTCCGGCTCCCGCGCTCGGCGGAATCCTGATCGAGCCGGTTCAGCCGGAGTTGCCGGATCGCAACGCTGGTGCCGAATCCGTCATTCCTTCGGCATCGATTGCCCGCCGTTTGCTCGCAGCCGGCGTTGACATGTTGATTCTCGGCGCTGCTTTCTCCATCTTCGCCGCCATCTTTCTCCGCTTCAATCCCGTATTGCGCGTCGATCCCGTTCGAGGACCGTTTGCCCTGCTGGCGGGACTCGGCGGCGCATTGGCGGTTGTTCTTTGGATGGCTTACCAGTACCTTCTTATTGTTGTCACTGGTTCTACACCCGGCCTGCGCGCCGCCCGCGTGCGGCTCGCGAATTTCGATGGCTCGTCCGTTAGTCGCCGCACACGCCGCTGTCGCGTTCTAGCTTCGTTCCTGTCGGCTTTTTCAGCGGGCCTCGGCTATCTTTGGTGCTTCCTCGACCAGGATTCGCTATGCTGGCACGACCGCATCACGCGGACACATGTCGAATCTGTGCCTCCACAGCAATGAAGAAAAACGCCTTGAGAGCGGTGATCGAGACCGGGTTCATCATTTTCCTCTTCTATTCCAACCTTCTTATGGGAGAGTTCGAGCGCTCGGGCCAAGGTCGAATGAAGGGAATTGCATGGGCCTTGGAAGACGTCTTTACCATCGCCAATTTTGAGATAGCGATGGTAGCTGCCCTCATCGGCTACATTCTTTTCGAGTTTCTGCGCCGAAAGTTCTAGGGGGCCTCTAATCACGTGTGGTAGGCAAACGCGTAAGTTGGGAAGCTCGCCGGAGAACAGAAAGAGAACGACACGATCCACTAAGACGGGCTACCTGTTCCCGCGGTGCAAGACAATGAGGTTCTCCAGCGCACCTCGCAAATCATTAAACCGGAACGCATAGCCGCTCGATTCCAACTTTGCGGGTTTAACGCGCTGGCTGGCGAGCAGAAGTTCCTCGGCTGCCATCTTGCCGAAGGCCAGGCGCAGCGCGAACTCCGGCACGGGCAAGAAGGCGGGCCTTTTGAGGACCGAGGCCAGCTCTTGGGTGAACTCCGCATTACGCACCGGATTCGGTGCCACTAGATTGACCGGACCCGAAAGCGAATCGGTCTGCATGACATGGTGAATTGCCCCGACAATGTCATCCACGTGAATCCAACTCCACCATTGTTTGCCGGAGCCAACGCGCCCGCCGAGTCCGAGCTTAAACGGTGTCAGGATCTTGTCGAGCGCTCCACCACGCGCGCTCAGAACGAGCCCGAATCGCACATTCACAGTACGAATCCCCGCAGCCTCCGCGATCTGGCTGGCTGTCTCCCACTCGCGGCAAACCTCGGACAGAAATCCAAGGCCGGCCGAACTTTCTTCGGTCAGAATCTCGTCGCCACGATCTCCGTAGAACCCGATCGCAGAGGCACAGACCAGCACTCGCGGCTTGACCTCAGCCTGCGCAAGCGCCGCAGTTAAGTGACGCGTCCCCAGCACGCGGCTTTTGCGGATTGCTTCCTTCTTTGCCGGCGTCCAGCGGCCCACTATGCTTTCACCGGCAAGATGAATGACAGCTTGAAAGCCCGAGACGGCCGCCGGCGGTACGGGCGCCAGCGGATCCCACGAGATCTGCCCCGCACTTCGCGCCGGGCCGCGGATGAGGCGGACGACTTCCACGTTCGCCAACATGAGTGACGCGAGCAAAGCCGCGCCAATCGGCCCAGAAGCTCCGCTGATCAATACCCGGTCCACTCGTTGGCCTCCGGTCGTACTCTACCAGTGCAAGGCTCTTCTCGGCGACCTCGGCGTCTCGGCGGTGAAATCGCTCTCGCGTAAACTATAGGTATAAATCGCCCGCGCGGCATGCTCCTCCCCGCCCGCGCCGGGTTAGAATCCATCATGGCGACGTTGCGCGAACAGATCGCAACCAACGTGCTCACGGTAACCCGGTTCCGCGAGTTGATGCGGAAGCTGCGTGAAAACCGTCCCAATGACGATCTCGCCCTGGTAAAGAAAGCCTACGAGTTTTCGCAGAAACATCATGCCGGCCAATCCCGCGCCTCCGGCGAGCCCTATCTCGTCCATCCGCTTGAAGTCGGCTTGGTCCTCGCTGGCATGAAAATGGATTCGATTGCGGTCGCGGCCGGCCTGCTCCACGATTCCGTCGAAGATACCTCGGTCACTACCGTCGAGATTCGCCAGGAATTCGGCGAGCAGGTCGCCCACATCGTCGAAGGCGTCACCAAGATCAGCAAGATTGACTTTTCCTCACGCGAAGAAGCGCAAGCGGAAAACCTGCGCAAAATGATGCTCGCGATGGTCGACGACATTCGCGTCGTCCTTATCAAGCTCGCCGACCGGCTGCACAACATGCGAACGCTCGAGCATCTGGATCCCGAACGCCAGCGCAAGATTGCCCGCGAGACCCTCGACATCTATGCCCCGATCGCGCACCGCCTTGGCATGGGCAAAATTCGTGGCGAGCTTGAAGACTTAGGTTTCAAATACGTCGATCCCATCGGATTCGAGCAGGTGCGCGCCGCTGTCGAGTCGCGGCGCAAAGAGGGCGAAGCGTTCATGGCCCGCGTCGAAGCCACGCTCCGCGACGGGATTAAAGAAGCCGGAATCACGGGCCGCGTCGAAAGCCGCGTCAAGCGCCTTTACAGCATTCACAACAAACTTGTGCGGCAACGCATCTCCGTCGACCAGGTCTACGACCTCTACGCGATGCGCGTCATCACTACTTCAGTGCAGGATTGCTATGCCGTCCTCGGAATCATCCATAACCTGTGGCGGCCCGTTCCCGGCCGGATCAAGGATTTCATCGCTATGCCGCGGCCGAATCTTTACCAGTCGCTGCATACATCGGTGATTACCGAGACCGGCGAGACTTTTGAGATCCAGATTCGCACTGAAGAAATGCATAAAATGTGCGAAGAAGGCATCGCTGCCCACTGGAAATACAAAGACGGTCCCGTCTCCGCGCAGGATGAGCAGCGTCTCGCCTGGCTCCGCCAGGTCGTCGAGTGGCAGCGCGACGTCTCCGACCCCAATGAATTTCTCTCAACGCTGAAAGTCGATCTCTATCCGGAAGAGGTTTACACCTTCACGCCCAGAGGCAAAGTTGTGGTCTTGCCGCGCGAATCCACGCCCATCGATTTCGCCTATTCCATTCATACGGAGGTCGGCCACGCCTGCACCGGAGCCAAAGTCAACGGGCGCATGGTGCCGCTTCGCCATAAGCTGCATTCCGGCGATATCGTCGAAATCCTCACCCAGCCGGGACACAAGCCCAGCCGCGACTGGCTTGCCGTGGTCAAGTCATCGCGCGCGCGCAACAAGATCAAGCATTGGCTCAATGTTCATCAACGCGAACGCGCCATTGAAATCGGACGCAAGCTGATCGAAAAGGAAGCGCGCAAATATCGCATCTCGCTCAAGGACATGAAAGACGCCGAATTGCAGCGCGCGGCCAACGATTACGGATTGGGCCGCGTCGACGATTTGATGGCTGGCATCGGCTACGGCAAGTATTCCGCGCGTCAGGTTCTGGCCAAACTTGCGCCCGCTGGCGCGGAACCGGTTGCCGAAAGCGAGGACCAATCATCGGTCCACGGTATCTCCAGCGTAGTCCGCCGCGTTTTTGGCGGCGACTCAAATGCCATCGTCGTCAAAGGTCAAGGCGATCTCCTTGTCTATCGCGCTCGATGTTGCAACCCCATTCGTGGCGAGACCATTGTGGGCTACGTTACCCGCGGCAAAGGCATCGCGGTCCATTCCATCAACTGCCCCAATGTCACTAATCTTCTTTACGAACCGGAGCGTCGCATCGATGTTCTTTGGGCGGGAGACAAGGAAGGCCAGCCTGTCTCTTATCCTGTAAAGCTGACGCTGCTTTGCGATGACCGCTTCGGCATGCTGAAACAGATCACTGCTGTCATCGGCGACACGCAAACCAACATCCGCAACATCGAGACTCGCACCTCAAATGGCCAAGCCAATGTGGATGTGGTTCTGGAAATCGCCGACCTGAAGCACCTGCAGAGAATTATCGACGGAGTGCGCCAAATCCCAGGCGTCCATGACGTACAGCGGCTACAGAAAATCTAAAAAGCGAACCTGCCAAAACATAGCCGAGTCTAGTCTTTTGTGCTCGGCACTTGAATTCTTTGAGGTCGCAATTTGCGACCTCAAACATTTGCCTTCGGCATTTGAAATCCGATTCTGCGGCCCGCCCGCGGAGGCGGCTCCATCAATTCGCGGAGCGCATCGACAATCTCCTCAATCTCAGCATCGTGATCGCCGACCTTCCGTTCCAGATCTTTCAGCTTGGCGACAATCTTCTGGTTCGTTGACAGGGTTTCGCGCATTCGCACGAACGCCCGCACAACAAAGATGCTCATCTCTACAGCCTTCGGCGAGTTCAGTACGGACGCCGCCATAATCGCTCCATACTCGGTGAATGCGAACGGATGGTAGCGTCTTCCGCCTCTTGCCTCCGAACCGGTCTTCTTTTCCGTCGGCATGTTTGAGGTCGCAATTTGAGACCTCAAATCTACCTTTCTCACTCGGAACATGAAATCTGCCGGGAAGCGTTCCGCATTGCGTTTTACTTGCTCATTCAGGCGCTTGACCTCTACTCCATACAGCGCCGCCAAATCTCGATCTAAGATTACCTTTCGGCAACGCATCACCAGAATCTTTGATTCAATTCGCCGGGTTAGCACCGTGACTTTGTTGTTCATCTGTATACCGTCCGAGCGCTCGCTGCTTCAGTATTTGCCTATGTACCTAATCTTCACGGTGTTCCTCACTGTTAGTCTGTGATGGAGGCCCATTCAATTTGTGATGAATTCCGTCATTCTGCGTTCAACGCCGCACAAATGGATTTCGTAATCCATGCCGACCCTGAGTCGCAAGCGGCAAGTGCCTTGTGGTTCCGCGGGATCAGACATGCGGGAACTCATCCGAGCGTTCGACTGCCGCAATGGCCGCGGCCTGAATTTCCGGATCGCTGCCAAATCCCGACAGCCAGCGCACATCTGGCTCGCGCCGGAACCAAGTCATCTGCCGCTTGGCATAATTGCGATGTGCCTGTTGTGCCGCTTGGAGCGCCGTTGCGCGATCCATTTCGCCCGCCAGAAACTGCATCGCTTGTTTGTATCCCAGCGATGAGAGTGGCCGGGCCGCGTTCCCGTATTTCGCCAGCAGAGCTTCCGTTTCCTCGATCAGGCCATCATCAAACATCTTCGCCGCGCGCTCATTGATGTGTGCGTAGAGAGCCTCGCGCTCGGGATTCAGCCCCAGGCGCAGTATTCGGAAGCCAGTGAGCGGTTCGCGGCCCCGTTGCCAGAGTTCGGTCATCGGCTGCCGCGACGCGAGACACACTTCGATAGCGCGAATCACCTTGGGCATGTCGTTGGCGTGAATGCGCTCGGCAGCCGCAGCATCGAGTCGCTGCAGAATGCGGTGTAAGTAACCCGTACCGTGATCGCTCGCGCGCTGCCGCAAACGGTCTCGCAGCTCTTCCGATCGCTGTGGGCCAGCGAACAGTCCTTCCAGCAGCGCGCGTAAATACAATCCCGTTCCGCCGCTGACGATCGGCAGGCGCGCGCGTCCGGAGATCTCCTTGATCGCTTGCCGCGCCTGGCGCGCGTATTCGCCGGCGGTGACATCCGCAAGCGGATCGGTGCAGTCGAGCAAGCGATGCGGCACTTCCGCGCGTTCGGCGCGTGTGGGCTTGGCTGTGCCAATCTCGAAGTCACGATACATCGCGACCGAATCGCAGTTCACGATCTCGCCGCCGAACTTGCGTGCGAGCGCCAGAGCCAACGCGGTCTTCCCGCTGGCTGTGGGACCGATTACGACTACGAGTAATGGTTCGCGATCGGGCGAGCTCGGCAACGTCAGCGGGCGCTCCAGCGAATGTAAGGCCAATAACGGATCAGAACGAGGATGAGCAGAAGAACGGCGATGACCAGCAGACCGCTCGCTTCGGCGGCATAAGCAGCGTGGTGATGGCGATGCTTATCGTTAGCTACGGGATCGGCAGCAGGCTTCGTTGGATCGAGCCTGGCTGCTTCTAGCTTGCTTGGAACAGGCGCTGCCACGAAACGATTGTAGCTCCGTGGGCAAATGGAGCCTGTGAAAAAGCTGTGCGGAGTTCAGATCGTCTTTTCGCAGATTCAGCGGAAACGTCGGCCGTAAGAAACCACATTGCTCCGGTGTAAACTTGGCGCGAAGTTATGACTTCGCCATCCAACAGCTCCGAATCCAACAACCACGCGAAGTTGCTGCGCTTCGGCGTGTTCGAGATGGATTTGCTGGCTGGCGAACTGCGCAAGAACGGACGGCGCATCCCCTTGCAGGAACAGCCTTTTCAGGTTCTGGTCAGGCTCATCGAAAATGCCGGACAAGTTGTCACTCGCGACCATCTCCGTCAAACAATCTGGCCTGCCGATACGTTCGTCGATTTCGATCACAGCCTGAATACCGCGGTAAACAAGATCCGCGAATCGCTCGGCGATTCCGCATCCAGCCCGCGATTCGTCGAAACGCTGGCTCGCCGCGGATATCGATTCATCGCGCCAGTTGATTGCGCGTCCGCGACGGAGGCGTCAATGCCAGTAGAGACTGCGGTTTCGACTTCGAATCCAGCTTCCGCTCTAACTGCGACGGGCGCATTCGGCGATTCCGCCCACGGAGACGCTGCGCTGCATCCCGAGCTGCATGTGCCGATTCCGCGGAGAGGGTTGGTGCGCTTCCTGTTTGCGCTCATTCAAGTGATGTTTCTCGTCTTCTATCTGAGCGCGCTCGCTCACCTGCGCGGCATCGATGGCATCGCGACTCGCCTACTCAGCGAATGGCAAGCGACGCTGCTCCTCGCCGTGGTGCCGATTACGGGCGCGATTGGAATCCCTTTGCGCTGCTATCTGATCTCCGCGGTCGCATTTGATTTCCGCAAGCTGGACGCTAGCTTTCGCAGGCTGTTTCCGTTTGTCTTCGTGCTCGACCAGCTTTGGGCTCTCGCTCCGTTTCTACTCATGCCGCAAATCGGAGCCGGTCTAGCCCTGGCCGCAACCGCTGCGCTGGTCTATGTTCCCTTCGCGGAAAGGACGCTGGTGCGAATGGCTTATCGCGAGGAGTAAGGATCAAGCTGACAGCTTTGCGGTTTGGAAGATAAGGGGACCTGCGATGAAGAGAGATATCTTCGATGAGTTGATGACGGGCGTGGCGTCGATGAAGGGCCAACGCGAGGGGAAGATCACCTTGAGGAGTTATAAGGTCGAGGTCGCGCGACTGCCGAAAGTGGATGCGAAGCTGATCCTGGATACGCGGAAGAAGCTGCGGCGCTCGCGTGCGGTTTTCGCGCGCAGGCTGCGCATCAACGAGAGAACGCTGGAAAAATGGGAGCAGGGGCGCGCCAAGCCGAATCCGCAAGCGGCCGCTCTTGTGCTCCTGGTGCGCCGGTATCCGGATACACTGGCTCGATTGGACGAACTGGCGGCGCGGTAACTTGGGCATCCGGCGAAATCACAAGATAGACGCGACCCTGGAATCCCAGGTCTCGAAAAGCGCGAGACCTGGGGCACCCGGCAACCCCTTCTACTAAGGGGAAAAGCAACGGCAAAACCCTTCTTGCCGAGGCCGCGCCTCTGTGCCAAAAAACGGTTGACAGAGCCGCCGTGGTTATAGACAGGATGACATTTCATTTTGAATGGGTGGCCGAATTTATCGCAGCGCTGAAGCGCTGCGCCACCCAAAATCAGAAGCTGCAAAGTGCATGACCGGGTTGGACCGCGGCGGGCCTAGGAATCGGGCTCGAGTGCGTTTCATAAATGTCTCTCGATCCGAAGTCACATCCCTCAGGGGCTGAAGCCCCGCATTTTGGCGGGCGCTTGCGGCACGGCTAAAGCCGTACCCTTCCCAAACCCGATTTATGAAACACGTTCTACAACGCCAACTAACTCGGCTACGCCAGCAGCTTGGCGGCGTCTTTGGCGAAGTAGGTCAGGATTATGCTGGCGCCGGCTCGGCGGATACTTAGTAAGGACTCCATCATGACGCGGTCGCGGTCGATCCAGTTGTTGCGGGCGGCCGCTTCGATCATGGCGTACTCTCCCGAGACTTGATAGGCGGCGAGCGGCAAGTCGAAACGATCGCGGGCGGCGGCGATTACGTCGAGATAGGGCATGGCTGGCTTGACCATGATCATGTCCGCGCCTTCTTCGACGTCGAGCGCAATTTCGCGCATGGCTTCGCGGAAGTTGGCAGGATCCATCTGGTAGGAGCGGCGGTCGCCGAACTGCGGCGTGGAGTCGGCGGCTTCGCGGAAGGGGCCGTAGAATCCGGAAGCGAACTTGGCGGCATAAGAAAGGATGGGCGTGTTTTCAAGGCCGTCCTTATCGAGGGCGGCGCGGATGGCGGCAACGCGGCCGTCCATCATGTCGGAAGGCGCGATGATGTCGACTCCGGCGCGGGCAAGCGAGACGGAAGTGCGGGCCAACAGTTCGAGGCTTTCATCGTTGGCGATTTCGAATTCGGACTGAGCTGCATGGACAATTTTGTCCATCACGTCGTTTAGATCCTTGCGGTCGACGACGGCGGCAGTGGTCTTCGCATTCCTGGCGGCTGCGCCCAACGATTGCGGCCTTGCTTTGACGATGCCGCAATGGCCGTGCGACATGTATTCGCAGAGGCAGACATCTCCCATGATGACGACGTCGGGCGTTTCGCTTTTGATGGCGCGGGCGGCCTGCTGAACGATGCCGTCCTCGGCCCAGGCGCCGGTGGCGACTTCGTCTTTCTTTTCCGGCAGGCCGAAGAGGATAACGGAAAGCACGCCGAGTGAGCGGGCGGCGCGGACTTCCTTGACGGCTTCGTCCACGGAGAGATTGAAAACTCCTGGCATGGAGCGGACTTCCTTGCGAATGCCGGTGCCCGGGCAAACAAACAAGGGATAGACGAAGGCTTCGGGCGTGAGACGGGTCTCGCGGACCATGGAACGAAGGGTTTCGGTGCGGCGGAGACGGCGCAGGCGCTGAACGGGGAATGCCATGGGAAGAATTTTAGCAGCCGGGAGCCGGCGGGCAGCGGTTGGCGAGGTCACATGGCAATGTGATCGTGGTCACAGGCCGCGGCGCACTGCGGCGGGAACGCATGTTACTACGGTAACCGGCGGTAACCGGAAGGTGATCTCAACATAAGCTTGCCAAAACCCTATTATGCAAGCAGTGTTCTCGCGTCCCATTCCGTCGCTGCTTGGTGGGATCTTGCTGGTGGCCGCTTATGCAATGGCTCCGCATCTGTTCCCGGGCGCCATGTTTCGGATTGTGATGGGCGATCTGGTTCCTTTGTTGCTGCTGGGCCTCACCTGCGTGCTCTGCTGCCGGAACGCCGTGGACAGCCACGGCCACACACGCCTGTTCTGGAGCCTGATGGCTACCGGCATGGCCATGTGGTGGATCAACCAGTTGGGCTGGACATGGTATGAAGTTGTGCTGCGCAAGTCGATCCCCGACCCATTTCCGGGAGACGTGGTGCTGTTCCTGCACATCGTCCCGTTCATGGGCGCGGTGGCGATACGGCCGCACGAAGCGGATGAAAAAGAAAGCGTTCTGATCAGCGCGCTCAACGTCTTCATCCTGCTGGTTTGGTGGGTAGTGGTCTATGCGTTCTTTGTATTTCCCGAGGAGTACATTGCGACGAACATTCCGGTATATACGCTGCGGTGGGATCTTCTGTATGTTGTCGAGGGCCTTGCCCTGATTGCCGTAGCGGCATTTGCCTACTCTTCCAGTGCGGGTCCGTGGCGCAAACTCTATGGAAGGATCGTCGCTGGCTCGATTATTTATGCGCTTGCCTCGGAAGCGCTGAATGCGGCCATCGCGCGCGGCGTTTATCGCACGGGCGGCGTTTACGATCTGCCGTTTCTTACTGGGGTGCTGGCATTTCTCTGGGTGGCATGGAGCGGGAGATTATCGCTACGCGAAACTCTGATCATGCCGCCGATTCCAAAAGGCGGGCGCGCATTCGCTCCGTTGTTTGCCCAAGTGGCGCTGATTTCATTGCCGATCATGGGCTACGTCGCGCTCTTTCTGAGCCACGATGCGCCCTCGCTGCGGAGCGTTCGTTTCAGCGTTTCCATGGGTGGCGTCGCCATCCTTGCCTTCTTTGTTTTCCTTAAACAGTATTTGTTGGATCGGAGGCTGATGCGGCTGCTCGATCATTCACGAGCGAGCTTCGACAGCCTGCAGCGTCTGCAAGGGCGAGCCGTCCAGCAGGCAAAACTCGCATCTCTTGGGGAGCTGGTTGCGCTCGCCGCCAGCGAACTGGAAGACCCGCTCTCCGCCATTCTGGAAAAGTCCGAGCGTATGGCGGGAAACGCCAATTTGACTCGCGAGCAGCTTACCAACGCACAAAAAATAGGACAGCAGGCTCGCCGTACTCACGCATTGATTGCAGATCTTCTGAGTTTCTCGCAGCAGACTCCGGGGGAGAAAGTCCCGCTCGAATTGAAGCCGCTCTTAGAGCGGGCGCTTCAGATGGAAGCATTCAAACGCGAGAATCGTGGCATAACTCTTGCGGTCGCGAAAATGAATTCGGTGCCGCGCGTGCTCGGCAATCCCAATCAACTCCTGCAGGCTTTTATTCAAATCGTCGAAAATGCCGTCGATGCGTTGCAGGGTAGAGAAGGCGGCCAGTTCCAGGTCTCGGCATGGCACGATTCCGGGGAAGTGGTGATTCAGTTCGACGACAATGGGCCGGGCCTCGAGCATCCCGAGCGTGTCTTCGACCCGTTTTATACCACCAAGCCGGTCGGAAAAGGCACCGGCCTGGGACTTAGCGCCGCTTACGGCGTGATTCAGGATCACAGAGGCCAAATCACCTGCTCCAACCGGACGGAGGGCGGGGCCAGGTTTGAGATCCGGCTGCCCGCGTTCCGGGTAGGATCGGCTGTGCCCGCCGCCGCTGGAATCGGCTCAGCCTAAGACTGTCGACCGCTCAGGCCGTCGCGGCCAGGCTCGTCATCTCCAGGCTCGTCATCGCTGAAGACCTCCGCCGTAAAGGCCTCGATCTTGGCCGAATGTCTCCAGGCATCCATGGGCAGGCCGGCCTTGCGGCAAGTCTGTTCGAGAAAGGCCTCGCGCTCCCAGCCATGTTCAGCCGGCACTTGTGGCAGCAGCAGGCCGCGGCGCATTCCGTCCGATATAACCAGCCCGTGGCGGCCGACTTCCACGCGCGGGGCATCGATGGGAAAAAGCTGCGAAAGTACGCTCAGCGAGATTTTCAGTTCTGGCAGTTCGGCGGCGGACACTGGTTGAAATCGCGAATCGTCGAAAGCGGCGGCGCAGGCGGTCTCGGCTACGGCTTGAAGCAGAGAACGGATCGGAGCGGCATAGCCCACACATCCTCTTAAGTCGCCGTGCAAGTAAAGCGTGGTGAAAACGCCGCGCGGTTCCTGGAGAGGCGCCCAAACGCGCGCTGGCGCGCTGGAAGGCGGTGTGCCCGGCAGCGGCTTGCCCGCGATTTTCGAGGCGATCGCTTCGTGCGCGATCGTCAGCAGAAATTTGCGCTGTTCGGGAGAAAATTCGGGAGTCGTCCGCGAAGCGTCCGCGTCATGGCTGGCGATGAGGTTTTCAGACGGGTTGAACATCGCGTTTCCTCCGCCGTGTCAGGACGAAGGCACGCCTCTTGCGCCGCTTTTCCGACCGCTGATCGATCCGCGACCAGAATGCAACGAAGTAATCCCCCGCGGAGACCAGCGACAGCAGCACCATGAACCAGATTGCCAGGCAAGCGATCCAATAGACGGGGAAAATATAAACGCTTCCCAACGGCCACTCATGCCAGCGCCGCGCCAAAATAACAGCGACGACCGAAATGATCTGCACCAACATCTTGAACTTGCCCAGTTCACTGGCCTGAATGGTGAAACCCTCCGACGCGGCAATGGAGCGCAGTCCGCTGACCAGAAACTCGCGGCCGATGATTACGACCGCCATCCATGCGGGCACAAGCGCGGGATTGAATTGCACCAGGGTGATGAAGGCAGCCGCGATCAGTAACTTGTCGGCCAGAGGATCGAGCAGCATTCCCATGGTCGTGATCTGGCCGCGTTTGCGCGCCAGATAGCCGTCGATTCCGTCGGTGATGGAGGCCAGGATGAAGACCGTGGAGGCTAGTATCTCTCGCTCCCCGTTGCCATCCGACAGCCGTGGGGTGCAAAGAATCCAGATGAGCAGCGGAATCGCAGCGATGCGGGTGAGCGTGATGGAGTTGGGGAGATTCACGCGAGCGACAGAGCCTCGGAAGCAGCACCTTGATTATCCTCTACAACCGGAGTCAAGGCAACGACGTGATGATGGCTGATAGCTACATGCCGCAAGCCGCGAAACGTGGGCCGTACGAAAAGAAGTAGTCAGGCGGCTTGTTTTCTGAAAGTATCGCCAGTTATGTTTCACAAGGCCAAGATAAAGTCGTAGACAAACTCCCGACTTGGGTAAAGTTCATTCTGTTGGTCCTCCCCATCCTTTTGAGGGTGTACTGCATCGCTAAGTACGGCTTCTGGTCATTCCTGCTGAAGGTGATTTTCAGTCCTTAATTTCAAACTGAGGCACTACCGCCGGTTTGTATTTTTGGTTCCGCCAGCGTATAGTTAGCAATGAAAACTGTTGTGTCGTAGTGTCTGATTGTCGAAGCACACCAGTGGGCGAAAGCCCACTTTTTACTTGGCGTGAAGTTTGCTGGCGTGGGTTCTGCGTAAGTTATTGAAGCAATGGCTTTTGATCAGGGCAAGATCCGGGAGATTGCCGATCGAGTCGCCTCTTCGAGCGGGCTCGAAGTTGCCGACATCGAATTTCTGGGGTCGGGCAAGCATCGAATGTTGCGGGTGTTTATCGACCGTCCGGGGGCGGTGCCCTCGGCGGATCATCCCGATGGGGTCACGCACGAAGATTGCTCGGCGTTTAGCCGCGAGTTTGGAACGATCGTCGACGTAGAGGATGCGGTGCCGGGCGGAGCGTATGTGCTGGAGGTTTCTTCTCCAGGGCTTGATCGCAAGCTGAAAACGGCGGCGGATTTTGAGCGCTTTCGCGGACATCGCATGAAACTGACGACACGTGAGCCGGTGAACAACAACAGGCATTTTGAGGGGAAGCTGGAAAGCTTTGAAAGTGGGAAGCTGTTGCTCGATCTGAGCGCGGCGCGGCGGAAGATGCGGCCGAAGGATGGTTCGCAGTCGGTCGAGATCGAACTGGCGAACGTGGAAAAAGCGAATCTGGTGCCGGAAATTTAGAAGCAGGTAATAGGTGTCAGGTCTCAGGGAAAGCAATTCCTGAGACCTGGAACCTGAAGACTGAAATTCTTATGGCTAGCGAGCTCTACAACATAATCGACGCGGTGAGCCGCGAAAAGGGAATCGACCCGCAGATCGTGGTCAGCGCGGTCGAGGACGCGATCGTCGTGGCAACGCGCAAGTACTACAAGACGCAGGAGAACCTGCGCGCCGTTCTCGACAAGGATTCCGGCAAGATCAACGCCTATGCCGTGAAATCGATTGTGGAGACGCCTGAGCAGGTGGAAGACGCGAATCTACAGGTCACTGTGGAGCAGGCGCGGAAACTCGATCCCAGCGCCGAAGTCGGTGGCGAGTTGCTGATCCCCAAAGTGACCGAGGGCATCCTCGGACGCATCGCTGCCCAGCTCGCGAAGCAGGTTATCTTTCAGAAAGTACGCGAAGCCGAGCGCGACACCGTTTACAACGAGTACGTCGGGCATGTCGGCGAGATCGTGAATGCCACCGTCAAGCGCATCGAAGGGCCCGATGTGATCGTCGATATCGGCAAGGCCGAAGCGAAGATGGGCCGCAAGGAGCAGTCGCGGCTGGAATCGTTTGCGATTGGCGAGCGCATTCGCGTGGTCATTGTACGCGTGGAAAAAGCGGCCAAGGGTCCGGGCGTGATCGTATCCCGCGCGGCGCCGGAACTGGTGCAGCATCTGTTTCAGACCGAAGTGCCGGAGATCTACGATGGCACTGTTGTTATCCGAGCGACTGCGCGCGAGGCTGGCGAGCGCACCAAGATTGCCGTCATGTCGAAGGATAAGGACGTCGACGCGGTTGGCGCCTGTGTCGGCATGAAGGGCATGCGAGTGCAGTCGATCATCCGCGAACTGCGCGGCGAAAAAATCGACATCATCGAGTATCACGAAGATCCGGTGACGTTCGCCGAGAAGGCGCTTCAGCCGGCCAAAGTGAGCCGCGTTACCGTCGTCGACGCTGGCGAAAGACATCTGGAAGTGGTTGTTGACGATACGCAACTTTCACTTGCGATCGGCAAGAAGGGCCAGAACGTGCGGCTGGCGGCGAAGCTGCTGGGCTGGAAGATCGACATCAAGAGCGAAGAGGAAAAACGGCAGGAAGTTGAGCAGCAGATGTCGGCTCTCGTCGTTCAGACCGTGACTCCGCTCGAAAATGTGACTGGCCTGGGCGATGGTCTGGTTGAAAAGCTGAAGGCTGCGGGCGTGAACACGGTGGAATCGCTGGCTGACATGACGCCCGAGCAACTCGAGGCCATTGAAGGCATTGGCCCGAAAACGGTGGAAAAAATCAGTATTGCGGTCAATAATTACTTTGCCACTCTGGATGGCGGCGAAGCAGTGCCTGCTGCTGAATCGGAGACCGGAGAAGTCGCCACCGAAGCGGCTCGCAGCGATGTGGTCGTTGACGAAGCTTCTCTG
>JBAVYO010000444.1:0-6865 GCA_049698855.1 Terriglobales bacterium
AGCAACAGCAACAGCAACCCCTTCTACTAAGGGGAAAAGCAACGGCAAAACCCTTCTTGCCGAGGCCGCGCCCCTCTGTTGCCAAAAAACAGTTGACAGAGCCGTCGTGGTTATAGACAGGATTACAGTTCGCGAGATTCATCTGGTCACGCGAGATTCATCTGGTCAAGTCACTAGCGGTGGAGTGCGCCGGAAATAGTGAGCGTGGCCTTGATCCGCGTGTGTCCGGCGCGGAGTTCAAAGGGCTCATCACGGAGCGCACAGCGGATCACAGAGGAGTTCAAAGGCCTTACCACAGAGGTCACAGAGGATCACAGAGGAAGCCGGCGACACATGGATGTCGATCTGTTTGGCACCACACTGGCTGAGGTATGCGCCGAGGGTTCGCCATGCCGTCCGGTCGGGAGTTTTGCCGGAGTCGAGAGCCAAGTCGTTCGCAAAGTGCGCGAATGACTGGGGCACCAAAAAAGCGCTAACCACGGGGTACACGGGGTTACACGGAGGAAACGCGAAACTCAATCAGGAGTTATATGTTTGCGCTATCGGCGGCGATCGGCGTCGAGAAGCGATATTTTTGCCAGCGACTCGATCTGTCGCGTAAACTCTCGAGATGGAAATCATGTCTAACCAGACTCCGTCCAAAGTCAACATCGCCGAAAAGTTCAGCGGCATTCACGATTTCTATAATCCGCGAATTGCCGCAGAGCTTAACGGGCAGTATGTGAAGTTGGTCAAGTTCGATAGCCCGTTTGTATTTCATCATCACGATAATGAAGACGAGATGTTCCTGGTGGTGAAAGGCCGCTTCCGCATGGAATTTCGCGACCGGCAGGAATGGATTGAGCAAGGCGAGTTCATCGTGGTTCCGCGGGGCGTGGAGCACAGGCCAGTGGCGGAAGAAGAATGCTGGGTGGTCTTATTCGAGCCAGACTCCACACTGAACACGGGCAACGTGAGAAACGAGCGCACGGTTCGCGTGTTGGAACATGTGTGAACTGGGGTTTGTAGCGACTTTCCTAGTGTCGTGTCCCGGAAATACGCGAAATGAGTCTGCATATCTTCGGGATGCAGAGTGCCTTGCCCTCAGGGGCTAAAGCCCCGGTTTCTTGGCGCCGGATGTGGCGCGGCTGAAACCGGCACCGTTTCAAGGCAGTTCATTTATGCCGTGAACTTACGGGACAGCACACTAGATCTTCGGCGGATTGCGGAGACGTACAACTGGCAGTGGGTTCTGAGTGGTAACGCAGTACGTTCCACGGGCCGAAGTAATCACTCATTTCAATGCAATATCAGCAGCTGCGCTTTTCTCATGGCGCGAAGAATCATGAGTTAGGATGAGCGGTTTCAGTTCGCTTCCCACCGGCTGGTAGAGGGTCAAATCGTGGCCCGCAGGGCCTGCCCATTCAATTGCAACCGACCACAGTTCTGAGTCAGGGTCATCACTGACGGTGAACAAATAGCGGAATCGCTCGGGATGAAACGTCCCATCCGTCTCCGCGGTCCAAACCGAGCTGCCAGCCGGAAAACGGGCAATCGAATATCTGGGGCCGTCCGCCATAGAATGGTCGATCACCATCAAAGCAGCCAAGCGGTCGGCAGGCGATTCGTGGGCATACTCCACTAACTCCACTTTACCGGTGCCGTAACTACCGATCAGATCGCAGGACGCGACCTTACGCCCAGTCAAACCTTCCGCCTGTTTCGCGATGTCTTCGGGGCATTTCTTTTCACGCATAAGAAGAGGAGAGTCCGCGGAGCCCCAAACGAATAATTTCTCATGAGCCTTCGGATCGACAAGCAAGCAATAACTGCCGGCTGGAACGTCGCTTTCAGACTCGTACTGAAAGCCGGGGGTCGCACCGTTGCCGGCTTTCCCAATCGCAGAGAGGCTTACCGCGGAGGTGATGGCGTGCGTGGGGCAAACGGCTTTCGCGAGCAGTCGAGCATTCGATTCTTCAAGATCTTTGTCAACTGCAATAAGGCGCCTTGCGTTGATCGCATAAGCAAACACGCCTTCAGGGACCGTGTGTTTCCCGGCTTGTTGAGAGAACGACAGCCCGGCATACAGCACGGGCAGGAGAAAAGTGAAGAGAACAACCCTTTTCATAAAACCCTCCACCGGAAAGCCTGGAACGCGAGAGTGCGGTCCGAAAAGGTTCTTGCGGCAACAGTCTAGCTCATCTCCGGCCCAGAAATACAGCCCGACTGTAGTTGGCGATAAATCCTGGGGCTGTAGCTTGTGGCCATGATCAATGCAGGAACTTGAAGTTACGCATGTCTGAATTGAAGCGGAGATATGTTAATGGGCAATGCTGACAGGGGCCACAACGCTTCCGATGCGATTGCCGAGTGCGTCGCGAACCGCAAGATGGACGACGTAGTCTCCGGGTGCGAGTTGCAGTGTACCGCGATAGGTCATGCCGTTGTGCTGAATCTGCTGCAAACCGTCGGGCTTAAGGTGGGTATCAATACGCTGCATGAGATCCGCGACCGATTCTCCTTTGGAATTTCTGGCTACGGCGGCGATGTCGACGAGCATGTGGTTCTGGTCGGAGTCATCTACCGAGGCAAAGTTCGCGGGCATAACAAGCTCGAAGTGAAGGCGAGTTTTGCCGGGAACCTTGCCAGATTCCCGTTCTGTCCAAGTCACTGCAACTGGTATGCCGGTAAAGTTGAGCGGCGATGCCAGCGCTAGACGAATATCCTGCTGCGCGGACGAGACGGAGGTATCTCTCGACAGAAAGAAGCCGTTGCGATAGCGGATTTGCGCGCCCTTAGTGTGGACAGCCAGCGAAACGTTGTGCCATCCCGTCTTGGTATTGCTGGCGTTCACGTAATACCCGAGCATGTAGTAACTGCTGTCGTCTTCAACAGCCTGGTGGAAGGATTGAATGAGATTTCCTCCGCCCATAAAGGCGCGGCCACCGGTGTTTTCCGCGAACAGGCGTAGCGTGCTATCGGTATCGAATGTTTTCTCGCGCGCCTGGGCATCGATATCGAATTGTGGATCTCCAATATCGGAAGGACGCATGCCTTCTTCTGAGGCGGGCGTCATTGCGGATGCCGCTCGCAGGTCGACCGAGTAGATAGCAACCTGCGCGTCGCTCATCATCTTCCAAAGATTGTCGTAGGAAGATTGCATCTCGTCGCGGCCATGGACCGGGCATGGGGGGTCACACATAAGCGGAGCGCCTGGACTGAGTGACATCGAGAAACCGGAACTGGCCCAGATCAGCGATTTTCTGCCCGGCAATCCGCGAAAGGCTTTGGCGATTTGCAGCAGCGCTTGCACGGTGATGGAAGCTGCTTGCTTGTTCTCAAGAGAAGCCTGTTGGGCTTCGCTCTGCTGTTGGTCGCGGATCAACTGGGTGAGAGCCGCGGCAAGACCGCCGCCAGGCGGGTGATGAGGGTCAACGACCTCTTCGTGAATCGCCGGAGTATTGTTCACGGCCCGGTTCAGTCCTTCGGCGAGGAGTTTGGGATCGTCGGTGAAATCGTGAAGTAAAGTGAGGCCGCCGCGTGTGAGCGCGAGGAGGCACATGGGCTCGCCTGAGTTTGCCACTTCGGTGAGGAAGGTTATCAGCGCAGCACGGGCATTTTCCTGGTCGGGCGGCGGGGTATTCACAAAGTCGAGAACAATGATGCTGAGGCGGCGATAGCCGCCATTGCCCTGAGTGTCTCCAGCGACACCGGGGTCAATATTGCTGAAGGTTCCGTGTTCGCCCCCCGCACGGCGTACAAGCGCGGCACTGGTCTTTACCTCTTCGAAGATTGCGATCGGCCTCGGCTTCCCGTCCTGCTTCAGAACAAAAGCTTCTTTGGTGAGGCCGGAAATGTGCGCACCGGAGCCGTTGTTGACAACAGCCGGAATGAGGACAAGTTCGGTGGAAGATGTGATTGTGGCCGAATTCGATTGCGCGGTCTGGGCCTCTAGAGGGAGCACGAGAAAAAAAGTCACGGCGCAGATCGCAAAACCGAACGCAACCGCGATCGCGACACAAGACGTAAGGGCAATGCGTGCTGGTCTCGCTACGCCCATGCTGCCTTCTCATCCGCGCTCATTGGGTTTAGGACGACGTGTTCAGGACGACCCCACAATTGCCTCCCGAATCATATACCTTGGTTTGGCTATCGTTGCGTTAAATCGATTTCGTCAGTTGAGGAGTGTGTTGCAGCATCACATCTGCGGTACGGGCTATTCCGGATCTCCAGCGGAGTCCAAGAAGAAGTAGAGTGTCCTCTTTTGATCGACAAACTCAGGGCAGGCCCTGACGCGGCTTCGCGCAACAGGAGGGATCCTTCGACTGCGCGGAGCTGCGCTTCGCTTGCCCCTCTTCGCTCAGATCAACAACTCCAGTCGCCTGGGGACGAGTGCTTTGCGCCCGTCGAGCGCGTCGGGAGCGCCGCTTCCAGTAGTGGTTTAAAACGTGAAAAAATTGTCGATAGAAGAAGTTGTGTAGGGCGTTAGCACCCCGCTATCACAGGCGTCGCACCGTCCACGAAGTACGTGTTCGGGGCAGTCGTATTGCCGGACGCAGGCTTCCGAAGGCCGAATCCGGGTGTATCCACGATGGTATTGCCTGTGACAGTAAATCCTGACGCAGGTCCCTGACCGCACATGTCGATTCCGTACCCACTATAACCACCCGTGATTGTGTTACCGGTGACCGATCCGCCGGTCGCCGTACCCGTAAGCACAATGCCGACTCCGATAGGCCCAGACAATATCCTATTGGCCTTAACGATGTTTGCACCGCCGTTCACCTCGATCCCGGAATTCGGTGGACCATCGACGGTGCTGGCGATGATTATGTTCGCCGTTATCGTTGCGGCGGAGCCATTGAACAACATACTGAAGCCGTTCCCACTGCCGTTGACCAGATTGCTTTCTATGGCGCCGGATACGGATCCTAGAAGTAATACGCCGTCGGTTCCGCCATATACGCCGTTGTTTCCGGTGTCATTAATCGTGTTCGATTTCACGTTGAGAGTGAGGGAGCTGGATGTATATGTTTTCCCCCAGATCCCCAAACCGTCAAAAGACCGGAAATCAGAGTTTTCCACGGTGACCGTCTGAATGGTATTTGCGGCCGCTATGATTCCCATCCCGCCCCCGAAATCCACCTCGTTTGCCACGGAGACACCGTTGACCGTGCCTGAAGATTCCTGATAGTAGATGGCGGCGAGATCACCCGCACCATCCGGGATGTTGTTACCAGTCCCATCGAATGCGATGTCAGTAATATTTACGGGTCCGGTTGACGATACCAAAATCTGGTAGTAAACACTTCCGATAATGCCGTCATAGACGCGTCCAGTTGCACCACCCGCAGGTATCTGGATCAACACCTCGGCGTTTGATGCCTCTGACATAGCACCCGTGAGGGTCAATGGTTTTGAAATGACGACCTGTTCGGGATATGTCCCGGGGCAGACCTCAATGGTGGAACCCGAAGGAACGGCATTTACCGCCGCTTGGATTGTCTGGTACCCGACCAATTTTATGTCGCAACTGGTCGATCCCACGGCATAGGCTACGTAGGTACGGGCGAACGAAAGCGTGCTCAAGAACATTGTCGTGACCAGAACTGTCATGAATCCGATCCGAGACATGGTTGCTGTTTCCTACGTGCCGAGGCTTCGATTCCATACAATTTGAGCGGCGGTCACGACGTACTTTTCGAGCTATCTAGTGTGAGGCAAATCAGAATGGACCGGAATAGCGCAGATGAGTGAGGCACGGATGCATGGGGCACAAAGGTAACCACTCGTAATCCTTGGCGCATCGAGACGTGCATCCGCGGAACCGATTGGGAGACGTACAATAGCGGACATACGGTTACCGATTGCCGCGAGCGACGCCGGTCGCGGCCAGAGGCCGTCCCACATCTAGATGAGACCCATGCAATTGACCGTCTACTCCGCTCCCTGGTGCCCCGATTGCCGGGAGGCTAAGCGCTTTCTGGACCGCTATAAGATCGCTTACAAAGACATCGACATTGAAACCACGCCCGGCGCAGCCGACGAGGTTGTCCGCCAAACTGGGAAGCGCGCTATTCCGCAGTTTGTCATCGATGGAGAATGGGTGCAGCCGTATCGTCCGGGCGAGGGATTTCTTTATGACGAGATGAAACAGCGGCTGGGAATTGAATTGTTGGGACAGTAGGGCATTGAATCATTTCGCCATTTAGACATTGACTCATTGAAGATCGTCGAGTGCTAGCGTCGTTGTGATTTCGCCGACGCGATGCGATTGGAAAAGGTCATTCCGGCAGAAGTCGGCCTCAGGCACTGAAGCGCGAATCTATCTTCGGCGGCTTAGCGGCACGAGTGGAAGAGGTTGCGGAAAAAGTCAGGGAAATGCAGATTCCTCGCCGTCCCCTCGGCTTTGCTCGGGGCAGGCTCTCACCGCGCAAGCGCGGCTGCGGACGGCTCGGAATGACAAAATTAAACGACGTAGCGGTGCGGCTAAAGCCGCACCCTTTCAAAACAGGTACCGAAATGAGTTTTTCCGCGACCTGTGAAGGCGTGGCCTAGCAAACCTAATTTTGAAGCATGCTCTATTTCGTCTCCACGCAGACTTAATCTCTTTCTAATAACTCAATCGATAGCCCAAAGGTCTCAGTTACGTTTGCTGGCTGCCCCGCCCCGACTTCTGTACCCTTCACGCACTCGCCTGGTTACGGCAGGATAGTATTTCGCCTGGAAACACTCTCCCCGCCCGGGCTCAGAGCCGATTCTCACTATTCATGGCGAATACCGAAAAGAAAGACGAGCCGGTATTGGAGATCTGGCAGGGCTTTGTACAGGGCCTGCTGGGCGCGCTCGCGCTGGGCGGCGCGCTGCTGATGGCACATTACTATGC
>JBAVYO010000445.1:0-7306 GCA_049698855.1 Terriglobales bacterium
GTGCGCTACGTTGTATACCGCTCGATTCAACAGGACTGGTGGGAGAGTATTGACATGGAGGACGCGTTGCACCCGCAGACGCTTCTCGCCCTTGGCATGAACGGAAACAAACTTCCCGTGCCATTCGGAGGTCCCGTCCGCCTGCGGGTTCCGAGGCAACTCGGTTATAAAAATGTGAAATACATCAATCACTTGACTCTGACGGACAATCTCAAATCGTTTGGCAAGGGTCTCGGCGGTGCCGACTCTGATGGCGGCTACGCGTGGTATGCCGGCATCTGAGCGCGGACGCGGTCTCGAGCACTGGACCGTTAGCGCACTTGTATCTTCAAATGGCGTAGCTCCAGGACGGTCGGCCAAAGGGTTATGATCCGGAAGCGGCACTTCGACGAAGTTTGCTGGAGTGATTACGGGGGGTCGGCTTCGGAAAATTAATCTCACTGGACCGCAGAGAAATCGGGCGTTTCGCGCCTCTTCGTTACCCACAGCCGTCTTTATGTCCCCAAGGCTGCTTTGATCGCGCTCACGATCGATCCCGCGATTCTTTCGATCTGCTCTTTCGATTCCGCTTCCACCATGACGCGCGCCAGCGCTTCAGTTCCCGAATAGCGCACCACCACGCGGCCATTACCATCCAACTCGCGCTCGGCAGAGGAGATCGACTCTTGTACCGTTGGAATTTGCGCAAACGCAATTTTCTCCCGCACTCTTACATTGCGGATGGTTTGCGGAAACACTTGCAGATCGCTTACCAGTTCAGCCAGCGTTTTTCCCGAGCGCACCATAATATCCAGCACGCGTAGCGCGGTCAGCAGTCCATCGCCGGTGGTCGCGTCGCCGTCGCGGAACAGAATGTGTCCCGACTGTTCGCCGCCCAAAGTAGCGCCCGAGCGCTGCATCTCCTCAAGTACATACTTATCCCCAACATTGGCGCGCAGCATTCGAATCCCAGAGCGCTTGAGCGCCAGTTCCAATCCCATGTTCGACATGGTTGTGGCGACGACCGTCGCATTCGCGAGCGCGCCGCTGGTTTTCATCTCGCGTGCAGCCATTAGCAGAACGGCATCGCCATTTACTACTTGCCCGCTGGCGTCGCAAAAAAGCGCGCGATCCGCGTCACCGTCGAACGTCACGCCCACGTCGAACTTCCCCTTATTCTCGGTGACAAACCGCGCTACAGCGTCAGGATGCAACGCCCCGCACTTCTCGTTAATGTTCTCGCCGTTTGGTGCCGCGTGCAGGAAGGCCGCGTGCACCTTCAGCGCCCGAAACAACTCTGGAGCTTCCGCCGCGGCCGCCCCATTGGCGCAATCGATGGCCACGCGCATCCGCGTCAGATCGGCTGAGATTCCTTCAGCAAGCCACTTTACGTATGCCTGCCGCAGCGCTTCTTCGCCGGGTACGCTCGCTGTCACGGCCGCCGGCTCCGGCGTTCGACCCGCGTCCGAATCCAGCAGCGCAAAAATCTCCTTCTCGATCGCCAGTTCGCGTGCATCGGGCAGCTTGTATCCGTCGCCGGAAAAAATCTTGATGCCATTGTCCGTCCAGGGATTATGCGACGCGGAAATCACCACGCCCGCGTCGAAGCCCTGCGAACGCGCCAGAAACGCCACCCCCGGAGTCGTGATTACGCCGGCGCTGCGGCTTGCCACTCCGGCCGAGGCCAGGCCTTCGACAAATCGGTCGGCAATCCACGGGCTTGATACTCGTGTGTCCTGCCCAATTACCACGCGTGACTTGGCATTCACGCGTGTCAGATCGTGACCGACCGCTCGCGCAATCCAGTACACGCCGTCTCTGCTGAGCGGAAATTCTCCCGCTACGCCTCGTATGCCATCCGTGCCAAAAAGCTGCCTGGTCTGTGTCATGAAATCGGGGAATGAACCCTTCTAATGAGAACAGCAATGTAAGAACTGTAACTTCCCGCCCTCACTGTGTTTTCTTTTCGGCCCCCACGCCTTCCATAATGATCGTCACACGAATCGGCCTGGGATGCACAACCTGTACCAGAGGGTCTGCCACATAAGCCTGGGTCATAAAGGAAGCGCTGCTCGTAGTTCCGCTCGCGTCCACCGGATCGGTGGTGGCGGCCTCGAGTTTTTCGAGACGGTGGCGTGGCCCTGTAACCGTGATGTTGGGTGGATCGGCAATCACCTGCGCCATCCGGAGGCCGCTTGCAAAATTTCCAATCACGCGCGGATGAACATCCAGCGTTCGCGTGTCGCGGTTGTCAAAAGAAAGGTGAAATTGTCCCGGAATGATCTGCACTACCTCAACGTCTTCTGGTACCTGCACACGCCGCGCCGTCAGGTCGAACGTCCTTTCCCCCGCTTGCATGTTGCTGAGGTCGACCTCCGCCCTGACATCGGTCGGCGTTATGCCATGAAGCACGCGTTCCGCACCACGCAAGCGCACCTGTGCCTCGGTAAAGCTGGCGGAATCAATCTCCAGATTATCGGGCAGATTGCGAAACTCGATGGGAACGCGCATCTCGATTTCCGCGGGCGGCGTGTGCGCCACTGCCAGCCACAGCCCAAACGACAGCAGCAAAGAAATGATCTTGTAAAGGAAGTTATCCAGGAACAGGCGCCGCATCCACTTCGCTACTGTCACGGTTCCCTCCCCGTGGGCGCGCCGGAGTCTTGTCCTCGCACCGGAGGATGGAAACTGGGCGGTTCTTCTTCCATCAGGTGGTCTTCCATTCCACTGGGCAGGCTCGGAGCCGGAGCGTAACGCCGCAAAAGACTGCTCAGGCGCTCTCGTAGCCGCTCGACTGTCAGATCGCGCTCGATATGGCCGCCAACCGCCACGCTGATCGAACCAGTTTCCTCGGAAACGATCACGGCCACCGAATCCGTTTCTTCCGTAATTCCAATGCCGGCGCGATGGCGCGTTCCCAGTTGCGTCGAAAGCACGGGATTCATCGACAAGGGCAGAAAACAGGCGGCGGCGGCGATGCGGTCCCTCTGGATGATCACCGCGCCATCGTGCAGCGGCGCGCTTGGCCGGAATATCGTTGCCAGCAAGTCATAAGAAAGCCGCGCATCCAGCGCCACGCCGCTTTCGATATACGTGCGCAACCCAATTTCGCGTTCGATCACGATCAGCGCGCCGGTCTGGTTCTGGCAAAAGAGATTGGCGGCCAGCACGATGTCGTCGTAAACATCGGCCACCAGATTCGAGGAGCGCATACGCCAAATCCGGCTGCCGAGGTTGGCCAGCGCATGCCGAATCTCCTGCGCGAAAACCACGATGAGCGCGAAAACAACATAGGGCAGCAGCGTGCTCAACAGCCAGTTCAGCGTACGCAATTCGCCGAGCCGCGCCAGGAAGAAGGCCAAGCCCAAAGTTGCAACGCCGACAAGCATGGGCGCGGCGCGTGTTCCGCGCACCAGCATCAGGAACTGGTAGATCAGGATCGCGACCAGAACGATGTCGACGACCGAGATCACCGTGATTTGCGGCCATACGACCGTCGCCGTCACTCTACCCTCGCGTTGCAGGTTATATGTTCGATTTCATTTTAATGCACGCGCTCGACGCTGCCACATCACGATGGGTCGCGTTTGCTGTTTGTAACGCGAGCGCGCACTTCTCCACGCGCCAGTCGCGCAGTTAGCTCGTCGCCCACCGCCAGCCGTTCTGCGTCCTTCACCAGTTGCCCTTTGGCATCGAACACTAGCGCATATCCACGATTGAGAATTCCAAGCGGAGAAAGCGCCTCCAGGCTGGCTGTTCGCCGGTCGAGCGCAGCGCGGCCCGCGAGCAAGTGCGCACGCGCAGCCGCCGTCAGATTCGCAACCTGCGCCTCAAGCTGCTGCCGGATTGCGGCCAGGCGACGCCGCGCGTCATAGTGCCGCACCGCAGCCGATGCGGTTTCCATTCTGCGCCGGCATCGTTCCAGGAGCTGCCGCTCGGCTTTCTCCAGGCGAAAGCGCCGCTCATCCAGCTTTTGCTGGCTTCGGTGGATGCTGTCCATCATGCCGCGAAACGCGCCGTGCTGCGCCAGCTCCGTCAGCTCCTGCCGCGCCATCAGCAGGCGATAGCGGATCGCGTGCTCCAGCCGGCGGTTGATCTCTTCGCACTGCGCTTCGATCTCCTGGCGCGACCGGATTACCAACTCCGCCGCCGCGGAAGGAGTCGGCGCGCGCAGATCGGCCACGAAATCGACGATCGTGAAATCGGTCTCATGCCCGATCGCCGAGATTACCGGAATCTTCGCTTCGGCAACCGCTCGTGCCAGTCCTTCGTGGTTGAATGCCGCCAAGTCCTCGGCCGATCCGCCGCCGCGCGCAATAACGATGACGTCAACTCCAGCGTCTTGATCCTTCGCCCGCGCTCGTTCCTGAAAATATCGCAGGCCTGCGATGACGTCGCCCGCCGCTGCGTCTCCCTGCACCTGTGCGGGATAGATCAGCACATTGGCCGAATGATGCCGCCGCGCCAGAATGTTCAGGATGTCGCGCAGCGCGGCGCCTTGCGGAGAAGTAATGATGCCGATTCGGCGCGGCAGCGCGGGGATTGGTGTCTTGCGGGCAGCCTCAAACAGTCCTTCTGCCGCGAGCCGTGCCTTCAGTTGCTCGAAAGCCAGTTGCAGCGCGCCCGCGCCCTGCGGCTCCATGAACTCGGCTGAGATTTGCAGCTCACCGCGATCTTCATAGACCGTGATTCTGCCGCGCACAGTAACGTGCAGGCCGTTTTCGGGGCGAAACCGCAACAAGCGTGCCGACGAGCGGAACATCACCACGCGAATCTGCGCGCTTTCTTCTTTCAGAGTGAAATACAAATGTCCGGAATCGGGCGTGCGCAGGTTGGAAATCTCGCCCTCAACCCAACAGTCGGAGTACTCGCGCTCGATGTGCGTGCGCACCGCCGAGACCAGCGCTCGCACCGTCCAAACGCGCCGTTCCGGAACGCGAAACTCAAACCCGAGTTGGCCGCTGAATCCCATGAAACGATCAGTGTATCGCGCAGTTCAAAGTGTAGGCGGGGAGATGGCTCCATTCTGGGATACCCCTCCTTTTGTTCGATTTTTTAGAATCAATAATTTACCGTGCGAGCGCCACCCAGATCTTTTGAATAATAAGGACTTAGAGACAAGATATTTATAAATCAATGAGTTAGGGGGAGAATTGAGTCTTCAGTAGGGCAGGGATTCAAAACCACCTTGTCCGCCGATCCCATCAGGCCCGCGCTTCTTCGGCCAGTTTGACCGGCACGATCCGGGCGACGCGAGCCATGACCTTCTTGTTTTTGCTCGGATTTCTTCAGGTCGTAAGCGGCCTGCAATCGCATCCACACTTCCGGCGAGCCGCCAAACAGGCGAGCCACCTTCAAGCACATGACCGCAGACAGCGGTTTGCGCCCCGCCAGAATGCCATGCAACATCTGGCGCGACACGCCTAAGGCCTTGGCTGTGGCCGTCACCGACAATCCAGCCGGCGGCAGTATGTCTTCCTTGATAATTTCGCCCGGATGGACCGGCGGCAGCCCGTTCTTTCTCTCCATAACTCTCCCTAATGGTCGCCTAAGGAATTTGCGACTCCAGGGCCCTCTAAAGTTATCGCCTCATCCGACCAATCAGAAACAGAACAATCGACAGCACCACGCTAATCAAAATCGAAGTGGCCAGCGGAAAGTAGAAGGTGGTGTTCTTGCCGCGATAGAGAATGTCTCCGGGGAGGCGGCCCAGAGGTAGACCGGTTCGTCCGAGCAGCATGACGATGCCACCGATGACGGCCAGGGCCACTCCCAGCACCAGGAGCATTCGCCCTATCTCGACCATGCTCTTAGTTTAATCTCGCAGGCTGCCGAACCTGTGGCTCCAAACGCCTCAGTGACACCGCCATAATCCACGTCCCACGTACTTGATGCTGGGTATGTTAAGCGCTGGGATCCGCAAGCAAGTCTCATGGGCGCCAATCGGAAGCGCTCCTGCAATCTAGTGCATGCCAAGCGCCTTCAATACCTTCAAATCGACGAGGCGTGTGCCGTTCGCATCCTCCGCAAGACCGAAATTGGCGCAATAATCCCACATCGCCCAGCCAATTCTGTTCTTTTTGTCTTTCTCGAGCGCTCTACGCACGTCGTGCAGCCATGCGACACGCGCACCCTTGGGGGGGCCCTCACGAATGACGCCAAACTCGCCGCACCATACCGGCACATGATGCTTTTCGCTCCACTGTCGCACGAATGAAATCTCAGCTTCGATGCGTCGAGAATCCCACTGCTGGAGAGCGTAATCATTCAGCCGAAACTGGTCGGCGAGGCTGGTTTCGCTGGACGCCTTGGAAAGAACGTCCCGTTGCTTTTGTGGATACGGAACGCCGCTCAACGGCTTGAGCCATTGATTCGACCATTTCGCACCTTGTTGCGTGAACCCGTCCGGGCGGTAGTAGTGAAAGGTGTAGATCACGTTGGGGTCATCGGTCACTGGCTGAGAATTCAGCAGATCCGCCAATCCTGAATCGTTTCCGGCAGCTGCTATTATCGTGAAGTGTGGTGCCGCCGCGCGGATTTTTCCTACCACCTCGCCTTCAAGCCTGGTCAAAGGTGCCGGGTCAATCACTTCCGGCTCGTTGAGGATCTCGAAAAATATCCTGTCCTCATCCACCTTTGTGAAATGACGGGAGGCAAAATGAGTCGCAAAGGCCGCCCAGAAGTCCTCAAACGACCTTTGATTAGCGGGCGGCTTCAGCGACTCCTTATATTTCGTATCTGGGTGGATGTCCAGCACCACATTTAAGTTGTTATCGAGAATCTCCTTTACAGCCTCATCGAGAAGAGCAAGATGTGCTGCGTTCAGCCCGTTAGTGAGGGGTTCCGTCAACAAGGGAGCCGGATCGATGGGAAGCCGAACGTGATCGAAGCCGAGGGTACGAATCGTCCTAAAGTCCTGCGATTTGATATAGGACTTCAGGTAGTCTGGTGGGTAAGCCGCTCTCTGCGCGAACCAGTTGTTGACATTAATGCCCCTTTGCAAATGCTCTGAACGCTTGAACGCTATGTCGTTCCCGCCAATCTGCGCCAGTGCCCTCTGCGGCACGAAGAAGGTGATGGTTGAGCTGAGAAACAAGGCAGCGACAAGACGCACGAGCATTGAGCGGTAACCCTCCCAGAGGAAGCCTTATAACAGATTTTCTACAACGGGAGCAAGCGTCATCCTGCAACGGCAGGGCAACCGAATATTCTCACCGGATGATGCTCGGCTCGTACCACTCGGGGGCTTGTCGGCCTGCTCGCCATAGACCTCTCCGACCCGGAGACCATGCACTGTTCTGCTCCTCTGTCTGCGCCTCGACAGGTG
>JBAVYO010000446.1:0-7773 GCA_049698855.1 Terriglobales bacterium
GAAAACGCCTGTGCTCGAAACGCCAAACACGAACGTGCCGTCGAGCGAACTGTTGCGCTCAAGAACGGCTTGCCAGCGGCGGTCTTCGCTTTGGGTTGCGGTGGACTTCATATCGGCTGGCTGTTCGACGATCGGCTCGTCTGTAAGTATCGCATTGGTTGTCATGCGGTTAACATAGAGGAGGCGAGGCGGACGGACTATCCGAATCTTGCGGTCAAAATAAGTTCTCAGCTCCCAGTTCTCAGTTCTCAGTTCTCAGAATGGCCCGGGAGATTTTGCCTGAGAATTAGGAACTGAGAGACTAGAAACTGGCCATTTGTGCCATCCAAGTCTCGCGTATGCCACTTTTTGGATGGTGACGATTGCGATAGCTTGCTCGGGGGTACGAATCATTATGATGGTCCAGGAAAAGGCAAATTGTTCTCCGGTGGTAGAGACTATCTTGGCGGTCCACGTCGCGCGTGAAATCACGCTCTCCGCGCGGCATCCCGCGCCGGAATGGTTGGAGGCGTCCCCGATCTCGTTCTGTGGCGACTGGCAGGGACTCAATTTCGATCCCGCACGCCAAACCGAAGTCCGCGCGCTTTGGACCACGACCAATCTTTATCTGCGCTTTGAGTGCCGTTATCGCGAGTTGTTCGTTTTTGAGGATTCCGATCCTAACGGCCGGCGCGACCATCTTTGGGATCGGGATGTAGCCGAGGTTTTTCTTCAGCCTGACCCCACGCGTCCGCGCTATTACCGCGAATTCGAGGTCAGTCCCAACGGTATGTGGATTGACTTAGATATTTTTCCCGGCGGGCTGAGCGATCTTAAAAGCGGCATGCAGCGCTCGGTCTGGCTCGACCGGGAGCACGATACGTGGGCGGCTGAACTCATGATTCCCATGCTTGCGCTAACCCCTAACTTCGACCAATCCGCCATTTGGCGGACCAATTTCTACCGGGTGGAAGGCACTCAGGAACCACGCTTCTATTCCGCGTGGCAGCCGACAGGCACTCCCCAGCCGAACTTTCACGTGCCGGAGGCTTTTGGCGGACTGCGTTTTGTGGAGTGACGACATGGCCCGAGCGGCCTGATTATTGCGCGAGCGGGAGTGGCATCCACTGAGCTCGATTAAGCGCTGCAAAAAGGCTTGACCACGGGGTACACGGGGTTACCACGGAGGAAAGGCTAAGAGGCCAATCAAGCTGTTCCCTTCAGGAGTCACCGCCAAATTTCATGAAACGGTGTACCATCACTCCCACCAAGGACATGACAAACCGCAGAATGGTCGCAAGAAGGACATTCTCTACAGGAGCAAATATGAAAACGAATCGCAAGATCGCCGCATTATTCGCTGTTTGTGCAATCGCGCTGGTTGCGATACCCGCGAGTGCGCAAGTTCTCGCGGCGGATCAACTGAAGAAGGCGGTCCCCGCATCGTTTTTCTTTTCCGGACAGGCCGCGACCGTACAGGTGCGAAATTCTGGCGGCTTCAAGAGCGGGGCTGACAAGATCACGCTCGCAGGCCTGGTGGATACGAGCGGATATGCGACGGCCATTGCCGAGAAATATCAGGGCTTTCTGATCACCGAGACGAAGCTGGCTTTCGAGGGCGCTACGCTGGAGCCGGGAGCTTATGGATTCGGGTTCAAGGATGGCAAATTCATCGCGATGAACGTAGCGGGTGCGGACGTCCTGTCAATCGCCAGCCACAAAGACGATCAGGTGAAACATCCGGTACCGTTGAAGTTTGAGAAAAGTGACGCTGGATACAAACTTTGGGCGGGACGGAATTACATTGAAATGAAGGCCGAGTAAGTACCTTGAATCTCGATCAGTCTGCTAGGTCGTGCCCTTTCCTTTTTCTCGCGCACTTGGACTTCCCGCAGCCGCTTAGCGGGCTAGCGGCTGATTCGCGCCTGGCGTCAGGACGAGGCCGGCTCGATTGCGCAGTTCCGTGAGCAGCGCGTTGGCGGCATTCAGATAGGTTTTGTTTGGATCCGAAGGGTCGGCCCATACGGCTTCATAGACGATCCTGGCCGCATCTTTAGGGTCCATACGCAAAGCCGATTCCATGCGTTCGGCCTGCTGTCGCGCAGCGCTGTAGCAACTGTGGCAAACGGCTGCGGGCTCAACGGTGCCGGTGTGGTTTTGATCGAGCGCACAGCGGAATGTGGCCGGCGCAACGGGTGGATGCGATGCGTAGATTTGCGACTTCAGTTCGCGCAACCGCTCTCGTTCTTCCGCCAGCGACTTCGCTTCCTCCGAATGCGACTGCGCCGGCGTGGCCGACGCTGCCGGCGTAACCGCAGCCCGCGCGACCGCTCTTGCGGAAATTCGGTCTTTCGACTGACAGATCGGGCAAGTGTGCATGTCGGCGGGATAATAAGAGCGGCACGTGGCGCACGGCATGCCATAGCCGACCAGCTTCTTTTCCTTGGCGCCAGCCGCGCTCACTCCCGCGGACGATGTTGCGGGACTCTTCCTTTCGCCCAAAATCGCTTGATCGGTGGCTTTTTCCAGCGCTTGCTTGGCTGCGGTACCTTCCATATTCATTTCCCATTCTGCGGCCTGCACGAGCCGCACCATTTGACCTCATTCTAGGTTTGCTTCACAAATGCCGCGACTGACGATGGTGCATCAGCCCGAGGTAACGTCCGACCGCGCAGCCGGCTTGTGTCACTTCGAAGTCGTGATCATGCGCGCGGCTTCCTGCATGCGCGCGCGGTAAAGGTTCTCGTTCGGATCCATGCGCGACGCAATTTCCAACTCGCCCAGCGCCTCCTCATAGCGGTCCAATGCCATCAGGCATGCGGCCAGGGCGTAATGATTTTGCGCGCTTGGTTCCAGCCGCAAAGCGGTCCGAAACTCCTTTTCCGCCTCGCCCAGTTGCTGCGTGTTCACGAGCGCCGTTCCGAGATAGCGATGAGCCAGCGCCGACTCCGGACTGAGTTCCACTGCCTTCCGCAGGACGCCGGCTGCTTCCCGATCTTTGCCGCTCAGCAGCAAAGCCTGGCCGAGCACGCGCTGCTCCGCGGCGCCTGGAGGATTGGCGGCAATCGCCTCCTGCAATTCGAGGATCGCGGCCGGATAATCGCGCTTCGACATGTAGGCGCGAGCCAGGCAGTTGTGTCCGCCATCCCAAGTAGGATTCGTCTTATAGAGGGCTCTGAATTCCGCAACCGCGTTGTCGAAATCTTCCTTATCGCAAAGCGCGTTGCCAAGATTGTTGTGGATGCTGGGCTCGTCAGGCTGCAGGCGAATGGCGGCGCGATATTCGGCCACCGAGTCGTCGAGCTTGCCCAGATCGTGCAGCACGACTCCCAGATTGCTATGGGCTTGCCAGAAATCTGGACGCAGTTTCAGCGCGTGACGATACGCCACCGCCGCTTGCCGCAAATTGCCGTGCTCGCGCTCGGTCAGCCCGATATCGAAATAGACGTCGGGGTTCTCGGCTTCCCGCTCCAGCGATTTCTCGAAGGCGTTCAGAGCGGCCTCATAGTGACCGTCGACGTAGAGTGCGAGCCCGAGATAGCGATAAGCTTCCGCATTCGCGGGATCGATGCTCAGCGCGGTACGCGCCTCAGCCAGCGCGTCATCCCGCTCGTCGATGCGATAGAAGAGGTACGAAAGCTGGCTGTGAGTTTCCGGGAAGCCAGGTTCCAGGCGCGCCGACTCGGTGAAGGCGTCCATGGCATCGTCATACCGTTCTTGACCGCGCAAAATCGTTCCCAGAACAAAAAGCAGAGGCGCGTTCTCAGGATCTTTGCGAAGCAGGGCTCGAACTTTATCTTCGGCGCTATCGAGGTTCTTGCTTTGAACGAGCGTGGCGATCTGAGCCATGGCACTCGCGCCACTGCAATTCGTGCTTGCCGGCGCTTGCTGTGCAACCGTTGCCTTCTGATGAGTAGTTGTGGCCGAGCCAGCGCTCGCGTCGCCGAGTTCTTCGATTAGGCTTGCGCCCGCCCCGGCGTTCTGCAGGGCGCGAATGCAGGCGGAGGTCAGACGGCATTTAGGGTGGGTCGCACCCTTGTCCATGTCTTTGAGGTTCGGGTCTACGAGGCGCTGGATGCGGGCGCTCGAAAGGCCTCCCGCCAGCCACAGGAAAACGTTGTCTGAACATGAACTCGCGGGAGCTTGTTGGGCGCTCAAGACGCCCACCATTAGCAGAAGAGACAAACCGGCCAGCCAACTGCGTCTCACGAACCCTCCGGGCTATTGCGCGACGCGACGCCGGAAAGCAGCTTCGGCGCGGCACTGCGCAGAGATTTGCCCCTGAGGCCAAAATAGTCCGTCGGCGATAGCGCCGATAGGTCACGGAAGTAATGAATGGACGCGCCCAAGTGGCCGTTGGGTAAGGCGTCCAGGCTGGCGAGGGTGAGGTTCTTTCTCGCCCCAAGACCTGCGGTGGCAAGTGCGATACACTGTTAATAACAGTGAATGCTGCCCGCTGATGGACAGCCTGCGGAGGTTCTATGGAAGGCCTGTTCCAACCCATGCACCTGCTCATCATCTTCTTCATCGCCCTGCTGTTTTTCGGTCCCAAGAAGCTGCCGGAATTGGGCAAGGGAATTGGCGAGGGCTTCCGCGCGTTGAGAGACGGGATGAAAGAGGGATCGGCCCCTAAGGCTGAAGCGCAGACAGAAGCTAAGTCAGAAGCAAAGCCTGAAGTTAAATCCGAGGCCAAGCCCGAAGACAAAGCCTGAGCCTTATCGTTATTTGTTATTCCGCGCATATTTTTTGCCGGGTGAGCGTGACAGCCCTGTCGTTCTGTCGATATAATTCTCACACTCAAAACTAGTTAATTTAAGTGGCAGTTCCGAGTCGTGTCTGTTCGGGCGATCATGGGAATCCCTGTTGCCCCGCCCGGTTGAAAGTAACAATCCATTTTGCGATTTCAAATCATTTAGGAGGATGTTCTGTGCGTAGCAAATTTGTTGTCTGTCTTCTTTTAGTGCTGTCAATCCCCGCTCTGGCCGACCAGGTCGTGCTGAAAAACGGAGATAAGTTAACCGGCACAATCGTCAAATCCGACGGTAAGACACTTGTGCTCAAGACCGATTATGCGGGTGACTTAACCATCAAATTCGATGCGATCCAGTCTTTGACCTCAGCCGGCGACCTCAACGTGACCGCTGGCGGCAAGATCGCGGTTGGCCCGGTGACCACCACAGGCGACAAACTCGAAGTCGCGACCAAGACCGGTGGATCGGTCGAAGTGCCGGTTGCATCTGTGACGGTGATGCGCAGCCCTGCCGAAGAAGCCGCTTATCAGAAGAGCCTGCATCCGGGATGGGATCAAGGCTGGGCTGGCGGCACAAACCTCGGCTTTGCTCTGACCGCCGGTAACAGCGAAACCAAGAACCTGAACATCGGTCTCAATGCCACTCGTACCGGTTTCCACGACAAGCTGACGCTCTACGAAACCACGACTTACGCCACCACGAGCAAGCTCGCCCTCCAACCCATCTCTCCGTCGCAAACCACCGCCAACTCGAATGCCGGTGGAATCCGCTACGACCACGACTTCGCGACGCGCGTGTTTGGATTCGGAAGTGCCGACTTCTTCAACAATTCACTGCAAAATCTTGATCTCCGTTACATTCTCGGAGGCGGTATTGGCTTCCACGCGATTAAGAAGCCCAACACGACGCTTGATCTGCTGGCCGGCATTAACTACACGCATGAGAGCTTCTCGGACTTGGTCCTTTCCCAAGGGCCTCCTCCGGTTACATACAACCACTCCGATAGCTCAGCCGCTTTGACCGTGGGCGATAGTTTCACCCACAAGCTTGGAAAGAACAGCGTCTTCACTCAGGGCTTCCTGCTCTACCCCAGCTTCAGTCAGGTCAACATTAATCCCGCCGACATTCCCACTTTCCCCTCCCCGGACGATGTGCGCATTATGCGCGGGACAGTGAACCTTGGCCTCGTCACCAAACTACACAAATGGCTGGGCTGGCAAATAACCTTCACAGATGTCTTTGATAATCATCCGATCGCCTCCGTTCCTCCCATAGAGAGGAACGACATTACGCTGGCGACTGGTCTGAATTTCTCGTTCGCGCACTAGATACATAGGTGAGAGCGAACAGGCAGTGTGGGGACGGGCGTTTGCCCGTCCCTTTTTTTGTTTGAGTAGGACAGTAGCTTCAGCTTCCCGAAGTGGCCGACTTGGTGGTGGCGGTATCCAAAATCTCGGCCAGGCGATCTCGAACGGAATAGTTCTTCCGTACCTCTTCGCAGCCGGCGTGGGCGATGGCCTCGCGTTCATCCTCGTGTGCGATGTAGTAACGAATGAGGTCGGCGAGCTGTTGAGGCTTGGCCGGATCGTAAATCCGGCAATGCTCACCGTCGCGAAAAGGATTGTCCGCAGTCTGATAAGTGAGCAGGAACGTTCCGCAGGCCATGGTTTCAAAGGGACGGGCGACCATCATTTTGATGTTATTACTGGGTAACGCGACATGCACTTTGATCTGCCGGATGTTTTTCGCCAGTAACTCGGCCCACTCTCGATGACATTCTCCACTGAGGTCGCGGACGGCAATTCCATTGGCGCGGAACTCCACGCCCGGGATCAGCGGAAGCAGTTGGCCAAGAAAATCGATCCGTTTCTTATAGAGCGATCCGACAAACGCCGCCTCGTATTTCTTCTCCGCCATGCGCCGTGAAGCGCAGGCCTGGTCGCAGTTGTGGCCGGGCTCAGCAGCGAGTACGCACGGCTTGAACATGCTCAGGTCGACGAAACCTTTGAGGTATCGTCCTCCAAAACGGGCTACGTCGTCGCGGTCGGGGAAGTAGTGAACATCGTACCAGTCGGCAAAAATGTCGTAGCGAAAGTGTGCATCCGCGCGCTCGGTCGACTCCAGATACAAGGCGATTCGCCGAGGCTTCAGTTTGCACCATACATCCTTGCTATAGAGAGTGTTCAGCCACATGGCGACATACTCTGGACCGGCGACAAGAATCACGTCGCAGCCTTCCAGTTCATCAAGGGTCGGCATCTTGGCCTTGAAGCGCTCGAAATCGCCACGGCCAACCCTTTGCATGACTGCGCCGTTGAAGTTGGTGGGGATTGTTCCCTCCAACACCTCGTGCCCCAGGGAGCGCAGCGTGTTGGCCATGGAAAAGATGGACCAGGAAGACAGAACCGTTCCCGTATGGAAGTAAGCGACGCGCATAAGAGTCGAATCTTTCGGGGAGAAGTTGTTTGAAAAGCACTTTGAGTGCCACAGACCCCAGTTCCCGAGTGCGTTTTGAAAAAAGGGTTACTTCGTGAAGAGTCCATCCACTAAACGAGTTAGCGATTACTGGAAAGGTCATTCGAGAAGCGGGGGCGGGTCCTAAGTTATGGGAAGATTAGATTTTGGGCCGATCGACACATTTATGAAAAGAGGATTAGCGCGCGGAACAAAATGCAGAAACCGGGTTGACAGCAAGATTCCTTGTTGCCGGAGAGTCAAACAAGACTATTTGTACAGGTCGGAGAGAATCTGGCGAGCTTGTTCGAGTACCTGATCGAGACGCGGCGCATATTGTTCTCGAAACGTCTTGAGGTCATGGATGGCGCTGTTGCCGCAGTCACGTATCATTTCGGCTGCGGCGATTCTCTTTTCGCTCAAGAGGGAACGCCGGGCAGCTTCCTCGATCATTCTAGAAAGATGCGAGGATTGCGCGGCACTATCCCGGCTAAGACTGCAGGTGGGATCGATAAGATCGGTGAGTACCGCTTCGAGCAGCCCGCGGCAAAGGACTGCGCAAGCCACCTCCAATCCGTAGATGTAACAG
>JBAVYO010000447.1:0-5958 GCA_049698855.1 Terriglobales bacterium
CGGTAAGGCCGCAAGCAATACAGAGGAAATTCCCGGCCTGCGCAGTTCTGAAATTCCTGCCGCCTTCAAAATTCATGGTTGCTCAGAGGTTCCTTAGCCGCTGAGGTTCGACCTTACGATTGAATAAAACTCCCATGGCAACCGCACCCGTCGGCAAAAAAAAAGTTCCTCAAACGACTAAGCCAGCAGACCGCGCCCCCGGCCGCTTCGGCCCCTACGGCGGACGCTACGTCCCCGAAACCCTCATGGCCGCGCTCCAGGAACTTGAGCGCGAGTACGAAAAAGCCAAACGCGATCCCAAGTTCCAAAAGCGCCTCGACCTGCTGCTCAAGACTTACGCTGGACGTCCCACACCGCTCTTCTTCGCCGCGCGCCTCACAAAGAAACTCGGCGGCGCAAAAATCTATCTCAAGCGCGAAGACCTGCTCCACACCGGCGCGCACAAAATCAACAACTGCCTGGGCCAGGGACTGCTAGTCGAGCGCATGGGTAAGCACCGCGTCATCGCCGAAACCGGCGCTGGCCAGCACGGAGTCGCCACCGCCACCGTCTGTGCCCTGCTCGGCTTTGAGTGCGTCGTCTACATGGGCACCGAAGACATGCGCCGCCAGGAACTCAACGTCTTCCGCATGCGCCTCCTTGGAGCCGAAGTTCGCGGCGTCTCGTCCGGCTCGCGCACCCTCAAAGACGCCATCAACGAAGCCATGCGCGACTGGGTCACCAACGTCCGCACCACGCATTACCTGCTGGGCAGCGTGCTCGGAGCGCATCCCTATCCCACCATGGTCCGCGACTTCCACCGCGTCATCGGACGCGAGGCCCGCGCTCAGATTCTCAAAGCCGAAGGCAAACTGCCCAAGGCCATCATCGCCTGCGTAGGCGGAGGTTCGAACTCGATTGGAATTTTCTACGACTTCATCAAGGATAAGAAGGTAGAGCTGATCGGCGTCGAAGCCGGAGGACGCGGCGAGGCCCTAGGCGACCACGCCGCCCGCTTCCGGGGAGGCTCGCCCGGCGTCTTACAAGGAACTTACTCATATGTCTTACAAGATAAGTCAGGTCAGATAGCCCTGACGCACAGCGTCTCCGCGGGCTTGGATTACCCGTCCATCGGCCCCGAGCACGCCGAGTTACACGATACCGGCCGAGCCGAATATGTCCCCGCCAGCGACGCCGAGGCGTTAGAAGCAACCACGCTGCTGGCCAGAACCGAAGGCATAATCCCCGCGCTGGAATCGGCGCACGCCGTAGCCGAAGTAATCAAGCGCGCCCCGAAGATGAAGAAGTCAGATGTGGTAATAGTAAACATCTCCGGCCGCGGGGATAAGGATATAGGCATCATGCGGGAGAATTTGAAGCTAGATTAAACTCCATACGAAAAGCTTCACCTCTTTCCTTCTCCATGAACTCTAGAACAGTGATTGCATAACGCGCGGACATAAGTGCACTCAACGCATCCTCTTTTTCGAGGTTCACCTCGCCCCAATGCAGAATGCGATTACGCTTGCGGAACAGCTTCTCATTGACGTAATCAGCCTTTAGTTCGCTCTCTTGAGGTGGAGTCTCAAACCCAACCAGCGAGACTATACCGTTCTTTTTGATGAAATCACTTACGAAAACATCAAATTTCTTACCTGTGAGCTGTTTCGATACGAAGTTTGCGGATTTTTCGAATCCACCTCCGCCTGTGCCCTTCCTGTATCCGCTCTCCCATTGGTCTCGCTGTTCGTCCGTCGGTTGTCCAATCTTGTTATCAATCTCTTTCCACTTCATATACACGTGAGTAAAGGCTGCCTCGACAGCCGCTCCACTGCAGATGATTGATACCGTTGGGTCATTGCCATCTATCTCAGCCTGGCTGCGTAACAACAGCCGTTCGGCAATCTTGCTTACAGATGGAAGATCATTAAGGAAAATTGCTGCTTTACATTTCTGACACAATACAGGTGGAAAGTCCTTTTCGCCGTAACCGGTAACCGTGTAAACGGCCCCGCAGGTTCGACATGGAACACGATTGGTGAACTTCATCAGAGATATCCTTCTCGACGGCGGGTCGTCCCACTCAAACCCGCGTTTGGCTTGAAAGGCCTTACCTCAACGACATAGCTAGCCACGAAGTCGTCCGCGCTTGATCAAGTCTGATTTGATTTTTTCCAGAGGTATGCCTTTTTCGCTGCGCCGCTTCTCGGAAATGAGGCCATCCCAAAAATCCTGCAGCCTGACTCCGTGCTTTTTCAGATCGATCAGAACCGCGACCTTGCGACCCTTGTCATCGGTAACGAACTGGACTCCAGTCATAGAATTATTCTCCGTCAGTCAGTACGGGCACCGCAAGACTCTGTCTGTTGCTCCGCCCTGTGCCCCAGATCATGCCCGAATAAGATCGCGTCGTTCGAGCTTTGGCAGGGCCCTGATAGATTTCCCCACCTTCTTCTGCGCGAGCCGCAGTTCGTAGAGGCTCTGGAGATTCAGCCAAAATTGCGCGCTCGTTCCAAAAAAATGTGCAAGCCGCAGGGCGGTGTCGCCGGTGATAGCGCGAGTCCCGTTCAGTATCTGCGTCACACGATTAGTCGGAACGTTGATCTTCCGAGCCAGTTCCGCCGCGCTCATATTGAGCTCTTTGAGTTCCTCGGCCAAGTGTTCGCCGGGATGGATTGCGGTCAATGCCATAGCAATGCTCAAAGCCCTCATCTATCTCTACTTCGCCGCCGTGACTGCCTGCTCCAGCGTTTCCCGAATGAACCGCGTATAAGGAATCCCGCGCGCCTTGGCGCGAGCCTTCACGGCTGCGAGCAACGGTTTCGGCACGCGCATGTTGATCTGTTCGTCCTTTTTCTCAAACTCAAACCGCACCGGCTTGAACTCGGAGAAATCGAGGTTGGAGAGATCCTGGGCAAGAAATGGCGGGTGGCCCGGCCTACCGGATCGAATCACTCATGAGGGTGCCCCGTCCAAGCTCCGCTTGGGCGGGGATTTTCGTCACGCCCGAATAAGATCGCGTCGTTCGAGCTTTGGCAGGGCCCTGATCGATTTCCCCACCTTTTTCTGCGCGAGCCGCAGTTCGTAGAGGCTCTGAAGATTCAGCCAAAATTCCGCGCTCGTGCCGAAAAAATGAGCAAGCCGCAGGGCGGTGTCGCCGGTGATAGCGCGAGTTCCGTTCAGTATCTGCGTCACACGATTAGTCGGAACGCTGATCTTACGTGCCAGCTCGGCTGCGCTCATCTTGAGCTCTTTGAGTTCTTCGGCCAGATGCTCGCCGGGATGGATTGCGGCTAATGCCATAGCGGTACTCCTCAGTGATAATCGACAATTTCTACATCCGATGGCCCGACGGCACCATCCGCCCATTCAAAGCAGATTCGCCATTGATCGTTAATGCGAATGCTGTACTGGCCCTTGCGATTCCCCGCCAAGGCTTCAAAGCGGTTGCCGGGGAGCGCTGCAAGATCTCGAATCGAGGCAGCGGCCTCCAAACGATCGAGTTTTAACCGCGCAGCTCGTTCGAATCCCGAAAAAGCCTTGACCCGTTTCCCGGCGGCGAAGTCCCGAGTCCGCTTGTCCCGATAGCTGAAAATCACTTATACCTATAGTAGCAAAGTTTATGCATTACGTCACGCGTAACGACCCGGGCTGGCATTTGCTGCACAGGCACTCGGCGCAAAGAGAAAGCGAATTGGACGCTCTCGTCGCCGCGATCTCCTCAGTGCGCAGTGATGGAATCAGCCGTTCCATCCGACCACTTGGCGACCGGAACAAAGAATTCGGTCAGCCGATCTTCCGGGTCCTTCTCTCCAAAAATTGGAGAACCCTTCAGATCCGCGCCCCACGTTGCAGTGTCCGTTTGCGGAAGGAAAAACATCAGGTGAGGATGCCAGTGTTGGGCGCTATCGCCCAAATACTGTTCCTTGGACAACATGTAAGCCATCGCGCCAACTTCCGGCGTCGGCAGTTCCTTCTTGTCGAGCCCGGCCTTTATGCTCTCGAACATCTGCGCCTTGGATTGTCCCGCTAATATGAACTCGGTCTTTTTGATGGTGAGTGGAAGATAAGATCGCGCCGCGGCCGGGTTGAGGCAGATTGGACCACGCAGCTTGGGATTCCAAAAATTAGGATCGTCGATGGGGGCGGTCCACCCCCGTTCCACCAGGCACACAAAACCATTCTTGCCTTTGACCGCGGTTTCGTAACCGTGCCGGCCGAGGACCAACACCTCGGCATCGTGTGAGATGGATTCCGGGGCCGCGCTGCGCGCCAGGGCGATCTCGGCATTTCCATCGGCGATCAGATATTGCTCAAGCGGGGCCATCTTCGGATAAGCTGTTTCAGCTTGCTGTGCCTGGGCTTGCCAACCTCCGCTCAGCATTAAAAGCACTGCGAAACTTCCTGTTTTAATCGTCATGACGATCTGCCACCTCATTTGTATAGATGCTTGGCGATAGCGGCCCCGCCGGAGAAATTTATTCGCAATTACGGCAGCGACTCGCATCCGTTACGTCAGGCGACAGCGACATTCCCCGCTTCTTCAATCTGACTTCTGCAATCTACAATAGCTGGTTCATGCCTTTTCACTTCGACCGCAAACCCGCCCTCGTCGCTTACGTGACCTGCGGCGATCCCGATCTCGCCACCACGCGCGAAGTCATTCTCGCCGCGATTGAAGCTGGCGCGAGCGTAATCGAACTCGGCGTTCCGTTCAGCGATCCGCTTGCCGATGGACCGGTCATTCAACGCGCCAGCGAACGCGCCCTCAAGCACGGCACCAGCCTTGAACACGTGCTGAAACTCGCCGCTGAAATTCGCGAACACTCGCAATCTGTGGGCCTCGTCGTGTTCTCCTATCTCAATCCGATCCTGCGCATGGGTCTTGCCAAGTTCTGCAAAGTCGCTCGCCACGCCGGAATCGACGGTACTCTGATCACCGATCTCCCCATCGAAGAATCGGCCGAATATCTGCGCGAAGCCCGCGGGAACGACCTCGCCACAATCTTCCTCGCCGCACCCACTTCGCCCGACCAGCGGCTGAAGCAAATCGCCGAAGTCTCGACGGGCTTCATCTATGCCATTTCACGCACCGGCGTAACCGGCGCTCGCGACCAAGTGTCGGGAGACGCGCAATCCCTGGTCAAGCGCATCCGTCGATTCTCGAAACTGCCCATCGCCGTTGGCTTCGGAATCTCCACGCCCGCCCAATTCGCCGCCATCGGCAAGTTTGCCGAAGCCGCAGTCGTGGGTAGCGCAATCGTGCACATCATCGAACAAAACAAGGGACGAGAAGCCGCGTCTGTGGCAGAATTCGTAAGGCAGCTTTCAGCTTTCAGCCGTCAGCCATCAGCCATCAGTTCCGCAAGTAAGCAGTAGTGATCCGGCATTGGTGGCGCTGGTGGCTTTTTCGTCGCGTCCGGCTGCGAACGTGTTTTACTGATGGCTGAAGGCTGATAGCCGACGGCTCTATGGACATTTCCGACTGGCGCGATAAGATCGACGATCTCGACCGCAGGCTGGTGGCTCTGCTCAACCAGCGCGCGACCGCTGCCGTGGAAGTTGGCCGCCTGAAGCGCGCAGCGTGTTTGCCGATCTATGAGCCTGAGCGCGAGAAACAGGTCGTCGCCAACATACAGCAGTCAAGCAAGGGACCGCTGGCGCCGCGCGATTTGGCGCAGATCTACGAACGCATCATCGATGTGATGCGCAGCATCCAAAAAAACGAAATCGTACCCGATGCCGGTAACGCAGAAGGGCACGAAACGGAAATCGATTCGCAATTCGAGGACTAGGAACTACGGCACACTGTCGTACTGAGTTAGCAATACGGAAGCCGAATTCAAAGCACTTGTAATCCTGTCTATAACCACGACGGCTCTGTCAACTGTTTTTTGGCAACAGAGGGGCGCGGCCTCGGCAAGAAGGGTTTTGCCGTTGCTTTTCCCCTTAGTAGAAGGGGTTGCTGTTGCTGTTGCT
>JBAVYO010000448.1:0-6247 GCA_049698855.1 Terriglobales bacterium
GGGCTGAATCTCGTCCGCACGCTGATGCAGCCGTGGCTGAGCCGAAATACGTCCATTCCTGCCTTCTGCAATATTAGTAGTTGCCTTCGCCATGATGATGTCCTTTGTGGTGTCCAGATTTAGTTCACATCTATAAGCGGCTACTTCCGATTATCGCGATGATCGCTCAATACAAGGGAAAATAGCTGGTCTGAATTGCTCACTCCAGTTTTGTTGCCGGAGTGGTCCTAGATCTTTTTGAGCCAGGGTTTGTGGATTCTGATGCGGCCGTCATCATCCCATCTGACGACTGCGTCATCTTCGTTCGTTTGCTCAACTGTCCCGAATTCTCCGGTTGGCGTACCGAAATCGCCTAAACCCTCGACTCGATCTCCCGGCCCCAGTTGCTGGCCAGTGGCAGAGGGCTCGGCAAGCCGAGGCTTCTTCGCTCGCTCCGAATCGGGGGTTGCACCGCGGTGTGACAACGGAGGTTGGGCAGCTTTACGTAGTTTTCTTATCGGGTGATTGGTGACATCGGTCATATTCAACTGCTTCCTTCCAGGAGGTCCGTAAGCGCGTCTAACTACACCGAGTCATCTTCTCGATAAATTCAGCATAGGCTTCTCACGAACGGGCTGACTGGTCTACACTGCACAGTTTTGGCAATTAAATTTCGAGCCGATGCAGGTCTTCGATTGAGGTTGATGCAGGCGGACAACTGCAAACTTAGCAGCAGTAAGCGTTGCAAATGGTTGCAGAATTCAGATGCACGTTCCGGCGCGGCAGCCAGCAGCTAGTCGTGAAGAACAACACTTAGCAGCGAACTATGGACTTGCAGTCCTTCTTCGCCATAGTCGACGAAGCCTAACTTCCTGAACCGGTTCATGAAGAAACTTACACGGGAACGTGTCGTGCCGATCATATCGGCAAGAGTCTCCTGGCTGATCTTGGGGATTACCGTTTCGGGGACGCCTTCCTTGCCGAAATGAGCAAGCAAAAGTAGAACCCGAGCGAGTCTTTTTTCACTGGAGTTGAAGAGCTGATCGACTAAGTCCTCTTCATACCGGATATTCCGTGCCAGCAAGTAGGCCACGAACATGTCGGAAAATTCGTGTTCCCGATGCAGCGCTTCCATCATCGCTATCTTATCGATGCGCAGAAGTTCGCAATCCGTCATGGCAGTGGCCGACCCCATGCGCAAAGCCTGTCCCGCTAGGCTCCCTTCTCCGAAAAACTCTCCCTCGCTCAATATGCCCAGGGTCGCTTCCTTGCCGATCTTGGATACGACCGTAAGTCGCACCTTGCCTTCCTGAATGTAAAAGACTGCGTCCGCCGCATCGCCCTGAGTAAAAACCGCTTGTTTCTTAGGAAAAGACACGACTTTCCTGCCCGCGCCGATCGTGGCAAGGAAGCTCTTCGGGTCCAGGTAGCGTTCCTTCTTGGCCACTGCGATGAGGGATGCCATAAAAAAGCCTTTCCTAGAGGCAACTACACGCTTCAAAAGCTTGCCATACTTGAACCACCAAAGATGCTCACTTTTGCACACAATTCGCGAAATTTAAGGAGCGCCTCCCTCGAGGTCATAACCGTGACCAATAAATTTTATGAATTGATCAATATTGAACATCTTCGAATTATGGAGAGCCGCATCATGCGATTGTGAAAAGCAAAGATCTCACCGCAAAGCAGATATTGTCCGTACCTTGCACCACTTGCGGTGCAGGGGTTGGAGAGGTTTGTGAACTGAACTCGGGCGCTCCGCGCACCGAACCTCATCGGGATCGGAAATTGTTGGCAGCCGAAGCTGAGGAAAACAAAACCGCAAATCACGAGAGTTCGTGGGTCTTCAGTTCTGTTTGATTTGCTGTGAACTCCCTGGCGTGCTTCTTAATCACCTTCAATTGGTTGTCCACCTATTTGGGTTAGTTGCTCAGACTTTCGAATTGATTCAGCGTGAGCCATTGATACTCCTGCTGAAAACTAGATCCGGCAACCCTTGATAGAGTCGTCACTCTTGCTCAGAACGGCGAGCTCGCAGCTGTTACCTTCCAAAGGAACTGGAGACTACATTGAACAACACAGAGCACCCGCACCCTATGGGTGAGAGCCATCATGGCCATGTTCCTTACTGGAGACGTGCCCATCATGATTGGCGCGTTTGGGTCGGCTTATTTCTAATGCTTACGGCGATGGCTGTCTACGTGATGAGCGACAACTTAGCACTGGTACCTTGGGGACATCATAGGCATTCTTCTTCGGCAACTCATGGCATTCCCTAATCGTAATAACCACGTCGTAAAAAAGCTGTCGGCGCAAAGTTCTGACAGACACCTGTCGGCGATTGCCCATGTGCGAACAATCGACGGCCAAGATGTCTTGCCCGATCATGTTTTGCCCACTGATCGGAGTACGTGCATAAGGTCAGCCAAACGACTGCCGCTGCTTCGATTTGAATCCACGCCCCCGGCAAACAGCTACGCTACATGAATACCCCGGCCGCAAAGATATCGACCAATCGTCCCCGGACTTCGTCAAAAGGTTCCGTGGCTACATCGTGCCGCACCGTGGCCTAATAAAGTGAAAATTATTGCAGCACGATGGCTGCGGTTTTGTCTCCGAGAGTCAGCTTAACTCCTTACACCACAATAGAGTTAGCGTCGGACCGTGCGGAGGCTCGCTAATTGCAATCACGATCAATGTGATAGACTTACTGCTTTCTTACTTGAATCCCTTCAGAGGTAACCGTCGTGTACTTTGAGCAATTTCACCTGTGCTGCCTAGCCCTCGATTCTTACATGTTGGCATCGGAGGGGACGGCTATCGTCGTCGATCCCCAGCGCGATGTGGACATTTACCTGAAAGCCGCTGAGCAGCACGGCGTGCAGATCAAACACATCTTCGAGACCCACTTGCATGCCGATTTCGTTTCCGGACACAAGGAACTGGCCGCACGCACCGGCGCAAAGATCTATATTGGGCCAAACGGCGGAGCCAAGGTTTCCCACATCGAGGTCCATGATGGGTTTGAATTGCGTGTGGGAAAAATTCGAATCACGGTTCTGGAAACGCCGGGGCACACCCCGGAGAGCATCTGCCTGGTTGTTACCGACGAAGAAAAATCCTCCGAGCCTTGGGCAGTGCTGACAGGGGACACGCTGTTCGTCGGAGATGTCGGTCGCCCCGACCTATCCGGAACGCATACTCCCGTGGAATTGGCGGGCATGCTTTTTGACAGCCTGCACAACAAAGTTCTCAAGCTCGCTGACGAAGTTGTCGTCTATCCCGGCCACGGAGCTGGTTCGCTTTGCGGCAAGAACATGCGCGCGGAACGTTCCTCGACTATTCGGACGGAACGACTCACTAACTATGCATTGCAGATCGACAGTAAGAAGGAATTCATCTGCCAGCTGACGACTAACTTGCCCCCTCGTCCTGAATATTTCCCTCAGGATGCGGCGATCAATCGCGTGGGTGCTCCCTCATTGTCAGAGTTACCCAAGTTGAAACCGCTCTCAGCAGAAAAGCTGCGGTCCTTACTAAGGGAAGGAGCGTTCGCGCTTGATATCCGTTCCGGCGACGATTTTGCCTCTGGGCATGTGCCGGGCTCGATCGGTATTCCTCTCTCGGGAGATTTTGCTTTTTGGGCGGGGAGCCTGCTGGGGTTAAGTTCGCGGCCGGTGTTGATCGCGGCATCGGAGGAGCAATTGGCCGAAGCGCGAACGCGGCTGGCCCGAGTCGGAATTGACGACGCGCGCGGATACTTAAAGGATGGAATTACGGGGTGGACCAATGCCGGATTACCGCTGGCAGAATTGCCGCAGATCAATCCACGACTTCTGAGTGAGCTCTTACGGAAGGATAAGGCCCACGTGCTGGATGTGCGACGCAAGCCGGAATGGGAGGCAGGGCATATCCAGGGAGCGGCCTGGCTTGCTCTTGACGACTTTAAAAGCTCGTTGCCAGAGATTGATTGCAAAGCGCCGATTGCCATCATTTGCAGGAGCGGCTATCGCAGCCTGATTGCCAGCAGTTTTTTGCAGCGGGCGGGGTTCGAGAACGTCACCAACGTCAGTGGCGGCTTGTCCGCATGGGAAAAGGCAAAGCTATCTGTCGTGACCGAGTCACCAGTTACGGTTTAGAGACAAGTGGGCATTCTGTAGCTGAGGCGGACTAAGCACTCTTGAGAACGCCTCGCTGCCTTCCGCTGTGCCCGAGCGTCTCAGTTAATCGTTGCCCCAAAGCGGCCGCTTGGACACGAATCTCCGGCACCGCCGTGGTTTCCCAGAGACAGCCTTTGCGCGTTGGCCCGATGGCGTACAAGACGCGGGATGGTATTCCCGTGCGGTCAATTAGCGCGCCTTGATCGTCGACGTCGAGCCCGAGGAAAAGCGCGTCGGGCCGCGCAAACCCCTGCACAAACAAGCTGACGATGAACGATTCATCGATGCGGCGGCAATCGGATTCGGAGCCCGTGCAATTGATCACGCGGCTGGCGCGCAATATCTTGTCGCTTCTGCTTTTGCGATCCCAGTAATGGACCTCGGCCTCATGGCGGTTTTCCGAATACCGGGTGACAGCTCCTGTATGCAAGCGGACTTGGCCTTCCATCTCCATGTCAGCCAATACGTCGCCAATCTCGGGTGCGACACGGTGACGATGCACATCCCAATAAGCACGTCCATGACGCAGGAACCTTCTTTGTTCCTCATACGGCAGAGATCGCCAAATGTTTTGCGTCACCGGCCGAAGGCTGTCGATAACCGCGCGCCAGTCGATACCCTTGTCGGCAGCTGCTTGTACCTGGCGGCGAATCAACCGCAGCAAACCTCGCACGCTTCGCGGAGATGTCTTGCCCCAGAACGACGGCCAAGACTCATCCTGACGTACATGGCGGCGCGCGCGCGGGAACAGTCCTTGGTGAGAAATAACATGAATGACGCCGCGAAACCCCTTCGATTTAAGCGCCATGATGAGATCCACGCTGGTGAGCCCGGAGCCAAGTAACAAGACGCTGCCATCCGGAGAAATGTTGTCCAATACATTGCCAGCCCAGGGAAAATGAAAATAGAAAGAGGCCGGGGCTTTGAGGCCGGGCACTCTCGGGTTGGCCGGTGGAAAATTTCCGGTGGCCAGCACCACCGACCGTGCCAGCAACTCGGGTCCAGACTTGGTTTGCACAGCCAGCTTACCCTTGCGGCGATGCAGCGAGAGTGCTTCGTCCTGAATCCATCGAAAGCGCTCGCGGCCCCCCTCGCCCAGAGTTCCTTCCAGCAAGCTGCCCATATATGCGCCGTAAACGGATCGCGGGGGAAAACTGCGCGATTGCACGGCGCCATCGTAGTGGGTTCGAGCCCAGTGCAGAAAATCGTCGGGCGCGTCAGGCCATGCGCTCATCTCCCCCGCGGGTATGTTAAGGAGGTGAAACCGATGAGGGCTGCTGTAGGCTAAGCCTCGCCCCGGCAAAGCCCCGCGATCGACGATGGCCACAGACATAGACGAGGAGTCGCGGAGCAAATGTACGGCCAGCATCGTCCCGCTGAACCCGCCACCAACGATCAGAACGTCAAATTGCGATTTACTCAACGGCGAAGACCTCGTTCGCTATGTCTACCGCGATCATAGACATTATTCTACCCCAGGCAGAAAGTGAAGCCCTATCTATGGCGAGGGGAATTACTGCACCGTGAAAACTCTGGCTTTGGCGTCCTTCGCGCTCTAGGCGGGCATTATGAAAGCCCCCGCATGCTTCGGTGACTTGGCAGCCTCCGCCGAGTAACTCCGGATCGTGAAGCTTGTGTAAATTTTCACAGGAATCCGTGCCATAATCCCCGCACTATGGAGACTACAAGTCTTGATTTCGCCTATCTGGAAAGTGATCCGCGAACCACACTGCCATCCGCCTGCGTGTATCTGAAAACAGGCGGCAGAGAAGACTACGATGGAATCAAGGCGGCGAAACTGGTTAGCTCGCCGTGTCTGAGCTTCATTGAACTGGATGCGGAGATCCGGAGATTGCACGCGGAATTGGACGAAATTCGCGCCCGTGCAAAGAAGAAGTTCTACAAGGCATATTCCACCGCAGTAGGCGCTTAAGCGGCATTTTCGAAATTTTGACGAAAAGCGGCGCTGGGCAGCCTATTTGGAAGTATGTCCATCTACAATCCGACCTTCGACTTGACACAGCTTGCCTGAGCAAGTTAAATCTTGTGCATAACTCTGATTAATCTGTGCAAGCGTTCTGCGACCGCATAAGCGTCGTGGCGATTTG
>JBAVYO010000449.1:0-1688 GCA_049698855.1 Terriglobales bacterium
GCTCTGCGCTGCCGCTTTAGGCAGGGAAATCTCACCACGGTGAAATACAGCTAGCAGGGCTGCAACCGCGCGGGGGTCGAGGCGTTGTCCCGAGAGGTTTTGAATGATGCGGAGGGTTTCACTAATCTCAAATGCCTTTTGGTAAGGGCGAGTTGTGGTCAGCGCGTCGAAAGTGTCGGCGACGGCAATGACGCGAGCGAGGAGCGGTATCTCTTCGCCTTTTAGACCGTATGGGTAGCCACGGCCATTGAGGGCTTCGTGGTGGAGTTCGATTCCCGGCAGCATCTCGCTCAACTGAGGAACCGGACGCAAAAGGTTCGCACCCTTGGTAGTGTGCGTCTTCATGATTTCGAATTCTTCCGGAGTAAGCGCGCCGGGCTTCTTCAGAATACGGTCTTCGATGCCGATCTTTCCCACGTCGTGCAGTTGGGCGGAGACGCGCAGGACCTCCATGAAGCCGGGGTCAAGTCCCATTTCTTTTGCGATCATCAGGGAGTAGCGCGTGACGCGATCCGAGTGGCCGCGGGTATAGGGATCCTTTTCGTCGACCGCGCCGGCGAGCATCTGGATCGAGCCCATGAACAGCGCGCGATTTTCCTCGGCGGCGCGTTTTAGGTCTTCGACGAACTGTTCCAGTTCGTCCGACATGGTATTGAAGGTGGTGGCGAGTTCGCCGATTTCGGTACGAGTTTTGACGTGAGCGCGCTGTGAGAAATCGCCACGTGCAATGGCGCGACTGGATTGCGCCAGCACCTGAAGAGGACTGGTGATGCGGCGCGCCGAGAAGATGCTTAAGCCAACGCTCACAAACACGGCCAGCCATGCGAGCAGGCGGCCCGTACGCTGCATTTCATAAATTCCGCGATAGGCTTCTTCCCGCGGCTTCTGGACAACGACGGCCCAATCGAGCGCCGTGACGGGGCTGTAGGTTCCAAGCATCACGACTGGTTTTTCGCCGTGGATTGCGAATTCGCGTGTAGCCACAAGTTGAGCCTTGGAGCCTTCATCGACAAAGTTTTTCACGATGTCGAATTGAGTCATCTCTTGGCCGGTGGCAAATTCGTTTGAAGCTGCGGCCACCAGGCGTCCCTGGCTGTCGACGACGTAGGGCATCAGGCCCGTCAGGCTGACTTGCTGCAATTGGCGGATCAGGTAATCGAGATCGACGACAGTAGCGATCATGCCGAGAAAACGCCCAGCATACATAATGGGCGAACTCACGAGCATGACCGTGCGCAGCGATTTTCCCCTTCCCACCGTCAGCGGCTGGCCGCTATAGGTTCGTCCCTGGTTTGCGGCCTGGTAGGCGCGCTCAAGTTCGCGCTGCAGAAAGGCGTCGGGTTCGATTCGTCCCGCTGAAAGTCCTTTGGCATCGGCGTTCAGAAGCGTGACGTAGGCGATATCGTTCGACGAGGAAACGAAGTCTTCAAGCAGCGCACGAAGTTCCGGCGTCTGGATATGCTGGTCATCAATGTCGTTGCCGCTCTCCACCTGCACGGAAGACGACAAGTTGGCCAACATCATCCGCAATGTCTGCTGATGTTGCGAAATGTCGTCTGCCAGGGAACGCGTCACCGTATTCTGCAGAAGCATTTCGTTGGTTTTGAGGCGCTCGCGGTTCATCCCCTCGATCTGTGCCGAATAAAAGTACATGGGAAGCACACTGATCGTAAGGAGCACGCCAAGGA
>JBAVYO010000450.1:0-7938 GCA_049698855.1 Terriglobales bacterium
GTCGTGTCCGGCGCGGCGGCCGCGCCGCGAAAACGTACGCTTCTTCGAGCATGCCACCGCCGCCGAGCAGGCGGGATATCGCGCCTGCCTGCGCTGCCGGCCCAAAGCGGTGGATGGCAATCCTCAATCGGCGCTGGTGCGCGCGGTCTGCCGCTACATCGAACAGCATATAGAAGACCGGATCACGCTCAGCAGCCTGGCTCGCGCGTTTCGGCGCAGCCCCTTTCATTTGCAGCGAACGTTCAAGGCCGTACTGGGCGTTTCGCCGAAGGCTTACATCGATGCCTGCCGGTTGCGGCAGGTAAAGCAGAATCTGCAGGCGGGCCACGACGTGACCACTTCTCTCTATGCTGCCGGATACGGCTCCAGCAGCCGCCTCTACGAGCGCACGGCCTCGCAACTGGGCATGACGCCGGAAAAGTATCGGCGCGGCGCAGTGGCCGCGGTGGTGCGCTACACGATCGCGCCGTCCCCGCTGGGACGCATGTTGATTGCCGCCACCGACAAGGGAATTTGCGCGATCCAGTTCGCCGATTCCGAGAGCGCGTTGCAGCAGGGACTGATGCGCGAGTTTCCGTTCGCGGTCCGTCGGCGTGACGACACAGCATTGGCGGAGTGGATGACGAATCTTGCCCGCTTGATCGGCGGGCAGGACGCGCATCCCTCGCTGCCGCTCGATATTCGCGCAACGGCCTTTCAGCGGCGCGTATGGGAGTATCTGCAAAAAATTCCGCGCGGAGAAACGCGCTCCTACAGCGCCGTCGCGAAAAAGATCGGCATGCCGAAAGCAACGCGGGCAGTGGCACGAGCATGCGCGACGAATCCCGTAGCTGTAGCAATTCCCTGCCATCGCGTAGTTCGCGAAGATGGCGCGCTAGGAGGATACCGATGGGGAATAAAACGGAAAGAACAGCTACTGGCGATGGAGAAAGAAGCCGGAGTTTGATTTTGCGTGGCGCTGCGCTTCAGCGTGTGCGTGCGTGGCTTCCCGTGCACGGAGTGCAGTAATAACCGAGCGCAGTAATGAGAACCAAACAAAAAAAGGCCAGCGCGAGGTTGGAGAGAGAACTCTCAATGCGCTGGCCTATACTCCACTGCTAGGGTGACTGTTGGTACCACGTAGTCTCCCTCGTCGGCTCGCCGCCAGTCTGTTCAAAATTGCTCACTTCGGAAAAAAGTGGATAGTAGTTGACGATATTTCGCCACCAATCCCTCGGCTGATCATGCTAACTCTGCGCCTTTCATTGACTTGCTTCCGCACCAGACATAAGATTTGCCCCCAAGATTTGCCCCCAGCGAAAATTAACCAAAATCCCAGACCCGGTTCGGTGAGCGTAATCGACGTTTTCACCAACCGGGCTGGAGCGAATCACGCAAGTCCCTTTTACTGATTGAGTTAGCTTATCCTCCTGCCCCGGAAACTACGCATAGCACATATTGCCGCTTGCACTCCGCCTCGAAGAGACCAAGAAAAGTTCCAGGTCAGTGATGTGTTTTGCCTGCCATTTGCGCTGTTATGAATTAGAGGGCCTCAGCATTGGCCGCGAAAAAACGAAAACAGGAGGATGCTATGCAACTTACATCGCTATTGCGCTCTGCGGCCACAATGGCCGTGCTCTCAGTCCTGTCGCTGCTTTTGTTCCAGACGGCGCAAGCGCAGACGGAAACTGTCCTTTATAACTTTTGTTCAGCGGGCGGAGCAGATTGCTCTGACGGCGAGTATCCCATCGGCCCTCTCGCGACGGATGCTTACGGGAATTTCTATGGCGCCAGCGGCAATGGCGGAGCTTCCTCCTCCGGCGTCGCCTTCATACTCTTTTCCGAGCCCTCGGGCGGGTGTGGAACCGGAATCAATACGGGCAACGGCTGGTGCGAATACGTTCTCTACAACTTTTGTTCACTCGCGAATTGCACCGACGGAAATCAGCCTCAGGGCAGTGTGTCCTACCTCAACGCGAAAGCCGCCAGACCGGGAAACCTCTACGGCACGACTTACTACGGCGGGAGCCACAATGCGGGCATTGTCTTCGAAATCAGTTCCAGGCCTCCTCTGAACAGTTGCCCGGCGGGCAGCAACACGAGCGGCGGCTGGTGCGAGACGGTGCTCTATAACTTCTGCTCCTATACCTCTGGAGACATCTGCCTGGATGGGAATAATCCGTTTGGAAATCTGGTCGAGGACTCGGCGCATAACCTCTATGGCACGGTTAAGAATGGAGTGTTCGAGCTGTCTCTCAACCAACAGGGCGGATGGGATAGCGAGTTGATTTACGCGGATAATTTCGTTCAAGGGGGGTTGGCCATTGATGCCGCAGACAACCTTTACGGTATAGATGCGGATTTCGTCATTGGCCAAGGGAACGTTTTCAAGATTTCGCTTTCACAGACCACCGACCCCCAGGTAAACATCTATACCTTCAAGGGCTCGGAAGGTCTTCCGATTGGCCCGCCTGCGATCGACAGCGCTGGCAACGTCTATGGAACGACGTTAACCGGCGGCAGCAAGAATCTCGGAACAGTCTGGAAGCTGACCCCGGTGACCACTGGGAAAAAAGAGGGAACGTACACGAAAAAACTCCTTCATACCCTTACCGCGGAGAAGAGCGGCCAATATCCCGAAAGTGGAGTTCTGCTCGACTCTTCCGGCAACATTTACAGCACCACATTCGAAGGCGGTGGCACAGCATGTCCGGGCGGCTGTGGAACGCTTTTCGAGCTGGTGCCGAATGGCGAGGCTTATAGATACAAGCTTCTGCGGAGCTTCGATGGGGCGGATGGCGCAAGTCCCGAGGCGTATCCATTTCTAAGCAGCGCGGGCGACCTCTACGGAATAACTTCCACCGGCGGAGCCAATAACCTGGGCGCGATGTACGAAGTGAAACCATGAGGGCGGGACCCATCGGATTGCGCCGTTCGTGATTGAGCGGGTCGTCGATTTACCGCAACATCCGTGACAGGTGCGGACGACGCGCTGGAATGGAGCGCTCAAACCGTTGCCTTTTTTGCTTGTCTGAAACGTGAAATGAGCTGTCAGATCGAGAGCGTGATCGCTAATTAGTCATGAGGAATCAGCCCCGCAGCAATGCGGGGCATTTTTCTTAGCGCTACAGGGATAACTTCTGCAAACAGGCATCACACGTTTTGACGGCCGGATCAATGAGCTGCTATCGAGATTTCCACTAACTATGCCCCTTGTAGCTACTTTGAGCAGCGGTGGTCGTTTTGCCGGAGCACCACGGAGACGATCTTCCATTGACCGTTCCACTTCGACAGCACCATATAGTCGACCCAATACGTTGTCACCAGTTTCGCGGAAGCCATGTCACTGGAGATATCCAGGACTGTGATCTGTTCTTCTTTTTCTGACGCGGATAGCTTGGGCACATGCGAACGCACATCTTGAATCATCTGCAAGCCCGTCCATTCCGTCATTCGAAGTTCCTCCCCAGACCCACTGATCGTATGTTTGAGGTAGTGAGGATGGAGCGACTCCTCCATGCGGGGACCATCGCCTGTGTAATAGGCTTCGATGTAATTCGTGATCGTGGCGCGGATGGCTTGTTCATCCGTTGGCGCTGCCGCGAAGCAACTGAGGACAAACGCACCGCCAATGAAAGCTGCCGCAATGATGATGGTTGTTGCCGATTTGAGTTTAGTCATGACGCTTCTCCTTGGGTTAAGCAGCCTCGCAACCCTGTTCTCTAATTGGCGTGCCGATTGGATCAGGGTTGGAGCGAACCATCCATTAGGCATCGGTGAAAGAATCTGGGCGACCGTGAGAAGTGTGCGCGAATACTCGGCAGGCGGAACCGCTCGCAGCACGTAGTTGTCACAAAGTTCTTCGCGCGATCGATCTAACAGGCGATTTGCCACGTGTATAAGCGGGTGAAACCACAACAAGCTGGTCAGCACGCGTTGATAAAGACCGACTAACATGTCATAGCGAAAAGAATGGGCACACTCGTGGACAAGGATCTGGAAAAGCTGCCGGTCATCAAATCGTGTCAGGAATGACGATGGGAGCAGAACATTCGGTCGCAGCAAGCCCAAAGCCACTGGCACTCCCACCCGCTCGGAAACTTGGATCTCGGGAGGATTGCGGCCAAAGGATGCTACAAGATCGTTTCGAAGAGAAACCGCCCTCGGCATCGGCATTGGCACTCCGCTTCCCCGGACTCTGCTCATCGTGTGTAAGCCGAGCATCAAACGTGCCAGGCAAACCGTCGTCCCTATTCCCCAAAAGACAAATAAGATTCCGGCCAGCGGAAACTGCCTGGAAGATGAAAATGAAACCCGCCCGTTGTCGTGAATCGGTAGTTCAGCCGGTTCGACGTGACTTATACGATTATCGAACTTAATCGAATTCGGCAAGAAAGAAGTCAATCGCGCCGCACCGGCTGGACGAGCGATAGTCACCATGAGCGGGCACAGCCCGATTGCCAGCAAAGCTGCCAGGACGATTGCGTGTCCTGCCGCAGGAGATCGCCTGAGCACCCGGTGCGCGACAATGGCTGCGAACAAGACCACAGTCGCTACAACCAGCACCGCCGTGGCAACCGGAGACACAGTCTCAACTACCTTGAGCCAGGGCGTCATTTCTTAGCCTCTTGCATCTCATCGATGAGACTGCGGATGCGTTGCACCTCGTCCGGAGAAAGCCGTTTCGCCTCCAGCAGCGCCATGATCAGACCGCTTGCCGAGCCGCCGAAAGCGTTGTCCAGAAGTTGACTCACCATGCCTCGCAACGTGGATTTGCGTGGGCGAGACGCTCGGAAGCAGAACGCTGTTCCTTCGGATCGGGCCTGGAGCCATCCTTTTTCCACCAGGCGCGTCAGCATCGTCTGTACAGTATTGCGCGCAAGTCTTCGCCGTTCGCTGAGAAGTTTCCATACCTGCGCCACCCCAAGCTCACCGTGTTCCCAGAACAGATTCATAATCTCCAGCTGGGCCGAAGTCAGATTCGCTTCTGTTCGTCGAAGTCTATGGCGGGCCATAATTAGCACCTACATTAGTAGGCAGTGTAACTACACATGTAGGCATTGTCAAGCGAATTATTGCTGGACAGCGGCGTCGGTAATTTGAAGGTACATCTTCCTCCACCATCCCCTGGTCGTCGCTCTCAATTTGCGAAATCGTGCAATTTGAATGCCGGGGATATTCCTGACATTTTAGACTGGGGATATTCGTCACAAGCACCCACTTGGCGCCGCCCCGAACGGAATCGGGGCTAGCCTGTTGCGAAACTCACTCTACTGGCGCCGCGTACTTCTTCCGCGCCTCCTCGAACAGAGACAGCACACGCTGCTTCTCCGCTTCCGTGTTCCATGTCGTGTTACTCCTCGCGGCTGCGATCAGGCGATCGATCCAGGTTATAAAATAGGTCGAATCGGCGTGACTACGGAGCGGCGCGCCCGCAACATTTATATAGATCGGGCTGGTAGTCGCGTAGGGATACAGATCCAGAATCGGATACTCCGCCTTGTCGCTGAAAGCACGCAGCACACACCAGCTGCTGCTTTCGATGGGTATGGAGCCGTTGATGTTCGCCGATGTGTGATCGGCATCGACCGCCAGTTCGCGCACAACGCTTCCGTTGCAGACGATTTGGAGATGATCTATAGGTACGATCGAAAACATACCGGCTGAGAAATGAACTTCTTGTGGCCTATGTTGCCGCGTGTCCTTCTCCAGTTTCACTTCCCCGCCGATCGGCTGTCCACCCAGCGAGAAGCGCAGCAGCGGGCCGTTGGTGGCAAAGGTATGGCCTGCTTTGATCGCACCAAGCCAAGGCCCTATCTCCAGAGGCTGTTTCGGCGGCGTGGCGGGAACTTCCGCATACACGCGATTCAATCCCACCGGCCCGCGCAGCGAAGCGTAGTTGCCCATGAAATCTGTACCGGCAGCGGTTGGCAGTCGAAACCCGCAGTTGAGCAGCTTGTACCAGACTTCGGCAGTCGACTTGTGATCGGAGAATCCGACCACCTCTATGTAATCGACCTTGCCCAGTGCCACGTCGGCGGGAAGTTCGTCGGTAAGGGACTCGTCCTTAACCGGATCGGGAAAAGTATCGAACGGATGAACATAACCCACAAGCGCCCCTTGCGCATGCGCCATATCAGCCACATCGGCATTGGTCGGATAGAGGCTGGCCGCCGCCGTGTTGGGATAGGCCACATATCCAGGCAGCAAAACATGATCCGTCAAATTCAAAAGGCCAAGATGGCCCCAGTAACTGGTGTGAAATTCCTGTCCATGTAGTAGTAAATGCTCATTAGTTGAAGCCGCATCGAGCTTAGGAGACAAATACGAAATATCGGGCACGCGCTGCTCTTTATTGACAATCAGATTTTCGACAATTGAGAGATTTTCTGCCGACGCTTGCTCGATTAGATGTTTCGGTGTGTTGCGATAAGTACCGCCATAATTCATGTGGACATGTACATCTCCGCTGATCCAATCTGTCGTTGCATCCACCGCAACGAACAGCGGAGTCATCTTCACTGTGAGTTCGGTAGTCTGGTCGGCTTTCACATCGACCTTGCGCCGCTCGAAATGATTTTCGAATCCACGCATCACATCGACCTTTACTTCGCCAGCTGGCACGGTGACTGTCGATTCGCCGGCGGTATCGAAATAATGCGCCTCGAACGGACGCTCGGAGCGGGTGAAACTGTCGTCCGCGTGTATCCAGGCGTCGGCGGGAGCATAGGCACGTCCGTCGCCATCAGTCACGAAAACCCTTGCTGCGACCGGCTTTCCGGCCGCATCGACAGTTTTCAGCGCAATCCGGCCCATCGGCTTCAGATACTTGCGCTCTCGCGCCAGCACTTCAGATTGTGCGCCGCCGGGAATAGTCTGAACCCACAGCGACGTGTTGCCGCTTCGATTCGAAATGAACGCGATCTTTGTCCCATCGGGCGACCAGCGCGGATTCATATTGTCGTAATCGCCATAGGAAATCGGGAAGGCATCGCCGCCAGCGGCCGGCATCAGCCACAGCTGATGCCATGCCTGTCCCAGATAAGACGCGTAGACGAGACGCTTGCCATCGGGAGAGAAATCCGGACGCGCCTTCCAGTTTGTTTCTTCGTAGTGAATCTCGCGTGCTTCGTCTCTATTACCAGGATCGGTTTTTATGCGCCAGAATCCGCCGGTTCCGTGAATGTGGCCGCGATTCGAAATAAACAGAATCTCCGTGCCGTCGCGCGACCAAACCGGGCTGATCTCGTGATCGGCCTTGCTGTAGTAGTAACGCGGCAGGCCGCTAACATGCTCTGGCGTAAGTTGCTGTACGGCGCTGAGCGACCCATCCGCGAAGTGCCCCACAAAAATATGGAAGTGTCCTTTATAAGAAGTAGACACAAAAGCGAGCCGCTGCCCGTTGGGCGAGAAGCGTGGCTCCACATTCACAGAGCCGCCCGAGGTCATTTGCTGCAACCGGCCGTCGCGTACATCGAACGACCACAACTCGACCGCGTCATGATCATAGCGGGCAAACACGATCCAGCGGCCGTCGCTGGACCAGTCAGGCTGATAGTCGTAGCCAGGCCCGCTCGTCAGTTGCTCCGCCTTCGGGCTGCCGAGCTCCTGGCGCCACAATGATCCGGCCATCGAGTAAACGAGAGATTGCGAGTCGGGCGACCACGCCGCGGCACTGGGACCGGTCGTCAGCTGTGGCAGGTACATCTCTCGGTAGTAATAGGAGTGCGGCAGGTCGATTTGCTTGAGCACGGGCTCGCGCTGCGCGCAGCAGGCAATCGAGGAAAGAAAGAGCGCAAGGAAAAGACGGCGCATGAAAATTTCTCCGCAGGAAGTAAAGCACAAAATGCTCGTTGGCGCGACGACTCCGGTGCGGCAGAAACCTCGAACCCCAGCCGAGTACCTGTCTCAGACTTTTCATACTCAAATGGTTGAGTTAAGGTCTTAGCCGAAGATGAA
>JBAVYO010000451.1:0-13833 GCA_049698855.1 Terriglobales bacterium
TGGAATCGCTGGAGCAAGAGGATCCGAATCTCGCTGTCAACATTCGCAACTTCATGTTCACGTTTGAGGATCTGCTGGGGGTTGACGACGCCGCAATCCGCGAGTGGCTTGGGGCGATGGACAAAAAAGTTCTGGCCTTGTCGCTGAAGGGTGCAAGCAACGATTTGAAAGATCACATTTTCCGGTCGATGTCGTCGCGAGCCGCCGGCATGCTCAAAGAAGACATGGAGGCCTTGGGGCCGGTCCGGAGCAAAGACGTTGTGCAATCGCAGCAGGAGTCGGTGGCATTACTGCGGCGATTGGAAGCCGAGGGCAAGGTAGTGTTGAGATCGGAAGGAGACGACGAATATGTCGTGTAGCAGCGCCGCAACAGGCGCAGCGCAGGCTTGTATCGCGGACTTTGTGTACCACACTCCAGGCTCCGATGGGCAGCCGCCGCAACTCACAACGGAGGCCGACAAGCCGTCTGCGGGCGGCGAGCAAGAACTGGCCCGGCGAATCGCGGAAGCGCGCGCCGAAGGCTTTCGGGAAGGAGAAAGCCAGGCACGCAAGGCGTATGAAAATAATCTGGCCGAGCAGCGGAAGCAGGTCGGCGACGCGCTGGCTGCGTTTCAGCGGGAAACAGCGACCTACTATTCGAAGGCGGAAGTCCAACTGACTCATCTTGCACTGGCGATTGCAGGCAAGATTCTGCATCGCGAAGCGCAAGTGGATCGCATGGTGGTCGCAGGCCTGGTGAAAGTCATGCTCAACAGGATGCAGCAGGGAACGAAGGCGATCATTCGAATTCGGCCTGAGGACGCGCTGAGCTGGAGACATTACTTCAACACAAATGCCGATCTCGAAATCATCGAGGATGCGACGCTCGAGCCAAATGCGTGCAAGATCGAGACGGAACTTGGCATCGCCGAAATGGGCCTGGATACACAGCTAAAAGAGGTTGAAACTGGATTCTTTGATTTGCTTGCGCAGCGCCCCGGTGCTCAATGACAAGCGGCGCCCTCGATTCCTGCACGAACTGGCTCTCTTCCGGTTCAACCGTGCGATGGAGCGGGAGAGTGACCGAGGTGGTGGGGAGCCTGGTCGAGTCTTCCGGTCCTTTCTGCTCGGTCGGCGACTCGTGTGAGATCGTCAACTCGAGGGGCGAAATATTTCCAGGTGAAATTGTTGCATTTCGCGGCGCCAAGGTTCTGTCGATGTGTCTGGAAAAGCCACACGGCATTTGCTTCGGCGATCGGGTAGTCACTTGCGGAGCTAGGCCCGCACTAAGAGTTGGTCCGCAGATGCTTGGACGAGTAATTGACGCCAAGGGACTGCCCCTCGACACGCTGGGTGAATATCCCGCAGTACGTTCGCTTCCGGTGGACGTGCTGGCGCCGGCTGCACTTGATCGCACGATTATCGACGAACCGCTGGGATGTGGCATTAAAGGCGTGGATGCGTTTCTGACATGCGGGCGTGGTCAACGTGTCGGCATCTTCGGTGGAAGCGGCGTCGGAAAGAGCACGCTGATTGGGATGATGGCTCGCGGAACGAGCGCCGATTTGACAGTGCTTGCGCTGGTTGGCGAACGTGGCAGAGAGGTTGGGGAATTTCTGGAAACACTTGGTGAGGAAGGCCGCAGCCGTTCGGTGGTCATCGTTTCGACGTCGGATCAGTCGCCCCTGTTGCGTATCCGCGCGGCGCTGGCAGCTACGACCGTGGCGGAGTATTTCAGCGGATTGGGAAAGAACGTGCTGCTGGTAGTTGATTCTTTGACACGATTTGCCATGGCGCAGCGCGAGATCGGACTGGCGGCCGGCGAGCCTCCTACCGCCAAGGGCTATACGCCCTCCGTGCTCACTATGCTGGCGAAGCTGGTGGAGCGTGCGGGACGTTTTGCTGGCGGCAGTATTACGGCTTTCTATACGGTCCTGATGGAAGGCGACGATCAGCAGGATCCTATCGTTGACACGGTGCGATCCTTGCTCGATGGCCATATTGTGCTTGATCGCAAATTGGCGCTGGCGAACCACTATCCGCCGATTTCGGTTCTGGACAGCCTGAGCCGGTTGATGCCAAGTGTCTGCTCGCTGGAACATCTTCAAAAAGTGGGGGCTGTGCGGATGCTGTTGGCGGCCTACGCACGGGCCGAAGATCTCATCAAGATTGGTGCCTATCAAAAGGGCTCCGATCCGCTTCTGGATCGGGCGATTGGTGCGTTGCCGCATATCAATACGTTCCTACAGCAGGGGCCGCTCGATATGGCTCCGTTGGATTCTACGGTAAAGCAACTCCTGGCATTGCCTAGCTAAGTATGTCCTTCCGATTCTCTCTTTCTGGCGTTCTTAAGTATCGAGAAGCCCTCGAACAGAGGGAGCTTGCTGCCCTGGAAGCAGTGCAGCAGGAAATCGCTCTGATCGAAGCGCAAATCGAGCAGGCCACGCAAGAACTCCACGCAGCGGGAGAGAGCCGCACGGAAGGTCTTAAGCGCGGCATGCGATCGATTCAGTTGCAGGATGCGATTGAGCGCGAACTGGGCGTGGAGCGCTATCGAAACGAACTCACAAAAAAGAAGCAAGAACTGGCCATCAAGCGTCAGGAGCTGTTCAAGATCTACGACGAAGCGCGCCAGAAGCGCGAGTTACTTGAAAAGCTGCGAGACCGGAAGCTCGGAGAATACACGCGCGCGCAGGCCAAGGCCGAACAAGCGACGATTGACGATCTGTTTTTGGCGCGGCGAAAACAGGTCCGGTAGGCAAACATTGCCTAGCGATTTCCGGGCAAAAGTTGCCCAGCGAGCCTAACCCCCAGATTTGGTCCTTCTCTCTAATCGGCACAATCTCCAGAAACCTTTAGCTCACTCCGTTGTAGCGCCGATCCGGGAATTTTTCTAATCCGGAATATTTGGCGTGCGGCGTGCACCTTTGGGCATGCAATCACGGAGAGAATTGTGGCAGCTAGTATCCCGTCAATCGGCGTCGGCGCGGCAACCCCTGGGGTTGTCTTGTCGAACTCGCCGGCCACAGGCAAGGCACAAAACGCCTCTTTCCTGGACATGCTTGCGAAAGCAACGGACGACGCACAGTCAACCTCGGCCCTCCCCCCCAGCATCGAATCTCGGCCCAAGGGAAACACTCCAACAAAGACGGGAAGCGGGAATCGAAGCGATTCCAAGAGCGGTTCTTCAACGCAACCCGCAGCGAGTCCGTTTTCTCTTACAAGCTTGCAACAGCCGTCGCAGCCCATCGCAGCGCAAGAGTTGAATATTGCGGCGATGTCGATGCGCGGCATGACTGCCCCGGGCGTTGTAACGACAGGAACATCCGACTCAGACTCAAATACCGTTTCCGATTCTGCCTCGGATTCTGTGTCTTCGGATTCCGTCGCACTCGCCCAAGCGCCGGAAGCGAACTCGAACTCGGCGACGACGGGCAACGTGTCGCGTTCGCTCGCGCCGCCTTCACTCCTTGCGGGAGAGGCTGGACAGCTCTCGGGCCGCATTGCGAAATCGGGCGGCAATCCTACGGTCGGCTTTGGTACGAACGTCGGCACGGGCGCCGGTTCGGCGTATGTTGACGCGGGTGGCACGAACGTTGGGACAGCCATTGCGGCGTATGTTGACGCAGGTCGCACAGACGTTGGGACAGGCGTTGCGACGAGTGTGGACGCGGGTGTTGGCACGAACGCCGGTACAGGTGTTGCGATGAGCGCTGACGCAGGCGCGGGCACAGGTGTTAATTCAGGCGTTGGGACCAGCGGTGATGTAACATCTGGCGCAACAAAAGACGCAATCGCTGACAGTGACGTAACTACTGATGTGATCCATGCTGCAAGCGGCGAAATAGCTCAAAGCATCGCCACCGGTGTGATTCATGGTGCAACCCCTGGGTTAAGCGAAGACACGCAATCTGCGGGCCAGGATATTGCGAAGACAACACCGAACGCTTTGGCGAGTCACTCAAGCTCGCGCACGGGTTCGTCCGCACCCGAGATTGAAAAACCAAAGCAAGAACCGCAGGTCGCCGGCGAAGGAGTCACAAGATCATCGACGGATGCAGCGCCCGTTCATGCAGTCGACCGTGACGCTGTGTCTGCGGCAGACGTTCAAAAGCAGGCAAAGCAAAGCACTGACATTGCAAGCGATGCGGCGCGTCCTGAATTGCCGCAATCGCCGCAAACTTCGACTGAGACCATGCGGTCTGGTGCGTCCGAGAACACTGCCGCGCCCGTGCAGTCCGGCGAATCCCACACCGGTTCGCAGTCGTCGTCGGCAAACGATAAGTCCGACCCCAGCGGCAAACACGAAAGTGGTGCGTCGGTTTCAGGCCTCAGTTTGGGGAGCAGAGACTTGCCATCGGTGAGCGCCCCGATCGGCTTTGCCGATGCGATGGCCTCGCAAAGTCTGGATGGAAACGCTCTGAAGGTGGCGACTTCAGCGGCGACGCCACCCAACGACATCGCACCATCGCTGGGGAGCGGGAGCGCGCAGGCGAACGTGCCCCATGCCAGCGATCAGATAGAACAGCAACAGCAGTCGTTGGAGGCGCTCATTTCGCCGTTTCAATCGGCGAAGTTAACGGACAGAGCGGGACAACCCGAGCTCCATGTGGGCTTTCAAGCCGGCGAATTCGGAAACGTGGACATTCGGACGTCAATCCTTCGCAATCAGGTGACGGCCGAGATCTCCGTGGAGCGCGGCGACCTGCACAATATGCTTTCTGTGGAGTTGCCGCACCTCAAAGAAAAACTCGCGAATCATCCGGCGGTGGAGACGAACATCGTTCTCAACAACCAGTCGGGCGGTACCTCCTCGGACTCGAGGCAGGCATACCGGCGGTTCGCACAAGTACCTCAGAGTTCGACGCCGGGTGCAACGGAAGTGGAACCTCTGCCGGAGATGAGCGCGATTTCAGAATCGCAGACTTCAAGTTCGCAATTAGATATTCGCATGTGAAAGAAGAACGTGGGCAAGTACGGATCGTAAGGAGGGAAACTTAATGTATATCACGCCACTTTCAACGGGCCATTCGCTGGGAGCAACCGCAGCGTCCGGAACAACCGGAAGCACAGGCTCCGGCAGCGCTACGACGTCGCCCAACCAGACGGCGGACAGTGCGGAGTCAACATTCATGAGTCTGCTGGTGACCGAGATGCAGTCGCAGGATCCCACCTCCCCCATGGATCCGACACAAATGGTCGGGCAGATGTTGTCCATGAACGAGTTAAATGAACTGATTTCAATCAACCAAACGCTGCAGACCGCTCTCGGAGTTAAGTGAACTGATTTCAATCAATCAAGCGCTGCAGACGGCTCTCGGAGCCTCGGCAGCGTCGCACGCGAGCACGGCTACTACATCACTGACAGGAGCACACTAATGTCGTCATTCTCGATCGCACTCTCTGGCCTCTCCGCGAGTTCGGACGCCCTGAACATCATCTCGAACGATCTTGCCAACCTGAACACGGTTGGATTCAAAGATCAGGAGGCCAGCTTTTCAGACCTCTTTTATCAGAATCTTGGGACCAACGGTTCTGGCGACCCAATCGAGGAGGGACTGGGCACGCAGATTGGCGCGGTTTCAACGAACTTTGCCGTCGGCGGGACCGTGCAGCAAACGGGCGTCCCCTCGAATGTGGCGATCACCGGGAACGGGTTCTTTATCACTCAGAACGCCAACGGTAATCTTAGCTACACGCGAGCCGGCAACTTTGGCGTGAATACGCAAGGCGAACTGGTCACGGATTCTGGCGCTACGGTTCTGGGATATCCGGCCGAAAATGGCGTGGTCAACACGGGAGGCGGTTTGGGCGGACTGTACGTTGGGTCCAATCTGGTCAGCCCGCCGAACGCGACGACAACCATGCAGATGCAAACGAACCTGGATGCGAATTCCGGGACGGGAGGCACTTTTTCTACGCCAATGACGGTGTACGATTCGTTGGGCAACTCGCATGTTCTGTCCGTCAACTACACGCAAACAGGCACCGGAGCATGGAGCTACCAGGTCACGGTGCCCGCGGCCGACACGGGCGGCACGGGCAATCCAACCGTGGTAGCGAGCGGCACGATGACTTTTGATGGAAATGGAAATTTGACTTCGCCGACCGGGTCCATTGCAATCAGCGTTCCGAACCTTGCCGATGGCGCAAAGACGATGAATATCTCGTGGAACCTGACGAGTGCCAGCGGTACCCCGCTGATAACGCAACTGGCGTCGGCGAGCGCCACTTCGGCTGTCGGCGAAAATGGCTATGCCAACGGCACGCTCCAGAGTTATCTGGTTGGCCCCGACGGGACAATTGAAGGTACGTTCAGCAACGGCCAGACTCAGGCCCTCGGCCAAATTGCGCTGGCGAATTTTGCCAACGATCAGGGTCTGGAATCCTCTGGGAATAACAGCTATACCCCAACTCTCGCGTCCGGAGCCGCGGTGGTAGGCGTCCCGAACGCCGGTGGGCTGGGTACACTGACTGGTGGCGCTCTGGAAATGTCGAATGTGGATATTTCCACGGAGTTCACGAACCTGATTGTCATTCAGCGCGGATTTGAGGCCAATGCAAGGATGATTACGACGCTCGACTCCATCGAGAGCACGACCACAAACCTGCAAGCGGAGCCTGGTAATTAATGGCTAGTGTGAGCCGCTGATTAGAGCGTCCGCGAGCGTGATGAATAACCACGCTCGCGGGCGCTATTTCTACTTTCGCTCTAATCCCCTAGCGCTCCGCGGCCATTGTACGGGCGTAACCAGCCATGCCCTAAGTTATTGTTACTGCACGGCCTGCTTCTCAGGCTGAGACGGCTCTCCGCGGGCCTGGTAGGTCTCCCAATTGCATCTCTTGCGTGTGTGGTGGTCCATCGCTTTTAGGCCGCCATGCGACCCGCGTGCTCTGATCCTTCAATCGTCCCGATTCGAAGAGTTAATCCGCTGCGAGGTCGGTCTTGCCGAACTGTGGACAACAGATAAGGACACGATGGTGATCCAGACACAAACAAAAACGGAAGATCAGCGTGAACAGGTGGATCCGACCCAGGATACCGCGGAACGTTTTGGCTGGTTACCCTGCCGCGCGTCTCTGGAGATTCCGGTTCGCGACTTCACGCTTGGGGATCTCTTGCGTTTACGGAAAGACACGGTCCTGGCGACGGAAATTCGAAGCGTGGAAGATATTCCTCTCCGTATCAATCGTTGTCTTGTCGGCTGGGTTCAATTCGAAATGATCGGGGAGCAATTGGCGGCGCGCATCACGGAGTTAGCATGACGATAAACACCAGCGCGATCACCGCGGATCCAGAAACGTTGTCTGTTTCTCCGCTGAATTCGGCGGGCCACTCGCCAGCGCCGTCAAGGCTGCCATGGGCTTCTTCCGCGGCCAGTTCTTCTCACGACACCAGACCCCTTCACGTCTTACTGGGAAAACTGTGGACGTGGGTTCGGAAGATACAGATCCGCCAAAGCAACAAGAGGCTGCGGGTTTGTGAGACGGTTCCGCTGGGCGAAAGGCGCTTCATCGCCGTTATCCAGGTGGACAATAAACAGTTTCTAGTAGGTGGGTCGTCTAACTCTGTTTCCTTGCTTGCTCAGTTGGATAAGCCAGAAAACTTTTCGAGCGCACAGAATAAAATCGCCGAGGTCAACTCCCAGGCATGAGCCGTTCGGTCCACCTCTGGTCAGGCGTTCTGATTCTGCTGGTGCTTCTAGGCGGCAGCGTTGCTCCCGCAACCGCCCAGGTTCCTCTGGGAGTTGCTCCCTTCCGGAGCACAGCGGCTGCGGTTCCAGTTCCGATGTTCGGGCTCCTGCTTGCGGCAATTCCGGCCTCGCACGCAGCGCCAAATGAAATACGAATCACGGGCGTAGGGAGTGGAGCTTCATGGACGATTCTCGTCCTGCTGACATTTCTAACCCTTATACCGTCGCTGCTTCTCTGCATGACGCCCTTTGCCCGTCTGCTGATTGTCTTTCACTTTCTGCGGCAAGCGCTTGGGCTTCAGACCACGCCCACAAATCAGACACTGATCGGTCTGTCGTTAATACTTACATTCTTTCTGATGCAGCCCGTTGGAGCCAATATTTATCAGGCTTCCGTGATGCCATTGCAAGACGGGAAAATCACAGCCCTGGAGGCAGTGGAACGTGGTGAAGCGCCAGTGCGGCAGTTCATGCTGCACTACGTACGAGAAAAGGATGTGGCTCTCTTCGTGGAATTGTCGAAGGAAGCGCGCCCAACAAGCCCCAACGACTTATCGATGAGGGTTGTGCTGCCCGCCTACATTCTGTCAGAGCTCAGAACCGGCTTTCAGATCGGAACTGTCTTATTCCTCCCGTTCCTTGCAATCGACATGATCGTAGCTTCAATCTCGACATCGGTCGGAATGCTTCAGCTGCCGCCTGTCGTGATATCTACACCACTAAAGTTGCTCCTGTTTGTCATGGTGGACGGCTGGAACCTGTTAGTTGGATCTCTTATGAGGAGCTTTCAGTAACTCCGATGCCTACCGCACTCGTTGTCGACCTTGGCCGCATGACGATGAAGGAGGTATTCATAATTGCAGCACCGATCCTTGCTCTTGCAGTTACGGTGAGTTTGTTGATCAATATCGTTCAGGTACTTACATCGCTGCAGGAAACGACGATATCTGCAGTGCCAAGGTTGCTGGCGGTGGGCACGGCGGTTTTTGTTCTGATGCCGTGGATGTGGAAACAAATGTGCCACTTTACGCTGCAATTACTTTCGGATTTTCATCCGTACATACGCTGACAAAAAATGAACATTTCTGTCGCAAACATTCTGAGCGCGGTGATGATCATCGGTATTCGTGTCTCGGGCCTGATGATGTTCGCACCCTTTTTCAGCAACGCAGTCATTCCTCCCCGCGTCAAAGTGATTCTGACCGTCGCGATCACAGCTGTCCTGTATCCGGTCTTTGCCCCGCGCTTTCAGACTCTGGATCTTTCCAGGTGGCCCATGATTGTGGGCACGGAAACAGTCCTTGGACTAGCGATCGGTGTTTCCACGTTTGTGGTATTCGAAGCGGCTCAGATTGCAGGACAGATGTTGAGCATCCAGATGGGTTATTCGCTGGTAAACATTCTAGATCCTAATACTCAGGTTGAGAGCACGGTTGTAGCTTTCTTCCACCAAAGCATGGCACTCCTGATCTTTCTCTCGCTGGATGTGCACCACTGGATCTTGCGCGCGGTTGCGCACAGCTTCGAATATCTTCCCCCCGGCACTGTCACTCTGAATCCGCGGTTTGCGCAAACGGTGCTGCATGAAGGCGCCATCATTCTCGAACTCGGCATTCAGATTGCCGCGCCGGTTTTAGCGGCGACGCTGCTGATGGACCTCATACTTGGGCTGCTTGGGAAAGCTTCGCCTCAGATGCCGCTTATGCTTCTGGGCCCGGCGGTCAAGAGCATGCTTGGCGTTTTGATTTTGACGGCGACGATTGGATTTTGGCCGCGAGTATTCGAAAAGTATTTCGGACAATCGATTGTGCTGACGGAACAGGTTTTGCATCTGGCGCACTAACACATGGCCGACGCGAGTAAAACCGAGAAAGCAACACCGCAAAAGCGGAAGAAAGCCCGCGAGCAAGGCCAGGTTGCGCGCAGCCGCGAACTTTCAAGCGCGCTGGCGTGGAGCGGCGCCATGGCAGTGATTGCGTGGCAAGTGCACGACGTGCCGCAGCAATGGCGGGGACTTCTCCAAATGTCGCTCGATATGTCGACTCGGGAATCGATTGACGCGAACGGACCGGTTCTCCTTTGGACAAGCGTGGCGATTCTGCGATGGATCGCTCCGGTGTTGGCGGCTTCCTGGGTAATTTCGCTGAGCGCGGGTATCGCGCAAGGCGGCTTGGTATTTGCCCCGGAAGCACTTGCATTCAAGCCTGAGAAGTTGAGCCCAGCCAGCAAAATGAAACAGATGTTTTCCTTGACTGGCTTGAGCGGAATCCTGAAATCGCTCATACCCTTTGCAGTCATTGCCTGGATCGGAATTTCGACGGTCCAAAAAAACTGGCAAAGCGTAATCCAGTCATCCGATGTGAGCGTCCGTCCCTATACAGCGTTTCTCGTCGGCACGATGTGGAGTTTGTGTTGGAAGGCAGGGTTAGTTCTGACTTGCTGGGCGGGCGTCGATTACATGCTGGTGTGGCGGAAACTCGAAGGCGATTTGAAGATGAGCCGGCAAGACCTGCGCGAGGAATCGAAACAGACCGATGGAAACCCGGCGACTAAAGGCCGTATCCGCCGCATTCAGCGTCAAATGCGCCGGCGAAAGATGCTGCAGGATACCAAACAAGCAAGTGTGGTTATCACAAACCCGACGCACTTTGCCGTTGCCCTGAAATATGAGATGAGCATGGAGGCTCCCATCGTAGTTGCGAAGGGGCAGAACCTGATCGCTCTGGAGATCAAGGAGATTGCTCGTTGGCATGGCATCACGGTGCTCGAGAATCCGCCGTTGGCGCAGACGCTCTACCGGACGGTGGAAGTCGGACAGGCGATCCCGGCGGAACTCTATGCGGTGGTCGCGGAAATCCTGGCCTTCGTGTTCCGTACGCAGGCTCAGGCTGAGAATAAAAAGCCGAGTGAGGTTCCCGTCCGGTGACTATGCCGGGGGGAAGCGACTAAATTATGGCAGCAGTAAAACAAGGTTTTTTCAAATCGATTGCAGGAAAGGGCAGCGATTGGATCATCCCCGCTCTGGCGGTGAGCATGGTCTTCGTGATGGTCATTCCCTTGCCTGCGATCTTAGTGGACTTGTTGCTGGCGTTCAGTATATCCGCCGGTGTACTGGTCTTACTTGTCGCTCTTCAGATACTTAAGCCGGCGCAGTTCTCGGTATTTCCAAGCCTTTTGTTGTTACTCACATTATTTCGGCTGTCGCTTGATTTAGCAGCCAGCCGTCGTATCTTGCTTCATGGTAGCGAGGGACCGGCCGCAGCCGGGCAAGTAATCGAAGCTTTCGGCCAGTTTGTGGTCGGTGGCAACTATGTCGTCGGGTTTGTGCTTTTTCTGGCTTTGATCGCGATTCAATACATGGTGATTAGCCATGGCGCGGTACGAACGGCGGAAGTAACCGCGCGATTCACATTAGACGCAATGCCCGGGAAACAGATGGCGATCGACGCCGACCTGAATGCAGGGTTGATCGATGAAAAGCAGGCTCGCAACCGGCGCGCTCAAATCGCTCACGAAGCCGAGTTTTACGGGGCGATGGATGGCGCGGCTCGCTTCAGCCAGCGCGATTCGCTCGCGACTATTCTCATCACCGGCATCAATATCATCGCCGGTTTTCTGATCGGTGTTTTTCAGCACGGCACACCCTTCTTGGATGCGCTTAAGACTTACACTGTACTCACAGTGGGCGATGGGCTTGTTACTATGATTCCTTCGCTGCTCGTGTCGGTGGCGGGCGCGATCGTTCTAACTCGTGCTTCGTCCGAGAGCACGTTGGGCATCGATGTCGGACAGCAGTTATTTGGCAAGGGACGGCCCTTGTGGATTGCTGGCGGCGTAATGGCCGGACTGGCGCTTGTGCCCGGGCTGCCCAAGATTTCCTTCGCACTGATGTCGATCCTGATGTTCGTGCTTGCGCGCCGCACAAAACCGGAGTCGGCGGTCAAGGCGCAAGTTCCGGCCGAAGGGGGTGCCGCGAAGACTGCCGCGCCTGGCGCATCGCCTACCGATGCTCTCGACTCAGTCCTCAAGCTGGACGAATTGATGCTGGAGGTGGGACTTGGCCTGGTACCGCTCGTCGACAGCAAGCAAGGAGGACAGCTCCTGGGCAAGGTCCGCTCCCTGCGTAAGCAGCTTGCTTCGCAGCTCGGCTTCCTGATTCCTTCGATCCACATTACGGACAATCTATCGCTGAAAGAATGCGAATACGTGATTCACCTGCGCGGAGTCGAGGTTGCCCGCTGGGAGATGCGGCGAAATTGCCTGTTGGCTATAAGCTCTCAGGCCTCCCCGCCGCCATTGCCTGGGGTAGAAACATCCGAGCCCGCGTTCAACACCCCGGCAAGATGGATTGCGCCCGACAGTCAAGCTCCCGCGGTGGCGGCTGGCTACGTAGTCGTCGATCACACAGCCGCGCTGGCTACTCACATTGGCGAAGTTGTGAAGCAGAATGCGCATCTCCTTCTGACTCGCCAGGAGACGAAGCGCCTGATCGACCGGAATGCGGAGTCTCATCCACGGCTGGTGGAAGAGTTAATTCCGAAGATCCTCAGCTTAGGCGAGGTACAAAAAGTACTGCAGCAACTCCTCCGCGAACAAGTCTCGATTCGCGACCTGGGGACGATCCTGGAGACGCTTGTCGACGTTGCGCCTGTGAACAAGAACCCGGTGCTGCTGGTGGAAGCTGCGCGCCATGCTCTTAGCCGAGCCTTTGTGCAACCTTTACTCGACAAGAACGGCGAGCTAAAAGTAGTAACTCTAGATCGAGCGCTGGAGGAGGAATGTGCACGCTCTCTCAACCCCCAAACCTATACGACAGCGCCGACGGGCGCCCTCCAGACAAATGTCGCGAGAAAAGTCTTTGATGGTCTGAAGGCCTTGTTTGGCGACCAGGTCGTCAACGCTCCGCCTGTTCTTTTGTGCTCTTCGCCGGGAAGATTTCAGTTACGGCGATTGCTGGAGCCGTTCTTCCCAAAAATCGTTGTTCTAGCGCCGACAGAGATCCCTCCGGCTATCCCCGTTCAAGCGGTGGGGGCTCTGCGGTGAAAATGGTCAGGATGACATGACAAAAGCAGAATTGGCATATCGAGAAAACGTCGATGAGACGAACCGGGAGCGAGATGAACTTATCCTGCAGCACCTTCCGCAGGTTAATTACATCGCGCGGCGTATTTTTGAGCGGTTGCCACAGCACGTCCCGTTCGAGGATCTGGTAAGTGCGGGTGTGCTCGGTCTCATTGAGGCAATCCGCAGTTATGATCCGAGTAAGTCGGTGCCTCTTAAATCGTTTGCAAAATTTCGCATACATGGCGCGATCATCGACAGCCTTCGCGAGTTAGATTGGGGATCCCGTCCTCTTCGACAGAAGGCGCGCAGCATTGAGGAGGCGATCGCAAAGCTAGCCGCCAAACTGGGGCGCCAACCGGACGAGGACGAGATTGCCGCAGAAACCGGAATGACACTCGACCAGCTTCGCGACACGGCGGTTCGCGTCGATGGCGCGCGCCTGGTTGGTCAGGAGGTCAGCGCAGGATATGACCGTTCCGAAAAGCAGGATCTGATCGAATCCGCTCCAAGCCGGGACGAGGGGCCTGATGAACAATGCTTACGAACTGAAATGAGAGAGCAAATCGCCGCAGCAATCAGCACGCTTGGAGAGAAGGAACAGATGGTTGTTTCGCTCTACTACAAAGAAGAACTTACGATGAAGGAAATCGCCGCCGTGCTTCAAATAGGAGAGTCGCGGGTTTGTCAGATCCATGCAATCGCAATCCCCAAGATCCGCGCGGCTCTGCGGGTGCACGCCGCGATATGAGGATTAGATCGAATGCCGAGCGGGCCACGCAACACACAGCTTCCGACTAAGATGCCTTTTGCCCAATGGATTCCCGTGCCTGAGCGATGGAAGAGCTGGGCGCTTCCTTGTTCGAATCCTGCGTGCAGTCGAACCCGTCTGCTGCTTCGCCTTTCGCGACACTACGTGGGAGTCCGACTGGGCAAGCAGTGGTTCTGTAGTCCGGATTGTTTTGAAGAGTATCTTAGCGGCACGATTACAGCGTCGATTATGTCGCGGCAAGTTGACCCGCCACCAGTGCGACGAATGCCTTTGGGGCTGTTGCTTCTGTCGCGCGGAGTATTGACTTCCGAACAGCTAGCTTCTGCC
>JBAVYO010000452.1:0-14101 GCA_049698855.1 Terriglobales bacterium
CCTGGGTGCTGCGCGATCCCCGCATCACCAGCGCGCTGGTTGGGGCTAGCAAAGTGTCTCAGGTGGAAGACAACATAGCCGCACTGAAGAACCTCAAATTCTCGGCCGAGGAGTTACTCAGGATTGACAGAGTTCTCGCCGGCAACGATTTCTCGGGCAACTAGGAAATACCCATGACTTCTCAGACGACAACCTTGACGCATACTAATTCACCCACCACCCGCGCACTAAGTTCTACCGCCCGAACTCTCTCCAACTACATCGGGGGACGCTGGGTGCCGGCGCAGGCCAGCGGCTTGCTCGATGTGACCAATCCCGCCAACGGCGAAGTGCTGGCGCGCGTGCCGCTCTCGGGTGCCGCCGACCTTGAAGCCGCAGTCGCCGCCGCCAACGGCGCGCTGCCAGATTGGCGCTCGCGTTCGGTTGGCGAGCGCACCGAGTTCATCTACTCGCTGCGAGAGAAATTTCGTCTGCGAATGAACGAACTGGCCGAGTCGATCACGCGCGAAGGCGGCAAGGTGCTCTCCGATGCGCGCGCCGAAGTTACGCGCTCCATTGAGGTACTGGAAGCGGCTTGCGCAACTCCAATGACCATGCAAGGCCGCGTGCTCGAAGGCGTCGCGCGCGGCATCGACTCTGTAACTTTCCGTCAGCCCGTGGGAGTTTGCGCCGCCATCGCACCCTTCAATTTCCCAGCCATGGTGCCCATGTGGTTCCTGCCATTTGCCATCGTCTGCGGCAATACATTCGTTCTCAAGCCGTCCGAGCAGGTTCCGCTAACATCGGAATTGATCTGTCAGATCCTCGATGAAATTGGATTGCCGGCGGGCGTGGTCAATTTGGTGAACGGCGCGCACGATGTAGTCAACGCCATCCTCGACAGCCAGGGAATTCAAGCCGTTTCGTTTGTCGGCTCGGTGAACACCGCCAAATATATTTACCGGCGCGCGGCGGAAAAAGGGAAGCGCGTGCAGGCGCTGGGCGGCGCGAAGAACTACATGGTTGTGATGCCGGACGCGGTGGTGGATAAGACCGTGTCGAATGTGCTGGGCAGCGCATTTGGCAACGCGGGCCAGCGCTGCATGGCGGGATCGGTGCTGGTGACTGTGGGTGGTGCGAAGGCGGCGATCATCGCCAAGCTAAAAGAAGAAGCCGGGAAGTTGATCGCCGGCGATGGCCGGGACCCCAAATCGAGCCTTGGGCCGGTCATTTCGCACGCCGCGTGCGAGCGCATTCACGATGCGATCGAAAGCGGAATCAAAGAAGGAGCGGAGTTACTGGTGGATGGCCGTCACCCGAAAAACACTCCCACGGGCGGTAACTTTGTTGGACCGACGATTCTCAACAACGTGAAACCGGGCATGCGAGTGGCGCGCGAGGAAGTGTTTGGGCCCGTGCTTTCCGTGATGCATGTTGACTCGCTCGACGAAGCCATCGCGCTCGTCAACAGCGACCCGCGCGGCAACGGCACGTCCATCTTCACCGAAAATGGGGCGGCCGTGCGCGAGTACACGCGGCGCATTGAAGTCGGCATGGTGGGCGTCAACATAGGAGTCGCCGCGTCCCCTGCGTACTTCCCGTTTTCCGGCTGGAAAGATTCTTTTTTCGGCGACTTGCATGTTCACGGCTGGGATGCGGTCGAATTCTTCACGCGCAAGAAGACAGTTACTTCACGCTATTTCTCTTCTGGAGTGTCGGGTAAATTCTTTACCGAACAGGGCGACAAACACTAACAGGCTGCGGGGAAAATCGGTCGAGGTCGCCTTCGGGAAGGGCACGAGTTCCACTCGTGCCGCTAAGTCGCTGAAAATAGATTTGCGCTTCAGCGCCTGGGGGCCCCCCTCACTGGGTTTAATGGAGCTTTCCGTAGTCTGCCAAGTCGGAACCTCGCTCGCGTGTCTTTTGTCGCTAACGATTCGCTCGCATGAAGTTCCATGCGGTATTGACTATGTTGGTCAGGTCGCGCTGCGCGGTCCATCCTAAGACGTCTCTTGCTTTGCTGGCGTCGGCAACAAGAGTTGGAGGATCTCCGGGGCGGCGGGGGCCGATGTTGCGGCGGACAGGCTGGCCGGTTGCCTTTTCCGCCGCCTGGATAACTTCTAGGACCGAGTTTCCGCGCCCAGTGCCGAGGTTGAGGGCTAACGACTCGCCGCCTTTTTCCAGATGCTGCAGCGCGCGGACATGAGCATCGGCGAGATCGTTGACGTGGATGTAATCTCGCAAGCAAGTGCCATCGGGCGTGGGATAGTCGTCGCCGAAGATTTGTAACTCCGGGGCGCCGTCCGTCGATGCCAGGAGCGCAAGCGGGATCAGGTGTGTTTCAGGATCGTGAAGTTCGCCGATTTCTCCGCTGTCATCGGCTCCAGCAGCGTTGAAATAGCGGAGACGCGCGGAGCGGACGCCATAAGCGCGGTCGTAAGCCTCAAGCGCGTTCTCAAAAAACAATTTGGACGCGCCATAAGGATTAACCGGTTCTCGCGGCGTCTGCTCCGTGATAGGAATCCGCTCCGGACTTCCATAGACGGCGCAAGTGGAAGAGAAAACGACGTGGCGCACACCGGCGTCGACAGCGGAATTAAGCAAAGTTAGCGCGTCGGCGACATTATTGCGGAAATACTTGCGCGGGTTGGTGACGGATTCTCCGACGTAGGCGTGTGCGGCGAAGTGCATGATTGCATCCACGCGCGACAGTACGCGATGAAGCTTGCCCTGATCGCCGATATCGCCTTCGATCAGTTCGAAGCCCTCGGCCAGACGGCGAAAACCGGTGGAAAGATTGTCGTAGATGATGACGTTGTAGCGGGCCCGCCGCAACGCGCGAGCGGCGTGACTGCCGATATAACCTGCGCCTCCGACTACCAAAACGGACAAGAGAGCCTCGCTTAGAAATTGCGAATCGGATTTCGAAACATCCACAAACAGCGCAAATCAGTTTAGCCCAGGGCACTTCATAACTTGAACTTCATTTTGTGCCGAACTTTCCGCACAAGCAGTTTCTAGTGGGCAGCCGCCTTTGCCGCTGCCCCGGAAGGAACGGAAATCGGAATCGAGTCCGGCTGCGTCCAGATCGTCTTCCCACCCGCAAGTTGCAGGCGATTCATGGTTACTTTGAGTTGTCCGCGGTCTATCTCTACCAGCAGGTAGTGATAGTTGAGCTCCTTGCTCTGGTAGGGATCGTCACGTTCCCGAGACACCGGGTACGCATGCGCCCCGCCGCCGCCGGAAACAAAATAGGTGACGTCCCCGTGCTCGTGGCGCTCGTAGTTATGGATGTGTCCCGAGAAAACCACGAAGCGCGCGCGAGTTTGCGCTTGCCGCTTTTCAAGCATCGCGGCCAGAACGCGCTCGCTCAATCGGGCCGAGTGCCCTTCGCCGCGCATATTCATCGACGAACTCGTGTACGGCGGATGGTGCAGCATCAAGAAGACGAAATCCACATCGGAAGGAATGTGATCGAGGTCATTGGCAAGCCATTCCCCTTGCGGACCTGTAACTTCATCGACAGAGCTGTCGAGCACAAACAAAATAGTATTCGCGGCGCGCACCGAATAATAGCGGCTGTTCTTGAGATCGGGGAAGCGCGCAAAATAATTGGCCAGGTCCGTCTTTTCGTCGCCGTGAAATTCGTGATTGCCAAGCGCGGGGAATACGGGGATGTGTTTGTCGCGCCATACGCGAGTGTCGTTGTCGAAAATCCTCCAGTCGTTTTGATCGTAGCCGTTGTAAACGATGTCGCCGGTAAAACAGATGAACGACGGATTGGAATCGGCGATAGCGTGCACCAGAGCCGTGCGCACCGCCGGATTGGCGGCGTCGGTGTCGGCAGGATCGTGAAAGCGAGTGTCTCCGTAGGCGACAAAACGAAATGGGACGCTGACCTCGACGTTCAGTGCCGCCGCGCTGGCGTGCACCGCCGTTTCCTTCGCCGTCGGGCTCGCGAAGTTTCTCGTGCAACCTGAGAGCAAGATCGAAAACAACGCAGCAACCATCAGCCAAGTCGTCGCGCGGCGCAAACCAGCCAACCACCGAGTACACAGAAGAACACGGAGGTTACCCACGTCCATCTGTTGGATATGTGAAGTTATACGTGACATTCATCGCTTTCAGAAGCTATGTTACGTCGCCAGGACCGGTACTCTTTCCATATACTCTGCGATCTGTACATTCCATCGCAACTCTTTCTTCATCAGATCGCGCAATTGTGAAGCAGCCTGTGGTTCGCCGTGCACCAGATAAGTCACGCCCGGTTGGTTATTGAACGTCCGCAGCCATTCGAGCAACTCCGGCGGATCGGCGTGGTCGCTGAATTGTTCGAGTGCTGCGATCTGCGCGCGAATCGGAATCATTTGTCCGAAGATCTTGATTTCATCTGCGCGGCCTTTGATGATCGCGCCGCGCGTCCCGGGTGCCTGAAAGCCGATAAAGACGACGAGATTGCGCGGGTCGGGCAGGCGCTGCGCCAGATGATGCAAAATGCGGCCGCCGGTTACCATGCCGCTCGATGAAATGATGACCGAGGGAAACACGCTGTCGTTGATCTTCTTCGACTGCTCCGGTGTCAAGGCGAAAGTAAAGCCCGGCCACTCGGTGGGGGAGCCGTACTTCGCGATCAGCTCGGCTGCTTGCGGCGTGTACTCCTCGGAATGCTTCATGAAAATCTCGACTGCTTTGATTGCCATCGGGCTGTCGCAATAAACGGGGATGCCGGGAATCAGCGACGATTCCATCAATTCTTTGAGGATGAAGATAAATTTCTGTGTACGCTCGACAGCGAATGCCGGTACGATCACGCTGCCCCCGCGGCCGACGGTCTCGCGAATCAATCGCGCGAGTTCCGGCCGCGCATCGTTCACCGGATGTTCACGATTGCCATACGTCGATTCCATCACCAGCACGTCGGCGATTTCGCCCTCCTGTGGGCCGGAGTGCACGACCTTCCCCGGTGCAATCTGGCTGTTGCGCACGCGCCCAATATCCCCGGTGAAGAGCAGTCGGCGCGTCTGGCCATCTGTCTTCAGCGTCACCTCCACCATGCACGAGCCCAGGATGTGCGCGGCCCGCACGAAGCGGAAAGAAATTTCGCGGTTCAGCTGAATCGTCGTCTCGACCTCGACCGGCTTGAAATACTGCTGGCAGTGCTGCGCTTCTTCAAGGGTATAAAGAGGCAGCGCGGGACTGTGCCGCGACGTTCCTTTTTTGTTGTGAAACGCCGCGTCTTCTTCCTGCAGATGTCCGGAGTCCGGTAACACCACCGAGCACAAATCGATGGTCGGCTGAGTGGCATAAATCGGGCCGCGGAAACCTTCTTTCACCAGCCGGGGAATCCAGCCGCAATGATCGAGATGCGCGTGCGTGAGCACGACGGCATCGATTTCGCGCGCCGGAGCTGGCGTGTCCTGCCAGTTGCGCTCGCGCCATTCCTTCTGGCCCTGAAATAGGCCGCAGTCGATCAGAACCTTAAAGCCTTGTTTGCCACTCGAATCGTAACTCGTGTTGATCAGATGCTTGGATCCGGTCACGGTGCCGGCCGCGCCAAGAAACTGGATGTAAGCCAAAGGGCATCTCCTGCGGTATCAAGAAGTCTACGTAGGTCAGAGGTTAGAGGTCAGATTGCAGAAGTGAAAGCCAAAACAGGGCACTATCTAAAGTGGCTTTCTGTTGAGATTAGGCGGCAGCGACCTGAAGATGTTGTCTTTACCTCCGCAATCTAACCTCTAACCTCCGACCTGTAACCACTGACCAATCTACTGCGTTGCAATCTTGAATACGTTATTAGTCAAATCGCTTTCTGGCACACTGCCGTCGTTCACCACGACCTCAATCGGCACACATGGCAATTCAACCCGCGTTGTGGCCACACTTTTCGCCCGGACCTCCACGCGATTCGTTATCTCACTTTCTGCACAGAAAATGGTGAAAGGAACTTCGGCTCCAGCCCCGCCGAGATTCTCCAGTGTGACTGTCACCATCTGTACCTTCTTGTCGTTTTTCTCGCTTTCGTCCTGCCACGGATGAACTGACTGCACACGAAAATCCGGCAGGCCGCGATCGTGGTAGACCCAATCGTCAAAGAAGGCGCTCAAGTCGCGCTTGGCTGCCGCTTCGATCAGCCGCTCAACATATTTTGGATCGGTATCGTCCGTAGGATGGTAATTGTGAATCGCTTCTTTGATAGCGGACGCGCCGATCATATCGCGCAACATCCACCACACATACGCCGCCTTGCTGCGGTAGTATGTCTCATCGAACGTGGCCAAGAGCGGCTGCCCGGCATCCTTCTGTGGCGCAGCGGCAACATCCTTTTCAGAGTCGATGAAGGCGGCGCGATGCAAGCCTAGCAAATCGAGCGCCGCTTCCCGCCCGCCTTGCTGTTCCCGATACGCCGCCTCCGCAAAGTGCGCCAGGCCTTCGGACACCCACGGTTGCGGCGAAGCGAATGCTGAGTGCACCAGTTCGTGCACCAGATTGATGCCCGCAAGCTTGGTATCTTCTCCCGCCATCGACACCATTAACAAAGTTCCGCTCTCAAAGGGAGCCGCGTGCGGATCGGCAAAATCCGCGATGGCGATTGGTGCCGTAGGCTTGCCGAACCACTCAGTGACAAATTTCGATGCCGGATCGAAGGCCTCTATATAAATCGCTGCACCGGATTCATGTCCTGCCAGCGCGAAGACAGTTAAAGGAGGTTTCGACGAACCTATATAACCCGCTGCCGCAAACGTGGGCGCGACTAATCCAAGCTGCTTCCATGCGCAGCCGGTTCGCACGCGCTGGCCCTCGGCTTGTTCGTTCTTGGCTGGCTTGTTATCGATTCCGCCATTCGGCCCGCTGACAGCCCCGCCGCCGCACACTAACGACAAAGCCGCATCTCCGCCCGCGCCGGTTAATTCAAACCTCGCGTTGAACTCGCTCCCCGCCTCGCGTGCTTTCCATCGATTCACGACTTCAAACAGGCCATTGCCTTCGGAAAAATCCGCCGACTCCGTCGTGATCGGATACCAAGCCACGTATCCCGCGCCGCGCACTGCCGTGAACGATCTGCCAATCTGATCCCAACTAGTATTCCGGGCAATTTCTTCCGGTATGCCCACGCGCGTCAGCCGAGTCATATCCAATGGAATGACACCCTCGTATCCGATCTCCAACTCCACGGAGTCCTTCGGCTTGACTCCGACGGGCAGCGTGACAATCGCTTCCGAAAGCGCGCCTGTGTGATCGACGTCGGATGTGAATGTCTGAGATACAAACTGCAGCGGCTTGCCGCCGGCACGAATAGACCGCCAATTCAGCGACGAAGAAATTTGCAGCGCGGCGATTTTCTGCGGCTGGGCAGAGTCGTTGCGCAGCGTAATCTTTCCGCGCGCGCCCAGCCGCTGTTGCTCCGGTTCGAGGCGCATTTCGAGATCGTATTTCGTGATGGTGAATGCCTCGCGGTTAATCGCCGCGGCGGAAAAGCTGGAGCCACAGCAGACACAGAGGACACAGAAAAAGTTCGTAAGGTATCTCGCGATAACTGCTCGTCTCATACTTTCTTCGATGCGCCCAGCCGCCTCTGCCGCACAACTTCATACAGCACCACGCCCGCAGCCACCGAAACATTCAGCGACGGCACCCTCCCCAGCATGGGAATCGAGACCAGAAAATCGCAATGCCTGCGCACCAGATCGTGCACGCCCTTGCCTTCGGCCCCCAGCACCACCGCGCAATGCATTTTGTAATCGACCGCGTCATAATTCTGCTGCCCGCGCTCGTCCAGGCCAACCACCCACAGGTCCTTCGCTTTCAGATCCTCGAGCGCCCGCGAAATATTCGTGACCTTGGCGATCGGCAGATGCTCGCTCGCGCCCGCCGATGTTTTCGCCACCGTGCCGGTCACGCCGACCGAGCGCCGCTCCGGGATCACGATGCCATCTGCGCCAGCGGCATCGGCTGTGCGCAGAATCGCTCCCAGATTGTGCGGGTCCTCTACGCCATCGAGCACGACGATCAACGAATGCTCACCGCGCCGAGCCGCCACTAAGTCATCCAGGTCGGTGTATTGCTTTGCCGAGGTCATCGCCACCACGCCCTGATGGGCCCCGGCCACCGCAATTTCGTCCAGTTCCACGCGTGTCAAAACGCGCACGGGAATGCCGATCTTGCGGCACTCGTCAATGATGCGCCTCAGGCGAATATCGTTTCGTTCTTTCGCAACGCCCACCCATTCGAAGGCGCGGCCGCGCGCCTTGAGCGCTTCGATCACCGTATTGATCCCGTAGAGAACGTTCACGCGATTTAGTGTATCGCGCCGCCTTGGCCTGGATCGAGGTGCCGACCTCCGGTGCTAGACTAAAACGTTTCTGGAGGCTCGTTGAATCCCGTCTACATCCTGTCCGCCGTGCGTACGCCCATAGGCAAGTTCGGGGGCTCGCTGGCCTCGCTAACCGCCGCCGACATGGGCACAGTCGCCGCCAAAGCAGCCATTGAACGCGCCGGCATCCAGCCCGCGCACGTGGAGGAGACGATCTTCGGCAACGCGCGCCAGGCCGGCGGCGGCCCCAATCCAGCCCGGCAAATTTCCATCCGCAGTGGAGTGCCGAAAGAAGTGCCTGCCTACACCGTGAACAAGGCGTGCGCCTCCGGCATGAAGTCCATCGCGCTCGCCTTTCAGGAAATTGCAGTCGGCAATCTTGAGTGCGCGCTCGCCGGTGGCACCGAGTCCATGTCGCGCCTTCCTTATTATCTCGACGCGCGCTGGGGCTATCGGCTCGGCAATCAGGAGCTGGTCGACGGCATGTACCGCGATGGTTTCTTCTGCCCGCTCGCGAAAATGGTAATGGGTGAGACCGCCGAACTCCTCGCCGAGCAATACAAGATCTCCCGCGAGGAGCAAGACCAGTTCGCGCTCACCTCGCAACAGCGTGCCGCGGCAGCCCAGTCCGCTGGCCGCTTTGACGCCGAGATCGTTCCAGTCACGATTGAAGGCAAAAAAGGCGCGACCGTTTTTTCGCGCGATGAACACTTGTTCCCCGATGTGTCGCTCGAAAAGCTAGGGAAGTTATCCCCTGTATTTTCGAAGACGGGAACAATTACGGCTGGAAATTCATCCGGCATCACCGATGGCGCAGCCGCGCTGGTCCTGGCTAGCGAGAAGTTCGTCCAGCAAAACAATCTCAAGCCCCTCGCTCGAATCCTAGCCGCCACTTCTGCCGGAGTCGATCCCCGTGTCATGGGCATCGGCCCGGTCCCGGCCATCGGCAAGCTTGAGCAGAAGCAAGGCCTCAAGCTCGCGGATTTCGATCTGGTCGAGCTGAATGAAGCCTTTGCCGCTCAGGTGCTGGCTTGCGACCGCGAGCTCCATTTGGACCGCGATAAGTTCAACGTCAACGGCGGCGCAATCGCGCTCGGTCATCCAATCGGCGGCACGGGCGCGCGCATCACCGTCACTCTGCTCCACGAAATGCTTCGCCGCAAAGCCCGCCGCGGCCTTGCTACCCTCTGCGTCAGCGGAGGCATGGGCATGACGCTGGCAATTGAAAATGCCGCGACATGAGCAGGCGCTGACGTTGTCGAAGTCTCTTTGAAGCCGCTATACTTATAAGAAGCAGCTCGCTGCCATCGAGCCCCTTGGCTTCTCTATGCCCCTTTCTGCTGTCATCGTCGATGACGAACAACTCGCGCGCGACGAACTTGCCTATCTGCTCAATCACTCCGAGGTCAACGTCCTCGCGCAAGGCAAGAACGGACTCGACGCCATCAACCTGGTTCGCGAGCACAACCCCGACCTGCTCTTCCTCGACGTGCAGATGCCCGGACTCGACGGTTTCGGCGTGATCAAGAAACTGCTCGACCGCAAGGTTCCGCTGCCGCAAATCGTGTTTGCCACCGCTTTCGATCAGTACGCGGTCAAGGCATTCGAGGTAAATGCAGTCGACTACATTCTGAAACCGTTCGATAAGAAGCGAGTCGCGCAGTCCATCGAAAAGGCCCGCGCCAAGCTGGATGCAGGTGCTGGCTCCGACGAGAAGCTCGAAAACCTTGTGCGCAAGCTGGAATCGCAGAAGCCGTCCACTGCCAAGATTCTGATCAAGGCGGCGGGGCGCTTGTTGCTCGCCGATGCCAAGGACATTTGCTTCGCCACCATCGAGGATGGCGTCATCACCGTCACCACCAGCGGCCACGCTGGCATGGAAGGCCAATCCAACTGCCGCACGCTCGAGGAACTGTTCGAAAATCTCGACGCCAGCCAGTTCTGGCGCGCCCACCGATCCTTCCTGGTGAACATCAATCACATCCGCGAAGTCGTGCCCTGGTTCAAGAGTTCCTACCAGCTGCGCATGGATGACCGCAAGCAAACCGAGATCCCAGTGAGCCGCGCCCAAACCCGCCGCCTGCGCGAGTTGGTCAACCTCTAAATAGGTTGGCTTTTAGCCCCTGAGGGCCTCGCCCTCATGAATCGGAGTTCCCGGCGAAGAGAAAAAAGGGGCGGCCGCACAAACTGCAACGTCCGCCCGGGGGAGGGGTCTCTCAAAACTTACGCGATGGCCTGCAATGCTACCCGATTGGGAATTACGAGCATCGAGCCTTCAAACCGAATCAGCTCTTTCCGTTTCATATCGCTCAGAAGCCGCGTCACAGTTTCGCGCGAGGATCCGATCATCTGTGCGATCTCCTCATGCGTAAACTCCGCCTGCACGCGCAAGTCCAGGTTGCGCGGTTCGCCGGAGACCCACGAAAGCAAAAGCCGCGCCAGCTCTTCCGTGGAACTGCGGGCCAGCAGCAGGTCATAAACGTCGTCGAAGCTCTCGCTGACCTCAGTGGCCAGCATTCGGGCGCACCGGTAAGCAATCTGGCTGTCGCGTTCGATGAGACGCAGGAGATTTTCGCGCTCGACAAATTTGATCTGGCAAAAGTCGATCGTTGTAACCGTGATCGGCGCCGGTCTTCCCGAAATGATTGCGCTCAGGCCCAACACCTGCCGGTTTTCAGCGATCTTAAGAATGACGGTCTTACCTTCGCGGCTTTCGACCGAAAGCTTGACCCGTCCGGAGCAAACGATATAAATGCCCTGCGGTAGCTGGCCTTCCGTCAGCAAAACAGAGTAGGCCGGATACAGTGTAAGGTGGCCGACATCACTCAGAAATTTCAAGGAGTCGGATGCCAGATGGCAGAAATCACCTTCCTGGCAAAGACCACAATTCACACAATCGCTTGGGGCAACGAAACGTCGCGGGATACCCATGGGAAATACTCCTTGGGGTGCCATAAATCAATTTGGGGTTTTTGCGATGGGAGGTCGCGAGACGCCATTTCGGGCAGTGCACTTCGGCTGCCACAACACGAAAAGGCGTCAAGTCCTTCCATGCGAGGCTTCCCAATTGTTAAAGGCAATCTTGCGGAGAGTTAGAAATGCCGCTTATTAGGCAAACCTGCCGGTAATCTGGCATCTGCCACGTTCTTGTTCTCAATTGAGATATTCACGGCGCGAAATTCCGAGCTTTTGCATTTTGTACTGCAGCGTGGTACGTTTCAGCCCAAGCCGCGCCGCGGCGCCGCCAGGTCCCGAGAGAACCCCGCGGGTTTGACGCAAAGTCTCGACAATCTGGTCCCTTTCCCGGTCGTGCAGCGTTCCTTCCTCACCAGATGACCGCCGGGTCGATTCGCGCAGTTCGGAGACCGGCGGGCACAGCCGGTTGTCATCCGATAGAATCACGGATCGCTCGATGAAGTTCTCCAATTCCCGGATATTGCCGGGCCACTCCCAGTTCATCATGGCTTCCACGGCTTCGTCGGGGATGATGTCGATGCGCTTCTTTAGCCGCGCCGCGCATTCTTCCACGAACTTCCGTATCAGCAGCGGAATGTCCTCGCGCCGCTCGCGCAAAGGCGGCAAATGCAGCGGAAATACGTGCAGTCGGTAGAACAGATCGGCGCGGAACACCTTCTCTGCAACCGCCTGCTCCAGGTCGCGGTTGGTAGCCGCGATCAAACGGACGTCCACGTGAATGGTTTTCGTCCCGCCCAAGCGCTCGAACTCGTGGTCCTGCAGCACCCGCAGCAGCTTGGGCTGCAGTTCCAGAGAAATCTCTCCCACTTCATCGAGAAGCAACGTGCCCTGATCGGCCAGCTCCAGGCGGCCTACTTTCTGACTTACTGCGCCGGTGAAGGCGCCTTTCTCATTGCCGAACAGCTCGCTTTCCAGCAGGCCAGTGGGGATGGCCGCGCAATTTAATTTAATGAATGGTTTGCCTTTCCGTGAACTCATCAGGTGGATCGCGCGCGCAACCCTTTCCTTCCCGGTCCCAGTTTCCCCCGTAAGCAGAACCGTGGCGTCGGTTTTGGCCACCATCGCCGCATTGTCCAGCACGCGCTTGAGAGCGGGACTTTTCCCTATGATTTCTTCCGACCCATCTTCGCCACGAATCTCACTCTCCACAGGCCGCATTTCCCGCGTGGAGCTGTCCTTGGTCTCTGCAACGGTGGGGTGAGGAGTGGCATTGTGAATGGCGATCGCAATCTGCGTTCCCGCCTGAAGCAAGTAGTCGCCATCCTCCCGGCTGAACCCGTTCTCTCGGACAGTTCCCAGAAGCATCGTTCCCAGTACCTGGTTCCCCAGTATCAGAGGCACGCTGCAAAGCGACTTCACGCCGTTACTGCGAATCTCACCGGCTACCGCGTCGCTGAACAACGCGAGTTCATCGGCGCCATGGAAAGTCGCGCGCCGCAATTCAATCGCCCGCGCCGAAATCGCATTCGCAGCCCGGATCGACTGGCCCTCGCGCAGTTGAACTCCCGTCTGCGGGCCGCCATCTACGCCCCGCACGCGCAACCATCCCGAGTCCGCATCGAGCACTCCCAGCCGGGCATAGTCGTAAGTGGTAATTTGCTGCACGCTGGCAAATATGCGTGGAATCAACTGCTCCAAATCGAGCGCTGAAACCTCGCTCGTGATCGCTGCCAGGCTCCGATGGCGGTCCTGCAGCGTTTGCCATTGGAGATGAACTTCGCGATTTTCGACCGCCAGCCCCAGCCATGCGGCAGCGCGTTGCAGAGACGACAGCTTGACAGCACTTTGCGCCCCCGCCTCCATCCCACCGACTCCTATCGATCCGTAGTGGTGCGTCGGAGTGCTCATGGGCAGTGCGGTGTAGGACCTCACTCCTAGGTTGCGCAACTCTCCGGCAATTTCCGTAAACCGCGTCTCCCGTTCCAGGTCTGGAATCGCGATCGGCTCCTGGTTTCGCCACGCCCATCCGCAGGGAGTCTGGTCCACGGAAAAAAACTTGCCCACTCCAGTGTCCCAACCCCCTTTCCAGATTTCCGTAACAAGGCCATCCCGTTTTGCATCGTACAAGGCGAAACTGACGACATTGCAATTGGCTAGTTCTTGCAGCGTAGGCACGAGCTTCTTGAATAGTTCCGGCGAAGCGGCATCGCCGACGATTACATCCGTAATTGCCTGCAGGATCTCGCTGTCCGCACGTTGTGCGCCAGCTTCTGGCTTCGTTTGATTTGGGACTTCCGATGTTTGACTGCGCGCATCGGCGCCAGGGGCGTGCTCTTCCATGGGCCAGACCTTGCCCCGCGTATCTTAATGCGGGGTCTCCTTCTCGTCAGTTATGAGCAGGTCTGCGTCCACGCAGCGGCCAAGCCGCGTGGATCAGGTTCGGTGACTCGCAGTTGTTAATTCCATCTCTTGGGAACTAATCTTTATTTATCTCTCAGGTTCGAGAGACAGCTCGGCTGCGAGACCGCTATTCTGTTTATACTAGGGAGACTTTGATTAAGTCTACGGCTCGCCGCGCACCCCCGTGGTTACGCTTTTTTTGCTGGAGACTTAGTCGGAGCTTCCCTGGAACAGCGCATTCTCGTTTGAGTCAGACTGGCCATAACATTTTTTTAAAAGCTGTTCGGAAATCGTAAATTTCAAGAAAGCCCAAAATGGCACGGGGATGGGAAAGTAAGTCCGTAGAACAGCAACAAGCGGAGATGGCGGATCGGCACAGTTCCTCGCGCCCCGGTTTGTCGGTCACCCAACAAACACTCAACCGAAAACGCGATGGCCTACACTTATCCCGCAAGAGCCTGGTTCGCCAACTGGAAGCGGCCACCCACGCCCGCC
>JBAVYO010000453.1:0-21671 GCA_049698855.1 Terriglobales bacterium
TATCTAAAGTCAAAGCGTAGAGTGCAGAGGTAAGTATCCGGCTATTCAGACTTGCAGCACGGAAACGCAAAAAGAATGCCTGGAAGCGGCAATGTGCACTCAGAAGAGTAGAGGTCCTTCGACTGCGCGACTGCTGCGCTTCGCTTGGATGCGCTGCGCTCAGGATAACAAACAATGCAAATAAGTCGGGAGACGGGGATGAAATTGTCAATTGAGTCGATGGCGATTGAGATGCCGGCGGTGTTTGGACATCCGAACCGGATTGCGTTTCGCGGAGTGCTGACAGTGGTGGATGTGGCTTCCGACAAGGCACCGGCGGGCGCGCGCGGCCATCGGGTGATGCTGAAAAGAAAGGCGGCAGAGGCGGCGATTCCGTCGCTGTTGGGGATGGCGCTCGATTATTCTCCGCGACTGGACGCGCATGACACCCGACGCAAGATTGGCGTGATTACGCGGGCAGAAATCGTGGGACGAGAGATTGCGGTTGGCGGATTCTTGTATGGGCGGGATTTTCCGGAAATTGTGGCGGAGATCGGAAAGACAGCGCTCAATGGTCAGTCATCAGTTATCAGGAAGAACGAGTCCAAAGACAGGCAGATCTACGGGGTTCTGATGGAGCGAGTAAGTGGCAAACAGGTAAGCAACTCAACCGACATGGGCCGCGGGGCGACAAGGGCAGTGCTGGGAATGTCGTATGAAATTGCAGACGCGGTGGTGGAGGACATCAAGGCCACAGTGTGGGTGCTTAGTCGAGTTACTTTCACAGGGGCGGCCGTGTTGCGGCGGGATAAGGCTGCTTATGGATCGACATGGATTGAGTTAGGGTAGTGCGCCGGAGTTAACGACCGTTAAATAGTGTGCGTCGATCCGCGTGATCGGTGGTGTCAGGCGAGGAAATCAAAAAGCTTAACCACAGAGGGCACAGTGGATCGCAGAGAAATCCAGCGACTCGCAAATGTCGATCTGACGCATCACAATAGGGCAAAAGTCAGGACGCGACCGCACACATATATTCTCGCGCACCCTCAACAGAGCGTTTATCACGAAGTACACGGGGTTCCACGGCGGGGAAAGCCAGGCCAGCTGTATTTATCAAACAAACAGTCAGGGTGTAATACGCACGATTAAGGGCTGCGTAAGTCAAAACACAACAATGGAGACCGAAATGAATGAAGAGATGGTAACACAGATGATGGCGGCGACAGAGCGTCTGGCCGCTGCTACGGAGACGCTGGAGCGCGTCTTGGGGAGACTGGATGCGCAGCAGGAGATGCTGAACGCGAAGGTGGACCGGATTGTGGCCGCGGTGGAGGACAACTTCGCGCAAGTGAGAGATCCGCAGAAAGTGCAAGCGGGCGGCGGAGACTTACAGCAACGCGTGGAAGAGTTGGAGAAATCGAATGCCGACTTAAAGGCGCAAGCGATGCGACTGGCGCGTAAAACGATCTCTCCAGTGGTGGCGGCGCTGATTGGAAAGAACGAGATTGAAGGCGAACGAATGGATCCGGCGGTGTTGAATAGAACGCTGTCGGCGCTAAGCGTGGAGCAGCGGGTAGCGGTTAAGTCGGAACTGGCGCGTGCGGGAGTGATTGAGTAAAGCTGTAAAAAAGCATGAGTGGTTGAGAGGCGCGATCCGGAGTCGCTCCTCTTTTGTTTTGGAGCGGCCGTCGCGGGCAAAAAGCGCTTCAGCTTTCCCGCGTTACTTAACGTCCGCACAGACAGTTAGTTACTAACTTAGGAGAACACATGAAAGCACAGTTTTTAGATTTGAATGCGGCAGCGGACTATCTTGGGCCGGGTGCGATTGAAGTCGACCGTTATCAAACGGAAATTCTCGATATCGTGCGCCGGCGGGGCGTGTTTGGACAGCGGATCAAGCAGGTACCGGCAACGGGGCATCCATCGAGGTACTTTGAGGAAACGGCGATTCCATCACCCACAGCGGCCCAGGCATTTGTCGATCCACGCAATATTCAGCCGACATTGCAGACGCCAACGCGAGTTGAGCGAAGCGTGCCGCTAAAGGCGCTGGTGTCGCAGATCAATTACAACCTGTTTGACATGGAAGTAGGAACGCAGCAAAGCCAGTTTGCGTACTTACAAGCAAAGGACCTGACGGATTCGGTGGAGGGTCTGTTGCGGGCGCACGATGTGGCGCTGTGGAACGGAAGCGATACTTCGCTGGCAACGCCGACGACCGCGCAATATTGTGGCGCGATTGGGCAGATCGGGGCTGGCGGTAACACAACGACAATCGCGGCAACTGCGAGCATTGTGGACGGACTGAAGAGCACAATCGCGCAGATGGTGGCGAATTCCGCGTTTGAAGTGCGGCCAACGGCGATCTACGCGAATCCGGTGCTGCTGGATTTGATTGACCGCGAAATGAAAACGGAGTTCAACGTGGTGCTATCGACAACGGAGATAACCGGCGGGCTAAGTGTGAAGGCGCTTAGTACACAAGCAGGGGAGTTACCACTGATTCCGGAGTGGGCGCTTTCGTACACGGGAACGCCAGGGAGCGGCAGCGCAGTGTTGCCGGCGTACATCGTGACGGAAGATTTGATCGAGTACCACTGGCTGACAGATCCGAATCCTCGGATCTTCAGGCTGGGGCTGCCGAGCACGCTGATGACGCAAAGCGTGGTGGTGAAATTCGGGGCGCCGGTGGTGAAGGGCGCGTCATATGCGCACTATGAAGTGCTAGTGAGCCGTTAGAGCAGTTCCCAGTTACCGGTTCTCAGTTCTCAGTCTCTCCGTGAGAGTGAGAACCGGTCTCTTCCAACAACGACTTTCCGACAACGACTAAGGATGGCGTCATGAATTATCTCGATCCAACTGATTATCAGGCATATGGGCTGGAAGCGACGACGGATGCTGCCTGGGTGACAGCGGCATCGGCAATGATCGACGCGCACTGCCGCAGGCCGACGCTTGGAGTAAGTCAGTATACAGAGCGCCTACGCGTAGAAGAGGCAGCTCGGCCCGTGCGATTGACCCACTTACCACTTATAGCAGTAGCGCCGGCGGCGTCTGCGATTGTGTCGGCACAGGCGCGGTATGCGACGCCACGGCGGGGCGAGGTCCCGTATGACCAGTTGGTATGGGATGCGGCGCTGGTGTTTGGAATACCAGGAACGTGGGTGAATCTGAATGTGACGGACCTGGATGTATTTGCGGCCACGGGGGAAGTTACTCTGCCGCTGAATGTGCTCACATGGGATTTCACGGAGGTGTCGATTGTGTATACAGCTGGGCTGGATCCGATTCCGAATGCGGTGCAAGTGGCGTGCGCGCTGCTTGTGAAGAATGCACAGGCGATGCCGGCTCTCAATGTGAAGAAGGGCGTAATCGACAAAATGCAACTGTGGTACTTCTCCGACACGTTGATGAACGATACCGTGCAGGAACTGCTGGCGCCGTTCGTGGCGCAGAAGGTTGGATAACAATGACTGGGATCTCCGGATGTGCGGCGGCGCGGGCGGCGGACGCCATGCTGAGAACGATGGGTGGCACCGAAGTGACTTTGTTGTTTGCGGCGGCGGGCCTGCCGGCGGAAGCAGGAGCAGAGTTAGGGCTGGTGGACCCGGGGTTGGCACAGGCACCGATTGCTCCTGTGATTGTGAATGAGTTGGCGACGGAAAACAACGGGCCGCGACGCCGGATTGAGTTAGTAATTGGGCGATCGGCAATGGCGCAGCCAGTTAGTCAGCGAAATGTGGAGTCGGCGGATGTTCTGCTTGAAACAGCGCTCGGTATTGTTTATCAGGGTGAGATGTTTCACATTGAGGGATTTGCGGTGGAACGGTTTGCGGGAGTTGCTTATTTGTATCGCGTGTTAGCGATGGCGTAGGAGTTTGCTGAAAAACTCCGGTGCACGCCACGCTCCTCCCTCAGTGGCTAAAGCCGGCATTGAAAAGAGACGGTTATCGTAGCGGTGAACCGCTGCGCCACCCAAAAGCAAGACCAAAATCGAGTCTTTCAGCAAACTGCCAGGGGGCAATGCGAGGACATGCGCCGCAAGTGCGTGGCACAGATTGTTCGTTTTCCTCAGGGCCATAAGCAACAACGGTCTTAGGTCGACACTTTGACTTTGGAGAAAGATATGCAGGCAGCAAAGGATAGTTTCTATATGGCGCTGCGGGCGCGGCTGGGGGCACTGAATCCGGCGCGGACCATGGCGATCGATGGAGTAACCGTTCCGGGAATTGTCGTGCGTGAAAACATGGAGCCGCGATTTAAGGAAGCGCAGGCGGGAGCATTTTACATCGATTTTGGAGAGTTACTAATCGCGGAAAGTACGCGACCTATGCTGGGGATGGATTGCAGTATCTGGTATGCGAGCGAGGGGACAACGGGCGGGACGGGAGTGGATCGGGGCCGGATGCTGGCGGAGATGGATGATGAACTAATAAGGATCTGCATGCCACCGCACACAGAGATGCTCGATTATAGCCAGACGCCCGCGGCGGATGCGGGATGCGGCGTGTTTTGGACCGTACCGGAGCAGGGGAACGCGCCTGGAGATGTACCGATCGCAAAGCAACAGCAAAGCGCGAGCGACGGAAGAGTAATGCGGTATGCGCAGTTACGCATTTATTTCTTCTTGCCGGAGGCCGAGGCATGACGCGCGAGGGCTTGAGGCCGATTACGAGGCAGACTCGCGCGTACTTCGCGCGGGTGAACCGCGTGAATGGAACGACCTCCGTTTTCGATCCGTCGCAAAATGCGGGATTCGCGCTTGATTCACCACCGGCACCATGGATCGATCTGGGTTGGATTGAAAACTTTCAACGAATGAGTACGTCGCAAATCGAAGGCGTGCCGGGCGGAGCAGCGGGTGCGGTAGCGGCGCAGGCGCGTAACTCGCTGGGCGCACGTGTGGAATTTGAGTTTCGAGACTGGGGCAAGCTGCAGATGGCGCTTGCGGGAGGCGCGGAGCACATGAACGTGCTGGCCACGAATGCGAGCGCGTCGGCAGCGGCATCGGGCGGGGCTCCCCTTTCGGCAGTTCCGGTGTTAGCGGGGTCGACAGCGGAGGAGTTAGTGCTGGGCGCAGCGGTGTCTGGTTTTCAGGCGGGACAGTTAGTAGTGTGCGACATCGACTACCAGCAACAAGTTGGATATGTGGGCACGGGAATTGCGGCGGCGTATGTGAAGGCTCCCGCCAATGTGCAGCAAGATGCTAACTATGTGCGGCGAGTTAGTTTCAACGTGGGTCGCGTTGCGCAAGTCACAGCAACGTCATTAGTGCTGGCTCAGGAGTTGCCTGGTGGGGCACCGTCGGCGGGCGCATCGGTGCAACAGGTGATCGCTTTCGTGGACCGGGAGGGCGGGACGTTTTTGCAGCAATGGTCCGGGCTATTCGTGATGGAAGAGGAGTCCGGAGGACGGGTGTGCTTTTTCTATCCGCTTCTAAGTCCGACTACGGCGAAGCAGATATGGCAGCGGGAGACGCTGGTGCTGGTCCAAAAACCAATTGGCGAGATGGCGCTGATGGCTTCGTTTACGGCATTGCCTACAGTCGATTTAAACGATGGGGCGGTGGTGTTGTGCTATCGGAGTTACTTTCCGGCGAGCGGCGCGGCAGTTTATTGAAGGCACGGAGTCAGGAACACGTTGTGTAACATGTCGCGACCGAACCTAATTTGCTGGCCGGTAATCGGCCTTGCTACTACGGACCGTCAAAAAGCGTCAACCACTGAGTACACAGGGGTCACAGAGGAATGAAACTAACAATTGACAATATCGATGGACGGGGAGCACAGGACTACACCGCGTCCTTGACGCCGGGTAAGACTGCCACTCTTGTGCGCAAGCTGAATGCGCCGGCCGACTTAAGAGTTAGTGTTGTCTCTGGGACAACGACATTTGTCGTACCAGTGATGGGAGCGCGAGTTACGCTGCTGCGGGACGACGGCACGGACTTATTCACGGGATATGTCACAACAGCACCGTCTTGCCAGTATCTAGGTTGCGCAGACGCGGGGCCGCAGTACATGTACGAGCTGATGGCCCTGAGCGATGCGATGATGCTGGACCTGAAACCGACACCTCCACACCCTTCATTTGTAGCGCGAACGGCGGGGAGCGCTTTGCAGCAATTGACACAAGATATTGTGCCGGGATGGCTTGACCTGTCGGGAGTGGAAGCAGGAGATACGATACCGTACTTCAGCGTAGATCCTACGAAGAAGTGGTCGGCGTCGGCCGCAGAGATCGCGGTGCTGGGGCGGAGCAGTTATCGAGACGACAGCGGGAAGCTGTTGTTTACGCCGTCGGGGCAGAACACTTACTCGCTGGCGGAGAGTGATGCCTGGTTCTCGCCGGAGGGGTTGCAAGTCGAAAGCGTCAACCGATTGGTGAACGACCTTACTGTGCTTGGCGAGCTCGAACCGCGTGCACACGTAAAGGACTATTTTGTCGGCGATGGAGAGACGACGACATTCTATCTGTCGCAGATTCCGTTTACGCGGAAAAGCGAGATTCCACTTTATAACCGCACAATTCTCGATGAGGAATACACGGACCTCGATGTTACCCATTGGACGGTAACGGGAGCAGCCAACATATTCACGGTGAGCGGGGGACAGTTACAAGTAGCGGGCGGAAGTGGAGTCGACGGGCAGACCTGCCTGGAGTTTGTGGAACAGGTGGAGTTGGGCGGAAACACAGTTCTTGAACACGGCGATATCGCGTTCAGCGCAGCGTCGCAGGGGGTAGTCGGCGGCCTTTATGCAGGGACAGTATCGATTGCGAATTGCCTGGCTGGATTTCAAGTCACGCCATCGGGGACAAACTGCAACATACAGGCTCTAGTAAGCGGCGCGCTGACGGGAGCGGCGCTGGCGACGCAACCGGGACATTACTACGTATTTACTACTCAGGTGTATCCGAGCGAGATCTACCGCATGCAACAGGTGTATCACTCGTCGCAGCACCCGAGCGGGAACGCACGCGGGGGTGCAGCAGTCGCTTGCAATGTGCGAGTCGTGCTGGAAGTACAGGATATCGATCCAGCAAATCCAGCGACGCAGGTTGCGCCCGCGACGGTTCTGTATGACGGAATGATTAGTAATGCGCCGGGGTTCTGTACTTATGCGCTGATTAATGCGGCTAACATGCAGTGCTCCGTAGGATTCACATATGTTTATCTGGCAATTGATGCTCTCGTACGCAGCACGGCACCGGGACAAAATACGCAGACGCAGGAAACCGGGGCGTTGCTGGCGGGGGGGCTGTGCCGGGTTTCCGACACACCCACGCTCGAGTTCTATCCCGAATACGTGCCGGTAGCTAACCAGACGATTGAGGTAAGTTATCGCAGCCGCGGCTATGCGATGGCGCGAGTGTTGAATTCGGCGAGCATTGCGGCACACCTGAACGGAGCCGACAACGGGGTGCGTGGAGGCCTTCGACAGGTTGCGGCACCGGTTGCGCGCACGGACTCGGATTGCGAAAACGCGGCATTGGCGCTGCTTGACGACGCGGGACCGGGATGGAGTGGGAAATACCAGACGTGGAGTAAGTTGTTGCCGGGAAACGCGGAGGATATCTTCGCCGGAGATGGGTTAGCAGTGAATGTGCCATCGCGGGCGGCGACGTTCCTGGCGATTGTGCGCGAGGTCGCTATTGAGCTATTCGACATTGGGGGTGAGAATCTGCGCTACACGCTGACGTTTACGGATGCCGGCGATCCGTCGCTTGCTTTTACTTTTGCGACGGCGCTGGTGAAGGAATCGCAACTGCCTACGGCGATCGAAGTAAGTCAGCTCGGTAATGTGTACCTGGCAGATCTGACCGGTGCAGAGGTCACGAATGTGACTTCCACGACAGTTACGGTGGATGCGGGATGGACGCCGCCTGCGGGCTGGGGAATCGAAGCGCGGTATTCGGACACGGGGTGGGGGACAGGCAACGCGGGGAATCTGATTGGGCGATTCGTTACGAGCAGCATTACGCTGTCTCGTTATGTGCGGGCGCAGACTTACTTTTTTAGGAGTTATGACAACAGCGTTCCGCCGAAGTACTCGCGGTACTCAACATCACTGCACGTCGATTATCCGCTGACATAGGAGCGATGAGCGCTTCGTGAGCCGGTTTCGGGGAAGAGCTTGGATCATATGAAAACTAACGACGACGACAAGGCGTGTCCCGGGAGTTGCCTGCCCAGCCTTATGCAGAGAACGGGAGACTTTCAGCTGCAAGTGCTGGAAAAACTCGGGTGCCTGGAGGCGAAGATGGACATGATTGTGGGTAACGGGCAGCCTGGGCGAATGCGTCTGGCCGAGGATCGACTTATGGCTCTGGAACGGAACGATATCAAACGGAATGTATACGACCGGATTGTGACAGCAGCGATTGCGTTTTCCGTGAGCGCACTTATTGCGCTGCACGACCGTTTGTTTCCACGGTGAACCTACGAAAAAGTGCAACCACGGAGGACGCAGGGGGGCACAGAGGGAATCAAGTTCAGTTACACAGCAGTTGGAAGACACTTTGGGGAGTCATTATGAACTTACTTAAGCAGTATGGACCATTGGCGTGCACGCTTGCTGGAACGATCGGAGCGGCTATCTTTACACCTGCATTCATTGGGGCACATCCGGCGGCGTTTGCGTTTGTGAATGCGGCGGCGCAGTTGTTGCATTCGGCGCTGCCGTCAATCTTTGTAGCAAAAGGAGGTCAGGCATGAACAGACTAACGATCGGAGTCATGATATTGGGGTTGCTGGCAACGGTGGGATGCAGCCCGGTGGAGAGCAAAGCGCGGGACACCGCGGCAGCGCTTTCAGGATCGATTGTGGCGGCGCAGGGCGAGTATCAGGCGAGTTGCGCGGCGAACGGGGACCAGCAGGTTTGCCAACTTATCAATCAAGGCGTGGCCGGCGAAAATGCGCTGATCACGGCGATTGAGACTTACTGCGGGTGGACGCCGACACTGGCGCCTCCGGATAAGACGGCGACTTGCGTGCCGGTGAACTCGGCGCAGGCAGGGCTGGAAGCGGCGATCGCGAATGCGACGACGCTGACACTGGAAATCAAAGGAGCAATCTAATGGGAGCGGCGACGTTAGTAAGTGTGATTCTTGCATTGCTGCAATCGATTCTTTCGGCAGCCAAGGTGGGTGGAGTGGCGCCGGCGGTGATTGCGAACATAGAAGCGGCGGTGACGAGTCTGCTGGCGGTACAGGGGACTCCGGTGACGTTTGCGCAGCTGGAAGGATTGAGGGTGACGACGAAGTGGTGAGTGGGCCTAGGGCACCGGCGGACGAGTAGGGATCCTTCGACTTCGTTCGGCTCCGCCTCTCTGCGCTCAGGAAGACAAGGAAAAAACACCCCAAGTTAGCGCCTAAAAGACAGGCGCGAACCTGGGGCACCGGGCTTTCAGGAAATCCTCCTAAAGCGTTGGCCGGCGGAGCCCACTCAAGCCAAAAGCGGGCTTGAGTGGGTGCCTCCTCGGTATTTCTACAATTTGTATCTAATACAACTTACTTAGCCTACTTCTTCGGTCCAGTTTTCCAGGGCCTTTTTGACTACGAGCATGAACTGGTCGGCGACTGCGCCGTCGATGATGCGGTGATCGTAGCCGAGGGTCAGGTGGACGACGCTGCGGATAGCGATGGAATCATTGCCATCCTTGTCGGTGATCACCATGGGCTGCTTGGTGATTCCGCCGACGCCCATGATGGCGGCGTTAGGCTGGTTGATGATGGGGAGGCCGAAGACGGCTCCGAACTGGCCGGGATTGGTGATGGTGAAAGTCGAGCCTTCGACATCGGCGGGCATGAGCTTCTTGGTGCGGGCACGTTCGCCGAGATCGGTGATGCCGCGCTGAAGGCCGAGGAAGTTGAGTTCGTCGGCGCCCTTTAGGACGGGGACAATGAGACCCCAGTCGAGCGCGACGGCAATGCCAGCGTTGACGTGCTTGTGATAGCGGATGCTGTCACCTTCAAGCGATGCGTTGGCGATGGGAAATTGCTGAATGGCAATGATGGCAGCGCGAACGAAGAAGGGCATGAAAGTGAGTCGCGCGCCATTGCGCTGCTCGAAACCGTTCTTGAGTTTGTTGCGAAGGTTGACGATGCGCGTGAGATCGACCTCAAACATGCAATGGACGTGAGCGCTGGTGCGGCGGGACTCGATCATGCGCTGAGCGATGATTTTGCGCATCTGCGACATGGGGACTAGATCGCCGGGGATGACGGCGGGGGCGGGGCGCGGAGCTGCCGAGCTACGCTCGGCTGGACGGGCAGGAGTGCCCGTCCCCACACTGGCAGTCTCGGCGCTGGCTTCGCCACGGTGTTCGACGAAGTCGAGGACATCTTGTTTGGTGACGCGGCCGCCGGCGCCAGTGCCATGGATTTTCGAGAGATCGACGTTGTGCTCGCGGGCGAGCTTGCGGACCAGTGGGGAGGAACGGACGTCGGAGTCATCGTCGGCTGGTTCCTGTTGGGCGGCGGGAGCGGGCGTCGGTGCGGCACTACGATCCTTCGCAGGCCCTACGGCGGACTCTGCTGAGTTGCGCTCGGTTGGACGGGCGGGAATGCCCGTTCCCGGACTTGCAGTCCCCGCACTGGCGGTGCCTCCTTCGCCGATTGTGGCGACGACGGTGTTTACCTGGACGGTGTTGCCTTCGGAGACTTTGATTTCCTGGAGGATGCCGCTGGCGGGAGCGGGGATTTCGGCATCGACCTTGTCGGTGGAAATTTCAAAGAGCGGCTCGTCGCGCTGGACCTTGTCGCCAGGCTTTTTGAGCCATTTGGTGATGGTTCCTTCAAAAATCGATTCGCCCATTTGGGGCATGACTACTTCAGTCGGCATAGTTCCCTTTCCATAGAACCGCCGGGTCGGCGGGATAAGAGCAAACAAACATTATAGCGAAGCCGGAGATTGCGGCGACGGAGTTGACGATGACGCACGGACATATGGGTGGAGTGTTTACCACGGTAGCTACTCAGGGCGAGGCGTTTATTGCGGCGGCGGAGAGCTGCGCGGCCCCTCATCGTCTTGTTGGTTGGGGAAAAGGCTTAACCACGGAGGGCACGGAGGTTCGGGATGCGGCTGCTGTCTTGGCGACCCTTAGGCGGCGGGCGGGGCGCCTGCGGAGCCGTCGGCGAAACACCGGCGCTACCGTTATTTTGCTGATGGCGTTGTTGGTTTGCGGGGCGGGATTTTCGCAGACGAGTTACTCGGGGGCCGGAGTATCTTCGGGATTCACAGCTACCGGAAAGGCAATTAGTGGAGCTCCGCTGACTTACGGGGCGCGGACGGATACCTGCGAAACAGGAACGGAGGCGGGACCGCTCGGTTGCGCTACATCCTCCGCATGCCCGTCATGCAGTGGGCCATCGTCGGCGCAGCCAATGATATTCACGAATTACCCCGTACCGGGAGTTCCTGGAACGAACGGGCTACCAATTGCCGGGAGCGGATCGGGACCATCCTATCTTTATGGCATGGGGACTTGCTTTACCGATCCCGATTTTGGCACACAGATCGCGCGACTGACCGACTATTCGATGTCGGCGCAGAATGGGGCGTCCTTTAATCTCGGCTCGGATGGAACTTTGCGCCTCTGGTCCTCCGATTTGAGTAAGTTGCTCGTGGAGAATGCAGGCGGGGCATGGGCGATCGTAGCTTTCAACCCCGCATCGTTTTGCAACGGAGCATTCGTTTCAGCGACGAGCTTGCACGGAACTAACTCACTCGGCGGCGGCGCGTATACGTGGTCGGCGACGAATGGGAACATTCTATGGGAAGTAAACACGGACTTTGAGAGCACGGTATTCGGCTCGGTATCGAGTGGGTCTTGCCTGACAAATGAGACGATGACGAACGCCGGGGGCGGCCAGGCAGCGCTGCTTGCCATGAATTCCACAGCGCTGATGCAGATCGGCGCGGTAACGGGCGGAACGCCCACAGGAAGTAACTGGACCGGAGGAACGAGCGGCTGCGTGTTCACCGCGACGGCGACTCCGACCGCCTATGCGGGGGCGAACACACTGTATCAAGGGATCGTGCAAGCCTTGGCCGGAGGGACTGTTGTTCCAGCGACCTTTGCCAATGCAGCAAACTGGGTCATTAACTATTCCTTGCTTTTCAATTTTAACTATGTCGCCGGCGTTCCGGCCGGTGCGAGCCAGTATTTCCCGACTTCCACATCCTCCTGTCTGCCTGCCGGCTTTGCCGCCACGTGGAATGGGGCCTTTCTGAATTCGGACGACGACACACTGATCGGGGCAAGTTTTAGCGATGACGGGCAGGATGGGTCGTGGAATGACGGCGCGGGGAAATATGGGGCGGTTTTCCGCGCGAACTACAAGGCCGGTTCCGGTTGCCGCGTCTTTAATACGCGGACCAGTTTGGTGACGGGCGATTGGGGTCCATCCGGGCAAATGCAGGATGGCCAGCATAACTACATCACGGGAGCGATGACCGGAGCGCCTATGCCGGGGGATCAATTTCAACAACAAGTTACTGGTGTGAATACGCAGTATGTGTGCAGTGGAAACTATCTTTCAAACACTCCGAGTGCCGGTATCAATCAATACTTTTGCAGTGTGAATGGTTCGCCGACGCCGACCAGCATCAAAGTCGGGTATTTGTTCTCTGGAACTCCGGACGCCGTTCATCCTTGGATCGATATCAGCAACGGTTCGGGTACAATCTCGTTCACTCCTTCGGCGGTTCCTTCGTCTGCCCCTTACTATTATCCGGTTCCACAGCATGATTCGACCACTTGCTTCAATCCGAATTGCAACGTGGTGTCTGGGGCGGGGGTGGCAAAGGCGCACCCCACGAGCGTGCAAGGAAATTATCCGGCGAGCGGCGAAACGACTATTACAATGAGTTCCAATCCACCTTACTCGGCCGGTCAACAGATCACGATTTACGGCCTAACGGGCGCTGACGACACTGGCCTGAATTGCAGTTACAACCAAGCTAACCCGATCCTGGAGTCGAACAACTGCCCGGTCTGGACAATTGTCACGGGCACGGTTGGCGGAACGGCGAGTAATCTTGTTATCTCGACTCCGGGGAGTGCAGCCTACACGGATTCCGAATCGTCGTCTTCGGCGTGGGTAAATCCCAACGGCATAGGATTCATCGGCGGATACACGTTCATGGCGACGGGGAATTACTGGCAAGTTGGCGGGCTGACGATCAACACGGCATTGTCTGGGCAGGCGCAGGGCCATGCCGCGCTTGGCTACACAGGGGACGCGAGAGGGCCGAACTACGACTGGTTCAACCTTGTAAATCCATCCTTGCCGTGCAACGCCTCGCCGTTGTTCGCGACACCTTGTCCGGCTACAAACTTGATCTCCCTGCTGCCGCTTCCATTACCCGAGGACGATCATGGAAGTTACTTCAATCACGGGACACAGGATTTGCCGCCGGTGGGCACAACCTTGGAGCATGAATGCGGAGCGGCGAGCGGCGGAGAAAGTAATCCCTGCTACAGTCCATTCACGGCGGGCGGTGCGTGGGAGGGCGAAGGAATCATGATGCAGAACGTCGGCACCAATCCTAACTACCAGCAATGCAATTATGGAAGTGGGGTTGTGGGCTGCGTCTATCGCATGTTTCACACGTTCAATCCGAACACCAGTCCGGTATTCAACGCCCGTGTTAATCCGGGGAATGTCTCGGCTAACGGCCAGTTCATGGCATGGACTTCAACCATGATGGATTCACTGGGAGCTTATGATGGCACAGCGATTCCATGGACAAGCTATATCGCCACCGGACCTGCCGCGAGCACCATTGCTACGGGAAGTTCGGTCACGATTTCGACTGATGGCAGCACGCCGCCAATATTGACCGTTACGCTGCCGGGTGGCACGACTAATGAGTTCTGCGCGCCGGGGACGGCACAGCATTTGTACGTGTCAGGAACGCCTCCGAACCAGGCAACTTACGCTCTTGGTTGTGGAACGACACCCGAACAGATCGTATTGTCCGGTTTCCCGTCCGCGTACTCGTGGGCTAACCAGACGATCAAGATGACGGGCACGAGCGGCACCTGCTCCGGGGCAGGGTGTACAAGTACGGGCGGGACGCTGGCAATCAACAGCGCTACAAATGACACTTACACAACGTTCTCTGGCAGCGTGACGAATGCGGCTGGCGTGCCATCGAATCTTGCGGCGACGCCCGTTGCGACGACAGCCAGCGGAGGATATGCGTTTACTGCGGTGTCATGTTTGGCACAGGCTGGCTACTATCCAAACGGGAGTCAGCCACCATGTCCGCGTTCAGATATTTTTGTGGGGAAAATCACGACGGCGAACGGGAATCAGTGAGAGCCGCTGAATCCCACGTTTCGAAAAGCGCGAAACGTGGGGTACCCGCAGTTTTCGTGCAGGGAGCGCGAGAAGGCCGCAGATTTTGCATGGGGAGCGAGGAAAATTGTCTTGAGCGGGTTTGGTTGGGTGATGAACGGATCTGGTGAGCCGCGAATGCGAGCCGCGGAGAATTGGGCTGGTTTGGTCGGCAGGGCGGGTAAGCGGTTGAAAGGCCGATGGTTAGGGGGGCAGGCGTTGCGTACTCCTTTTGTAACTTGGGCTGGCGACCGGTTCGGGCCTAGAGTGGTGAGGACGGTCGATGGCGGAATTTTCGGCATCCGGCGTGCATATAGATATTAGATGGGTTGAGCGCGGGCTTGGTGACACATGTTGGACGGTCGGCATTTCGGGTGGTGCGAGTACATAGATCCTTCGCGTCGAAAGATGACAGGTCGCCCCGTGTAGTGCATCGGAAATAGTGAGCGCTAAGTATTGTGTATTGATCCGCGTGATCGGTGGTGTTCGACGAGGAGTTCGAAGGCTTTAACCACAGAGAGCACAGAGGAACAGAGAAAGAGCATTCCACAGGCATGATGAAAACGGGCAAATTCGGGTGGGGGGAAGCGGCGACGAAGTTCGCGGCGGCGCTTGCAATTGCGGCGGCGATGTTGTGGATGCCGACTGCGGGATGGGCGCAGACCTCGCACGATGGAAGCGCTGGTTCGGCGGCAGTGCTTGTGGGAAATAGGGGCTCGGTTGCCGGGGATGCTGCAATCGTGGGGCAGGGAAGAGGCCTAACCACGGGAGGCGCGGGAAACCTCGCGGTTAATTTCGGCCGCAGTGGTTTGCTGGAGGAGAATTTTGCTTCGAATGGTGTTAGCTCCGGCTCCTCTTCCAGCGCGGACGGCGAAAGCGAACCGAACGATGCGATCCTGACTATTCGCGCGCGGGTCGATGAAGTGAATGTGCTGTTCATTGCGACCGACCGGCATGGGAAGTTCGTGCGCAATCTGGGGCAGAACGATTTCTCGATTATGGACGATCACAAGCCGGTGGAGTCCATTCTGACGTTCCGGCGGGAAACGGATTTGCCGATTCAGCTGGGGCTGCTAATGGATGTGAGCGGGTCGGTGCGGACGCGGTTCGCGTTCGAGAAAGAAGCGGCGACAGGATTTTTGCAGCACCTCATTCGGCCGGGTTACGACAAGGCGTTTGTGGTGGGCTTTAATAAAGAGAGCCACCTGGCGCAGGATTTTACGGACAGCGTTCCGGCGCTGGCGGCGGGCGTGCAGCGGATGAAAGATGGGGGCGGGACGGCGCTTTACGACGCCATTTACAAGGCGTGCAAGGAGAAGCTGGCGCGGGAGCAATCGGATCATCCGGTGCGGAAGGCAATCATTGTAGTGAGCGATGGAGAGGACAATCAGAGCGAAGTGACTCGGGCGCAGGCGATTGAAATGGCGCAGCGGGCGGAGGTTCTGATTTACGCGATTTCGACGGACGACAGCGGACTGATTTTGCGGGGCGACAAAGTGCTGGAGGATCTGGCGTCGGCGACGGGAGGGCGGGCGTTCTTTCCTTATAAGATGAAGGACATTACGAAGTCGTTCGCGGCGATTGAGGATGAGCTGCGGAGCCAGTATGACGTGTCGTATAAGCCGTCGGATTTCAGCGCGGATGGGCGGTTCCGGTCGATTCAGATCACGGCGGTGAAGAAAGATCTGCAAGTGCGGGCGCGGCGGGGATACTTCGCGCCGCGACAGTAGTGAGTTACCTCGGCGGCTAAAGCCGACTTTCAAAGGGCAGCCTTTATCGCAGCGGTGAACCGCTGCGCCACCCAAAAGCAACGCTGTCCAAATCTCGTTACACAAAGTCAAACCCACCAGAAATCCGGCTCAACCCAAAATCTAGCCCACCTTAAAATCCAATCCACCCAAGATCGACGCAAAGCCGCGACAACCTCGTCATGTTGTGATGTGAAAAGTGGCGGGCGGGGGCGCCCGTCACAACTGCCGGCGGGTCGCCGGCGCTACCGTTACCCCTTACTCCCATTTGCTCCGCATCAGCGGTTACATTGTACTGGCCGTTTGCTTGTGCTAACGTCGGCTTGAATCCGCGCTGAGGTGAACTCATGGGATGGATTGTCCTCGGGATATTGGTAGTGCTGTGCGTTTTTGTCATCGGGATGTACAACAGCCTGGTGCAGCTGCGCGTGCGCTCGGAGGCTGCGTGGTCGGATATCGATGTGCAGCTGAAGCGGCGGCACGATCTGATTCCCAATCTGGTGGAAACGGTTAAGGGATACGCCGCGCACGAAAAGGGCACGTTTGAAAATATTGCGAAGTTCCGGTCGATGGCCATGCAGGCGACGGGGCCGGCGGATAAGGCGCTGGCGGAGAATCAACTGACAGGCGCGCTGAAGAGCCTGTTTGCGGTGGCGGAGAATTATCCGCAGCTGCAGGCGTCGCAGGAATTCACACAATTGCAGACTTCGCTCGGCCAGACGGAAGACGCGATTCAGAATGCGCGGCGTTATTACAATGCGGTGGCGCGCGATTTAAATACGCGGATACAGTCGTTTCCGACCAATATTCTGGCGGGCATGTTTGGGTTCCAGCAGAAGCAGTACTTTGAGGCGGCTGCTGCCGACCGCGAGCCGGTGGCTGTGAAGTTCTAGTGTTCAGCCTTCGTTCTGCCTTGGGGGAACGGGATGAGTAGGGGGCCAAGCTCCCTCGGCTGCGCTCGGGATTTCGGCGCGAGATTAACCACAAGAGCGCGTGCGAGCGTCGGAAAAAAGCGTGAACCACAGGGGACACAGAGGGGCACGGAGGAATGCGGAATGAGCGATGCCCTCTTCAATCGCGACTCCATTTCCATCTGCAATTCCCTTTTCTCCCGCTTCTCCCGCAATTCCCTTTTCATTCACAATTCAATCTTGATTCGGATTGCGTTCTTATTGGCGGTAGTGGCGCTGGCTGGCTTGCCGGCGGCGGCGCAGGCTCGACGGTGGGAGGTCGCGGATTTCAAGGATTCGATTGCGATCGCGGCCGATGGATCGGCGCTGGTGAGCGAGAAAATCACGGTCACATTTGAAGGCGCGTGGCATGGGATTCATCGCACAATTCCCGTTGAGTATCCCGGTCCGAATGGCACGAACTATACGCTGTTTCTGAAAGTGCAGAGCGTGACCGACGAGAACGGGAACAAGCTGAAGTATGAGTCGAGTAAGTCGGGCGCGTATCGCGATCTGAAGATTTATATTCCGGACGCGGTGGATGCGACGCGGGTCGTCAATATCGATTACTCGGTGCGCAACGGCATTCGTTACTTCGACGGCTATGACGAGTTTTACTGGAACATTACCGGCAATGACTGGCCGGTGCCGATTGCACACGCGTCGACGTTCATCACGCTGCCGGAAGGTGCGACGGGAGGACTGCGGGCGCAGGCCTTCACGGGCGCTTACGGATCGAAGCAGAGCGATGCGGATGTGCAGGTCAACGGCGCGGATGTGTCCGCGGAAACCACGCGCGCGCTGCCGATGCGCGGCGGGCTGACGGTTGATGTTTACATCCCGCCGGGAATTGTGGCGACGCCGAGCGCGCTGACGAAGCTGGGATGGTTTCTCGGCAGCAATCCTATTTTGTTTTTGCCGCTATTTACGCTGGGCGTGATGGGCGGTCTTTGGTATGCGGTGGGACGCGATCCCGATCCGGGGATGTCGGTTGCGCCGCAATATGAGCCGCCGAAAGGATTGACGCCGGCGGAAGCGGGGACGCTGATCGGCGACTGCATTCATCCGCGCGACATCACATCGACGCTCATCGATCTGGCGGTGCGGGGATACGTGAGGATCGAAGAAAAAGTCGACACAATCCTCATGTTTCATCACAAGGACTACATTTTCCATCTGCTGAAGCCGATGACGGAGTGGGGAGAGCTGGCTCCGCATGAGCGTGTGATGATGGACAACATATTTTTGAGCGGAAGCGACACGCGGCTGTCGAGCCTGAAGAACCGTTTTTACACAACGGTACCCGTGATTCGCGAGGACATTATGTCGGCGTTAAAGAACAAGGGGATTTATGCGCTCGATCCGGAGTCGGCGAACGGCTACAGCCTGGTGGCGGCGGTGACGATTGGGATCTTGGTGGTGGGGGTACAGTCGCTGGGATGGATGAATCTGTTTTATTCGATTCCGCTGGCGATGGTGAGCGTGCTGATCTCGGCGGCGATCTGGTGGCTGTTCGCGCGACAGATGACAGCGAAAACTCTGGCGGGAGCGCGTGTGCACATTGCGGTGCTGGGATTTCAGGAGTTCCTGAATCGCGTAGATAAGGACCGGATTGAGCGGATGCCGCCGGATACGTTTGAGAAATTTCTTCCGTACGCGATGGCGCTGGGCGTGGAGCACCATTGGGCGCAGGCGTTCGATGGGATCGTGAAGGATGCGCCGAGTTGGTATGTGTCACCGAACCCGTACGCGGGATTTACTCCACTTTACTTTTCGAGCGCGATGCACGGTATGGCGAGCGATATGCATCAGGTGTTCGTTTCCGCGCCGCGGGCGAGTTCGGGAGGGTCGGGATTCAGCTCGGGGGGCGGGTTTTCGGGCGGAGGATTCTCGGGCGGAGGATTTGGCGGCGGCGGGGGTGGGGCGTTTTGAGGGCTCACCACTGAACCGGCTTGCGGAAAATGCCCGGCCGGGGCTTGCGAGAGTAGGTCGCCATCCGCGTGTTACAACGTCTTGATAAATCACCACTAATCACTTAATGGATGCCTCACACCTGCATGTGATCGATCTCACAGAATTTGTGCGCTTGGTTTTGTAACCTACTTACTGCTCGGAAGTATGTCCCCGGGCTTCTCTCCCCGGTTCGAGTTCTCCCCCAGTCCTCCCCCATATTCCTCCCCTACGTTCCCCCGAAAGATAGCAAAGTAACTGTTCTGTTAGTTTTCCCAGGAGGGACTCTATGTGCAGCAACACTTCCTCTGCAAGCACTCTTACATTTACATCGTTTATCTTCAGACAGTTTTCCAGCGTCCTGGCGCTTGCGGTATTGCTCGTGGCCGCGAGCGTGAACGCCTCAGCGCAGATTACCGTTTCGAAGGCCAGCCTGACGCTCCCGAGCACATTTGTCGGGACGGCGAGCGCCTCCACGGCAGTGAAGGTCACCAATAAAGGTGCGTCGGCGCAGCCCATCGATATCGCGATGAGCGGCGACTTCACCGAAAGCGACAACTGCGGCGGCAGCGTCGCGGCGGCCGGTTCCTGCACAGCGAATATTTCTTTTGCGCCAACCGCCATCGGAGCCATCTCTGGTGCGGCGAGCATATACGACAACAGCAATAACCTGTTAGCGCTGATTGCCCTCAAAGGAACGGGCGATGCTCCGGTGACAGTCGTGCCGGCAAGCCTTAGCTTCACCGGCGGTACGGTCGGGACGCTGAGCGCAGCGCAGACTGTGAAGATCACTAATGCCACGGCTGGCGCAGTAACTGTCACGGCCGTTACGGCAAGCGGCGACTTCGTAATCAATACCGGAACCTGTCTGACAACGCCCCTCGCCAGCGCGGGAAGTTGCACGGTGAGCGTGCAGGTGCAGCCGACGGCGGCTAAAGTCGATGGCGCGATCGTCATTACCGATAACGCGCGAGGCAGCTTGCCGCTGATAGTGAAGCTTTCATCGGCCGCAACGGGCGGCCCGACTACCCCGATTTCACTGACCAAAAGCAGTCTTACTTTTAAGGCGGCAGCTGGCGGGACCAGCGCCACGCAGACCGTCACAGTGACGAACAAGAGCGCCAGTGCGGTCGCCATAGGAACGATTACGGCCAGCAGCGACTATACGATCGTCGACAATACCTGTCCGGCATCGCTCGCGGTGAAAGGCACGTGCAAGTTCCAGATCGCGTTTAATCCTACATTTGTGGGCACGATCGAAGGATCGGCCGCGGTGGCCTATACCGGCAATAACAGTCCGCAATTGGTCAACCTGACTGGGACGGCGGAAGCGCCGCTGACAGTCACTCCCGCCAAGCTGACCTTCACGTCGCAGACGGCAGGCACGATCAGCGCGGCGCAAGCAATCACAATCGCCAACAACAGCGCCAGCGCCGTAGCCCTAGACGGTGTTGTGCCTTCGGGAGATTTCGAGATTCAGGCGAGCGGCACCACCTGCTCGTTTACCGGCGGCACGTTGGCGGCGAGTAGCAGCTGCGTGATCGAAATCCAGTTTGCGCCGGTGGCCAAGGGAGCCATCGCCGGCGCGCTTACTGTGACTGATACGGCTAGTCCCAATCCCTTGCTGGTCGCGCTCTCTGGCACGGCCACCGCTGCACCAGCCTGCCCGAATAACTCCCTGCTCAAAGGGAACTATGCCATGCTGCTGAATGGCTGGAGCAGTGCAAAGACGGCTTCTTCTGCCGTGGGTAGCTTTCTTGCCGACGGGAATGGGAACATTACCAATGGGCTCTCGGATGGAGCCGATCAAGGCAATTCGGCACCCGGAACGGCTACGTTCACCGGAACGTACTGTGTGGGCTCGAACAACCTCGCGTCGATTGCCTTGACAGATACTGGTAGTAGTCACCAAAGCATCTTTGAAGCCGCCCTGGATGCAAGTGACGGCAACGGTCACATCATTAGATACGACACCAGCGGCAAGCTGATCGCAGGGCTGTTGCGCAAGCAGACCACCAGCGCGTTCTCGACTGGCGCGATCACGGGCAACTACGCCTTTGGAACCGTCGGAGTCGATAATGCTGGTGGCCGCATCGCCACTGCCGGTGCGCTCACTGCGAACGGCAGCGGCAGCTTTTCTGGCGAGTCTGATGTTGACGACGCAGGAACGGTTCTGGCTGAACAAACTTTTTCCTCCACCGATTTCAACGTCGCATCCACTGGCCGCGGCACGGCCACCATAACCTCCAGCGATGGCAACGTAAACTACGTCTTCTACGTGGTCAGCAGTTCCGAGCTGCTGATGATGGCAGCGGACACAAGCACACCGCCGATGATCCTGGCTGGTCAGGTGCTGAAACAAAGCGGGACGTTCACCAACGCGTCGATGAACGGCGTCAGCGTGATCGAATCGGAGTGTCTCGATACCGTATACGGGGCAGTAGCAACGGTCGGGGTCTTAACCTCGAGCGGCGCCGAGGGGACCTGGACCTTTACTGGCGACGCCAACCATTGGGGCACGGTGGAGACGGAGACCGCCTCGGGAGCCTTTAGCGTGGCGTCGAACGGACGCATGATGTGGGGCGCGAGCGGGTCTGAGAACCCGGTCTTCTACTTAGTCGGTCCCAACCAGGCGTTTTATATTGGGACCAACAACGCGGTGGAGTTTGGTTCGCTGACACCGCAGACGGGGAGCGAC
>JBAVYO010000454.1:0-25846 GCA_049698855.1 Terriglobales bacterium
GTCGAGAACCGCGCCAGTCTCCTGAGACAAACGCATTTCCGGCCGCAAATGTTTCACCGCTCTTTTGACAAAATATGGACAAAATATGGCCGGTAGGCACCCTCGCAAGTCCACGCCAAACAGCAAAATTGAACGCTAAGTCGAATCTTTTGAAGACTTTGCCTCTAACTTCTGTACTATCATCAACTTGACTCATTTTGGGGTAGGGGGGGGCCCCCCACCTATTTCTGAATTCTTACCCGCCGATTGGCCCACATCCCGGACGGCCTACATGGTTCGTGGAGACGAAATAACCGGATGCGCCTGACCTGCCCTCCTGACAAACTCGACCCATCCTCTTTTTCGGATTTCTCAACTTCGCCTTAATCCTCGAGGCCTTGCGATAGTGTTAGCGCGCCGTGGCGCGACGTGATCCGCATTTTGGGATCATCGGACCTGTCCGACTGACTGTTCTGCCCAGCGTTTTCATCATTGCGGGTTGCGATGCATTACACTATGCAATTCGATTCAAGGAGGATCTACATGCCCGACCCCGCACTGAGCGGATCCGAATTCAAGAAACAACTGCGCGCCGGAACACCCAAGCTGGGACTGTTCCTGAACAGCCACAGTCCCACCGTCGCGGAACAACTTGCGCACAGCGGCTACGATTGGCTGCTGGTGGATACGCAGCACGGTCCAATGGATCATGAAAAACTTTCGTACATGCTTGGCGGAATCTCCGGCGGTGGCGCGAAGTCGATTGTGCGTGTGGGCGGCTACGACGACCGCCCGGGCATTCAGCAGGCGCTGGATTTGGGTGCGGACGGCGTGCTGATTCCGTACATCAACACGGCGGAGGAAGCGAGGGTGGCGATAAGCTGCGCCAAGTATCCGACGGTGGGAACGCGGTCGGTGTATTTCCCGCAGCGCAGCATGAACAAGGCCGGACTGCTCGGTTACGCGGGATCGTGGAACAAGGAAGGGATTGTGGCGCTCCAGGTCGAAACCGCGTCGTGCATCGAGAACATCGCGGAGATTGCGGCGGTGCCGGGAGTGGACATTCTTTTCCTGGGGCAGAACGATCTTTGCATGTCGATGGGGCTCTACAACAAGTACGAATTCCCGCACATGTATACGTCGCCGGAGCTGGATGCGGCGACGAAGAAGCTAGTCGAGCACGCGCGGAAGAATGATGTGATCCTGGGATTGTTTTTGTTCGGCACGGCGCGCGTCGGAGAATTTCTCGACAAGGGGTTTACGTTCATCAGCGTGGGGAATGACCTGCATCATGTCCTGACTCAGGCCGGCGCATATGTCGCCGACGTGGAGAAGATGTCGCAGGAAAAGGGCAAGCCGTGGAAGCGGCGGCCAACGGCTTTGTTCTAGGCCGGCCGGAAGGCTGCTCAGGACATTATCTATAGAGCATGCGAAAACGAAGATAATGAGAGCTGCTATTTTCTCTTCAACTCGCACTGCGTCACAGTCATTCCTTCATCTCGAAGATGGTCCGCGTCCGCAGCTCGAAGCGGGACATGTGGTACTGCGGGTCATCGCTTGCCGAGTGCGTCGCACTGACCTTCACATCGTCGAAGGGGCTGCGGTCGAGGAACAGGTCCGAATTAATCTGATGGACGGTTAGTCGGTCCGCGGTGTAAACAACTGCCGATAGCCCAGGCTTTCTATATCCTTGAACATTGGCGTTCCTGGCGGCAGGCCGTAAGGCGACTGGAAATCCAAGTCGAAGAAAAACGCTCGCGTTGGAACGCCATACACAGCATTGCAGCATTTGTAGATCCCGGTGTTATAAGTTGAGTAATACATGCTCGCAAGAGAGCCCTTGTAATTTTCGCTCACTCCTCCGACGCCCCAGTTTTCCAATAGATGAAGAAAATTGTGGATGCCTCCGTCGGTGCCCGTGTCATCAGCCTGATTCGGCCATGTCGTCGTTGGATACGTGAAAGTCCTGTTCTTACCGGCCGCGATGGCGAGTCGGTAATAGGAGCTGCTGGCCGGGCGATTCCCTATGTTAGTGGGGGAAGTATTGCTGGCCGTACCAACCATACTCAGTCTGTCATCCCAATTGTTCGAGAGCAACGTAACCGCGTCGGCTATCACAGCCGCGGCCGCCATTCCAGCTGAGTCTGTTGGCGGAGAGTTCCAAGTGGTGTCCGCAGAATTGGAGTTGTAATCGCCTTGGATGTAAACGGCATTTTCCGATGCCACCGTGAAACCACCGTAATAAGTGACACCGTTATAGACATTGGGATTCGGATTCAGCGGAAGGTTGCCAAGTGAACCATCTACCAGTTTCAAAACGTGGCGCGCGCCGCTCACCCAGTTCTTGCGTCCGATCCTGCCGCACAGATTGATCCGATTGCCACCAGTACCGGCAGCGACGGTCCCATAAGGATTGGGCTGCGGGTTTGTGCTGGAAATGATGGTATTCAGGGACTGCGAACTGCTGGACGCCGTACCATAGAGGCCCATTCCCAGGTTGTAAGCGCCCCAGTTATCAAGTGTATTGTTTCCGTTGTCGTCCTCGGGAGAAACGGTCTGTCCAGACATCTTTGACTCGAGCACGCCGTCGGGCACGCCCTGGGCGCTTGAGGAATTAACCGTGTCCTCAAGTCCCGAATCCCCAGTCTTTGTGTTCGCAACATGAGAAGAAACGGCGTTCGGGCTCGGCAGCATGCCGCGCCGATCCGAAAAATACAGAACGTAGCCGTTTTGCGTGGAAGAGTTGACACTCGAGCCGCTGGTGCCAATCTGTCCCTTCAGCCAACGCTGCAGGTTACCCACATCGATCTCGACGGCGTTCATTACTCCGTTCGTGGTACAGCTGTTGTCCGTCGTTCCGTTGACTGTCGACCAGTCTATATCCCGCGCCTCTCCTTCTCGCGCATCGTAAAAGTTAATGGGATACCAGTTGTACTCGGTAATGCTCTGCGGGGTTGTTGTCGTCGGAGTTGCGGGGGTAAGCCCGAATGCCCAATCCCCTGCAGTACCAACCTTCGATTGTGCCAGCGAATCCGCAGCGAGTTGCGGGGGCACGCCCGGAGTCCATGTTGTGCAGACCCCCGAGACGGTCTTCGTGCAAATCGGCGCGGTCCCGGCAGCGCTCAGACCTGTCTCAGTAGCGAGCGTACTACTCGTGGAGCGATCTGCAGGTTCCTGAAGCAGCAGAATCGCATTCGGATTGATTGGATTCGAACTCCCACCCGCCGGCAAACCAGCCCCATTGGCAGTCGGTGCGATCACACCGCGCGCGAATCCCAACTGCAGCCATTCGTTTGTCACAGCGACCCACTGGCCAGAGTTATTTAAATACTCAACTCGCAGCCATCCATCGAGCAGGCTCCAGGAATCGTCGTTAGACGAGTTGTACGGTGTTAGGGCACTTGAGACCACGGGGAGTGCAGAATTGGGCAGAGCGTAATAAGGATATTGCGCGGCATAGGCCCCCGTCCAAGGGCAGAGGGCAGACGATGCTGGTGTAGGTGTGCTGCTCGCATTTACACCTGACGGCGGACAAAGGTAAACCGTGGGAGAAGCGCCATTCGTCCAGTAGATGGGTGCATTCGATGGTACGGGTGCCCAATAAGAGACACCTGCAGCAGACGCCATTGCTGACGTCCACGTTCCAGGCACGAAGGGCCAGTCGTCTGCTGTGCACGTGGCCGTTGCACTGGAGCAGTTGGCAGGAATTGGCACAGCATTCGACGCGGAGGCAAAGTAAAGGTTATAGCTATTGCCGCTCGAAGGCGTCCCGAATGTGGTGGAATTATAATTTCCCGAAGGCATGGTAACTCCCCAGGCCCCCGCTACTGTGGAATTTTGTGCGACGTTTGCCAGCCGGACATTTTCCGAATCCGTGGCGCCCGTTCCGTTCTGAAATTCCGACGGGTCGTCGCTCAACAGAACACGAATCTGTGCCATGTTATATTCACGGGATTGGCCTAGGGCAGATGTAGCCGACTCGCCAGTCGGCGGCCGGCGGATGATTTCATAAGGGAAAGTCGTGCCGTTGACGAAAGGCAAGGAAAGCTTGGTGGCGCCTGTCCCCGCGGGTGTGCTGGCTCCCGTCGTGTAGTAGTTCCCGTTGATGACTTGATGATTGGTCGTTGTGCCCGAGAATGTAGCCCAACTGCCACTTATCGAGGACGAAGGTTGGGCTGTGCTACTCCCATTTCCCGTCACACTGCCGTCGCCGTAGCTGGTGCCGACAGCTGCCATTTGCGTGCAACTCGTGCTGGTAGTGCTGCAAGCGGTGGTCCCAGAAGAGGTCGGAACATATACATTGCCATTCTTGTCGCTTGGAAATGTATTGGGCAATACCGTCCGAATCACATTGCCGTATGCTGCTATCTTGCTCTGAAAGGTAAGGGTGGCGCCACCATTGACGTAGGGATAAAAGTCGCCGTTGGCATGAACCGGGCCGGCGAAAGTCATATCCGAACCGGGAAAGATAGAGCAATCGGCGTCGCAGAACATCCCAAACTGAAACACGGGAATAAGCGCTAGCTGCGCCTGCCGCGCCATGCTCACCTCCTGCCCTCCCGACGCGGCGGCCGTGACAAGCATGTTTACTGGAATAATCTGGGCATACAGGCCGGCGTTCGGCCCTGCGCTAACGGTTCCCCATTGCGCTAAGTTCGAAAGAGTCGAAGGGCAGCTCGCCTGCTGCAAGCTTCCCGGCATTATCGAATACTGCTTCCAGACGATTCCGAAAATGGTCGGACCGTTCGTGGTAGGTAACCCCACGCCGCAGATTTGAGCGGTCGTTGGCACTTGCACATTCTGGATGACCGCGCTTAGGTTGGCATACATTGCCTCGATGCCACCCTCCGCGGCATGAAAAGCGAGATTATTCTGCAGATCGGTCCCGCCAACCTTGCCCTCGGTGTTGACCATCATCATAAGACCGATGGCGAGCCCCGACAGCAGCAACAAAAGCAACAAAGTTGCAATCAGCGTGAATCCTCTTGTGCGTAGCCCCACACTACACATTTCGCGCATTCGAAAGTTTAGGAATGGGTACTGGCGCCCGTCAAAGTACCTACGTAATCGGCCTTTCGAGAAACAATTCGTTACCTAAGTGCCTGTGGGGGAATCATCATTTCCGTTCCGTTACCATGCAAAATTCCCGTGACGGACGTGAAACGGCCAGTTTAATGTTACGTCTAGTCGAAATTCCTATAAGGTATCAACAAAGGCAAGTGATTTCGCCTGCCTGTTGGCACTCGGCTATTGGCACTCGCTCGCCGCGCAGGCTGGCGGTTGCGTGTGCATGCTGCGGATGCCGTTGGCCACATGCATGGGCGCCATCGCAGCGGGATACATCCACCACAGGTTTCGGATGACCCTGTCGCCGGGCAGCCACGCATGCGGCTTTTTCAGTTCGTACGCGACCAGCAACTCGGCGGCATAGATTCCCGAGAATTTGAAGACCACATGCGAGTTGGGCGGAACGCTCGTCACCCACGGAGCGCCAGCGGCAAACTCGTGATCCAGCACTAGCTTGTGCGTGGCAATGCGCACACTCTCGGCCCCGCCAAGCCCGGCCATCACAGCGATGAATTTCTTGTCGATCACAGCCTTCTTCTTGGGAGCGGGCGCACTGGGCAGAGCCACCGCACTGGGAGCGAACTCGTAGCTGACCGACGAAGCGGTGTCCACATCCGCTTCTCGGAACAAATCGTTTTGGCGATAGACTTGGGCCGGCGCCGCGGTGGGAAGAAGGATCACCAAGGCTCCGATCAGGCTATAGGCAAGCAACTGCAGAGTTAGCAAGGGTAATCTCCTGTAACTTTGTCCCGCATGGGCGCCGGTCCGAAGACCGCAAAACCCCAGCTGGGCGCGGGATTCAAAGCTCTGCCTCTGCAAGTGCAACCGCGGAGCCAGCGGGAATGCGATTTTGGGAAGATTGTTTTGAACGGGCTGGCAGGCTGCGTCCCAAAACAGGAAGGAGCGGAAGCACGGCTTGTGCAGGAACTTTACCAGGCTGTGACTTTATTTTCCGTAGACAGGAAGCTCAGGGGGACAGATTCGCAGGGCACAAGAAAATCTCCTTCCGGCATGGCTTTTCAGCGAGGCGACCGGCTTCCTGCCAGTCTCGGCAACAAACAGCGATTCCCGCCCTTGTGGCCACAGCATCTTTTGCGGGAAAATCAACATCATACAGATTGCCCGAGCCAGATTGCGTGAGCCCCAGACTTTGTGAGCCCAGGAGAACCTGCTAATGCCTTCTTATTCTCGACCGCCGCGTCGGGCGCGCACTGCTTTTTATCTTGTTCTGATTTTGGTGGCGGCAGCTGGCGCTGTGCGAGCCGCCGAAAAGCCGCGCTTGCGCGTTGACGATTATCAGATCGCGGTCGAACTCCTGCCCGAAACCCACCACCTGAACGCCCATGCAATCGTCAAAGTCACCGCGCTCGAAGATCTCAACCTGGTATCGTTTCAGCTCAATAACGCGCTGCGCGTCACCAAACTGGTGGACGCGAACGATAAGCCGCTGACTCCGGAACGCGTGACCCAGGATTCAAGCATTCGCTTCGGTCTCAACTCCAGTCTCGCAAAAGGCGCGACCACCACTTTCACCTTCGACTACGAGGGCACGCTCGAAAATTCCGACGACAGCCCCGTGCAGGGCCTTAAGCTGGCCTACATCGGCCCCGACACCAGTTACCTTCTCTACTCTGGATTGTGGTTCCCGGTCGCGGGATACAACGCCAACCGCTTTACGGCGACCATCAGCGTTACCGTCCCCGCCCACATGATTGCGATCGGAAGCGGCAAGGACGCGGCGCCCGTCGCAGCGGGGGCGGCAAAGAAAACCGAACTCGCCAATACCAAGACTTACACCTTCGCATGGAACAAACCGAGCTTCCCCGGCACCATCGTCGCCGGTACGTTCGAGGAATTGAAAAGTGACGAAGCCGGCATGGACTTGCACGTCTTCTTCAAACCGACTCACCACGATTTGGCAGCCGACTACGCTTCGACTGCGGTAAAGGAGTTCACTTTCTTCGTCACGCAGTATGGGAATGCGCCCTCGTCCCGGTTACAGGTGGTCGAAATTCCAGATGACACGGTGCCCTCGGCCTACGCTCCGGAGATTGCGGCGCTGGCCAGCCGGGCCATCAGCGAAAAGGTCAACTATCGCCTGCTTGCCAACACCATTGCCCATCAATGGTGGGGAGTGTCCGTCAGTCCCGCGTCAAAAGACGACTTTTGGATCAGCGACGGCTTCGCGCGTTACGCAGAAGCTCGCTACGTTGAGGCAGCCGCCGGATCCGCCGCGCTCGAGGACGCGGTGAAAGATATGTCGGTGGGCGCGCTCGCATACGACAGCGTCCCGCTTTCCAGCGCCAGCAAGCTCGACTATTTTTCGCCGGAATTCCAGTCTCTGGTGACCGACAAGGGCGCCATGATCCTGCACATGCTGCGCTACATTCTCGGCGAAACCAAATATTTGAAGGTCATGCGCGATTTCGCCACGCAATATGCGGGCAAACCAGCGACCACCGACGAATTCCGCAAGCTTGTCGAAAAGGATGCCGGAGAAAGGCTCACCTGGTTCTTTTCGCAATGGATGGATTCGACCAGCGCACCCGAGTTCAAGACCAAGTACACCTTCTACCGGCTCGGCAACAACAAAGGCTTCCGCATCGTGGGCGCTATCACCCAGGACCTGGACCTCTTTCGTATGCCAGTGATCCTGCGAATCGACACCGACGGCAGAACCGAGGAGAAACATATCGATGTCGTCGGCACCGATTCGCCGTTTTCGGTGGAAACCTTCGGCCGCCCGCGCCGTATCTCGGTCGATCCCGATAACCACGTGCTGACGAATTCGAAAGAGATCAGGCTGCGCGCCTCCATTGTGCGCGGGCAGGGACTGACCCAGCAGGGAGATCTGGCCGGCGCGCTCAGCGAGTTCAACAAAGCTCTTGAGCTCAGCAAGAACAGCTCGCTCGCCCACTACCGCATTGGCGAGGTCTTTTACCTGCAAAAGAACTATCAGTCTTCCGCCAATGCCTACCGCGAATCCCTCAATGGCGACGGCGAACCGCGCTGGACCGAGGTTTGGAGCCATTTGCAACTAGGAAAGATTTTCGATATCACCGGCCAGCGCGAACGCGCCGTGAATGAATACCGGCAGGCTCTGCAAACCAACGACAACACCCAGGGTGCACTCGATGAAGCCCGCCGCTACATGCAAAAGCCCTACGACCGCGATCCTGGGACCGAAGCCGAAAAATAAAAATGACCCGGCCGCCAGGCGATAGCGGAACGGGTCGGGAAGGAACGATCAGGATATTAGCCTAAGGCCGGTGCTAATGTCAAGTAATTCGATAGACTTTATTCCATGACAATCGTCCCCTCTAACTCGGTAATTCCTTTTGGGCCCCGAATATCCCCTGTCCTCTTGACAGCGATGCTGAGATTCTCTTCCAGCCACACGGATGCTGTTCCCGTGAGCAGAATCAGCCCCCACGAAATGACCGGTGTAAGGAGGAAAATAAACAAGCAATAGTGCAAGAACACGAGCCACGCGACAGTAAGCCCCGCACCCCACGCAATCGCGTTCCTGCGCGCGCATTGGGCACTCCGGGTCCACGCCGCCTGAAACAGTAAAGTAAAAGGGAAGGCGACCACCAGATCAGCCAGATAGTGTTCGCCCAACGCAAGGGTTGAAAAGGCCGTCGCCACCAGGAATAGAAATACCAGCGACCTGCCCCAGCGCGGCCAAATGCGCGAGTTCCACCAGACAGCCAACGCCGCGGCCAAGTGAAGCGACGGCACGCAATTCCGTGGGGCATCCGGCACGCTCATCGGCTTGATCGCAATCTGCGCCAGATTCGGAGGATTCGCCGGATACGATTGCTGAAACGCATACCTCGGTCCCACCGCCGGGAAAATTCCGTATTGAAAAGAACCCAGCACCATCAAAGAAAAAAATAGCTGCAGGAACGCCACAGGCCGGTGTGTTTGTCTGCGATACGCCGCATAGAGAATACTTATCGCAAAAGGCATGGCGTAATAGATGACGGTAGTTAGCCCCCAGGCTGTTGCGTGGCGCAATAGGAGCTTCCCTAGAACAAAGCTCGGCTGGAATCCAAGGCCGCCGTCAAACGCGAGCAGGAGACCGTCATAAGTCTTGGGCCGGAGCCAGATAGTGAGCGGGATGGTATAGCCGATCAGCAAGCCGCATAAGGGAAAAACGGATGCTGCATAAAACGTCTGGCGCAGAAACTTCCGCTCGGGTTCGCGCGAGCGAACCATTTGAACTGCAAGAACGATCAGGCTTGCAATGCCGAGAAAGGCGCCATAACTAATCCAGCGCACTCCATAGTACGCACCCAGGCCTCGCATTTCCCAAATGCAGGCCGCGCGGAGCACAAGGGCAAGAACTAGCACCGCCCACAAAGCCGATCGTCCGGGGCGCGTCCATTGGTAGATGGTGAATGTGCCGAGGAGAGCGAAACACAACGTCGGGTTAATTTCGAATGGAGTCGGCATTCTTGGCGCATGGCCAGCTGCGAACCCGAATCATACAGCACATACCCAGGCCCGCGAATCACGATTTGAAACTGAGAAATCCCTTGCGCCGATGCTCGCTGTAGCGGTCCTGCACTCCCTGGTCGGACGAATCTGGTGCCGAGCGGATCGGGGATCCGAAAGAGCCTTCAGCTTGACCCTCCTTCGGCCAGCGCGTAGATTCTAAGCAGGGGTGAGAGGTCTTATGTCGCACGAAACCGCCAAATATCTGAAGTTCGGCTCGGTCACCGTACTGATCCTCATCTCGCTCGCCTACCTCGCCTACACCGGCGTGCAGGACAGCAAGAGTTATTACGTCACCATCAAAGAGCTGAACAAGATGGGCAACGACGCTTATTCCAAGCGCCTGCGCGTGGCTGGAAACGTAGTGCCCGGCTCGATCAAGCGCTCAGGCACGCGTGTGGACTTCGTTTTGAAGGAAAACGAGCTGACGCTGCCCGTCTCTTACACCGGAACCGAAGCGCCCCCAGACACCTTCAAAGACGATTCGCAAGCCCTGGCCGATGGCAGCTTTGGCCACGACGGCATATTCCACGCCAAGATGCTGCAAGCTAAGTGTGCGTCAAAGTATGCGCCGCAGCAGAGCCAACCGGGAACAACTCCAGCGGCCGATTCGGGCAAGAGCATGACGCAAAATCAGAGTCCTGCTTCCGGCGCCATGGCGAACTAACCCGCGTCGGTTCGGAACTAACTTGCGAAACCAGCTAGAGTTCCTTGCCTTAGCCAATTACAATCCAAGCCATTGACTGACAACGCACCCGTCATCGCCGTCGCGAACCTGATCAAGCAGTTCGGCCGCTTCGCCGCTCTGCGTGGCGTTACTGTGCAATTTGCCGGCGGAAAGCTCTATGCCATCCTCGGCGATAACGGAGCAGGCAAAACTACGCTGCTGCGAACACTGGCGGGCCTGAATCATCCCACGGCCGGTAAGATCACGATCCTGGGCGCAACGTGCTTTAAAGATATCTGCCACCAGGTCGGTTACATGGCGCACCCGTCGCTGCTTTACGACGAGATGACTGGCCTGGAAAATCTGGCTTACTTCGCCCAGCTCTACGGAATCAAAGATGAGAACCGACGCGCCGAAATCATCCGCGCCGTCGGCCTCGATCCCAAACTCAAGCGCCCGGTAGGCCAGTATTCACAAGGCATGCGGCAGCGCATGTCGCTCGCCCGCGCCCTGCTCAATGACCCCAAGATTCTCCTGCTCGACGAGCCCTTCTCGAACGTCGATCTCACTTCCGCCGGAGCCATGGTTCGCCTGCTGGCCGGATTGCGCGATCAGGGGAAGACTATTTTCGTTGTCACGCACCAGGCATCGCTACTCAAAGGCGCTGCCGACGAGTTCGTCTGGATGCAGGGCGGCAAAATCGTCGACCGCACGACTGAACTCAAACGGTCGGAGGCGGGCGCATGATCCCAACCTACGAATCCGACCCCGACGGCACTACCTACCAGATCAGCGCAAAAAAAACGGGGGCAGGGCACGGAGCGGACTCAGGACAGCCTGCTCGATCTAGGGCGGCGAAACCAAAGGAGCTACTGATTAGGGGCATCACGCGCGCCACGCTGTTCAAGGATCTTCGCCTCGAATGGCGCTCGAAAGACGCCATCAACTCTATGCTGTTTTTTTCTTTGCTGGTTGTTGTCGTCTTTAGCTTCTCATTCGACCCGACCGCCGAAGAATCGCGACAGATTGCCGGAGGCTTGATCTGGGTCGCATTTCTGTTTGCCACCGTCGTCGCTCTCAATCAGACGTGGGCACGTGAACTGCGCAATCAAGTGCTTGACGCCTTCCGCGTCTCTCCTGCTCCCGCGAATTCATTGTTCGCCGCCAAGGTGTTGGGGAATTTTATTTTCGTTAGCGTGCTGGAAGCACTCATGACTCCACTGTTCATCGCATTTTACCGGCTTCGCGCGCTCGGCCCGGCGTGGCAATTACTGCTGGTCGCGGCGTTGGGCACGTGGGCGCTGGTGGTCAACGGAACATTTTTTGCCGCCATGTCCATACGCACGCGCAGCCGCGAAATCATGCTGCCGCTGCTGCTGTTCCCCATCTCGATCCCCGCCATTCTCGCCATGGTGCAGGCCACCACTGCGATTCTGACCGCCGAATCCAGCGCCCGTTTCTGGCTCGTGTTGCTTGCAACCTACGATCTGGTGTTTACTACGAGCTGTCTGCTGCTGTTCGAAACAGTGCTGAACGCGGAGTGAAGCTTCGAGCCACGAGCTTCGAGCTATGAGCAAGCAGAAGCTCACGCTGGCAGTTCGGACCCTGGTTGCTCGAAGCTCGTAGCTCGAAGCTATTTATGAAAATCGTCTTCCCCATCCTCGTCATCCTCACGGGCATCCTGCTCGGCTATGCCATGTACATGGCACTCAGCCCGAACGGCGCGCCCACCGAGCAGACTATGGGCAACGTGCAGCGCATCTTTTACTATCACGTGCCGTCGGCCTGGACCGCCTTCCTGCTCTTCTTCATCAACTTCGGCGCTTCGGTCTATTACCTGATCAAGCGCTGCCCCACCGCCGATATCGTCGCGCTCGTCTCCGCCGAAGTCGGAGTTGTCTTCCTCACCGTCAATCTCGTTACTGGGCCCATCTGGGCTCGACCTGTGTGGGGCATTTGGTGGACGTGGGATTGGCGCCTCACCTCTACGTTGATCGTTTGGCTGATCTATGTCAGCTACCTGATGCTGCGCCGCTTCTCCGCCAGCAGCCAGACGCCGATTTTGGCGGCGGCCATGGGAATTTTCGGCGCGCTCTGCGTGCCCTTCGTGTACTTCTCGATCTGGTTCTTTCGCACACAACATCCGCAGCCTGTCATGGGAGGAGGCGGCTCTATCGATCCCCGCATGATGCATGTCCTGCTGCTTAACTGGCTGGCATTCTCCTGTTTCGCATTTTTGGTCTGCTGGTCACGCTACCACCTGGAGAAGCTACAGCGCGCGGTCGATGAAGCCCACGCCATGCGCTCGCTGATGGACGAAACAAAGATGGACGAGCCAGGACATGAGAGGACAGCCGGATGACAACGAACCCCTATCTTTTCGCAGCCTACGCTGCCACCTGGATAATCCACATCGTGTATCTCGCCACCATCGCTTCCCGCTATGCGCGTGTGAAACGCGAGATCGATGAATTAAAGAAGTAGAGACGCGGCTTGCCGCGTCTCCCGCCTCTGGGCTCTAGAGGTTCCCATCTGGACCCCGGCGGCTACTTTCTTCATGTTCTTGACAAGCGTAAAGCTACAGGCTACAGTTAGCCTGGGCGAATCCGCAGCTTCGCCCACAAAGGCCTGAAGATGCTTTACGCCGACGACATCGCAATTGGCATTCCATCGGATGCTGCGGATAAACTCCGCAAGATGCTGTCATTCCTTGACAACATGGAGGATCCAGAGGAACTGCGATCATTGGCAGCCTGGAAAGCGCACAGCCTCACCGGCGATCGCAAGGGAACGTGGAGTCTCAGCGTCACGCGCAACCGGCGATTAACGTTCGTGATCGATCCTGTAGAAGGCGAGATCTGCAATCTGGACCTCGAAGACTATCACTAAGAGAACGGGAGCAACCACGATGCCCATGAAAAACCCGCCCCACCCCGGAGATTTCATTCGGACCGAGATCATTCAACCGGCTGGCCTTTCGGTCACAGCGGCAGCCGCAGCGCTCCGAGTCTCGCGTCCCGCGCTCTCCAGCCTCCTCAATGGGAAGGCCGACCTCTCGGGCGAGATGGCGCTCCGTCTTGAAAAAGCCTTTGGCGTAAAAATGGACACGCTGATGAGGATGCAGGCATCCTACAACATCGCCGAAACGCGCAAGCGGGAGAAACGGATTCACGTACAGCGCTTTCAACAAACCGCGAGCGTCTAACCCAAAGCCCAAAGCAGAACCCAGAGCCGAGAGCCTAAAGCTCACTCCCTAGCAACCATTCCATGCCTTCCACGCTTCTCACTAGGCGGCGCCAGGCAGCGAAGACTGTCCGCTCGGCTTGACCAGCTTATCCTCGGGATGTAAAAGTATTCATTTGCTTCAAGCCCAGTTCTGACAACAAGGTGCGCATCCGTTTCGCGGGGCGTCGCTCCGCGTGGTGTGCGCCTTTCTCACCCACAAGATTGGGAAATCGGAGGAGTTCGGTGAATTGGAATAATCATGCGTCGACAGGAGATTCGGTGACACATTCGAAAACCATCTGGTGGATGAAGGCAGCCCTCGGTTCGGTGGTCGTACTAGCGGTTGCAGGCACGGCGTTCCGTCTTAGCACAAGCAGTTTCGTCAAAGCTAGCGCGCAAAACCCAGCAGCCAATCAATCCCTGCTGCAACCAACCGCCACGCACGCGCCTATTTCCGCCTCCACTCTGTCACTGCCACTCTACTTCGAGCCCAACCAGGGCCAAACCGATCCTCACGTCAAATTCCTGGCGCGCGGCGCGGGCTACGGACTCTTCCTCACCGCCAATGAAGCTGTGCTGGCGCTTCAGCGCCCAGCTTCCACCGAAAAAGCCTCCGCAGCGAACGGTCATAGGAAGACGCAGCTCGTTCAGCCGTCAGCGTCCAGCGTGATTCGCATGCGTCTCGATGGAGCTGCGCCTTCTCCGCTCGTCGAGGCCGCTCAACCGCTGCCCGGCAAGAGCAACTACTTCATCGGCAATAATCCCGCCAAGTGGCGCCGCAACATTCCGCAGTTCGGCCAGGTCGAATATAAAGGCGTTTACCCCGGCGTCGATCTTGTTTACTACGGCAACGACCGCGATCTCGAATATGACTTCCGCGTCGCTCCCGGCGCCGATGCCAGCCAGATCGCTCTCAGCTTCCAGGGTGCTTCCGCGCGTCTCGATAACGGTGACCTCGTTCTCTCAACCAACGGCGGCGACATTCGCTTCCACGCGCCTCACATCTATCAGCAACCAAGTCAGCAGCAGGCAGCAAACGGACAGCAAGCGAACCAGCCGTCCGGCACCAATCAGCAAATCGACGTTGCAGGCAGCTTCCATCTGCTAGCAGCGAACAAAGTCGGTTTCACCGTCGGCCCTTACGATCATTCCCGCGAACTGGTGATCGATCCCACGCTGAGCTATTCCACGTATCTTGGTGGAACCGGCACGCAATCGCTGGTGCAGGTCGCGGTCGACCAGGCCAACAATATTTATCTGGCCGGCTCAACCACTTCCAGCAACTTCCCCGTGACCTCCGGCGCGTACCAGGCAAGCCTCGGTGGCAGCGGCGCAAAAAACATTTTCATCGCTGTGCTCAATCCGGCTGCATCGCCGCAGTTGACCTACGCCACCTACCTAGGAGGCTCTGGCTCTGACGATCTGGCAGGAATCGCCGTCGATCTAAGTGCGAATATCTACGTCGCCGGAACCACCACTTCTACGAATTTTCCCACCAGCGCCACAGCCTTCCAGCCGACCGCAAGCTTCACTGGGCCCCAGACTCACGGATTTGTCACTGAGTTCAGCAATGCCAGCGGCGTGTTCACGTTCAATTACTCCACCTACCTCGCGGGCAACGGAAATGACATCGTCAGCGGCGTAGCCGCCGACAACAACGGCGACGCCTACGTCACCGGCACCACGACTTCGACGAACGATGAAAGTAATGGCTTCCCGTCCAATTCGTTTGCCTATCAGATCTGTCCTTTTGGCCCTCCCGGACCAACCGGCTGCAATATCACGAGCGGTCCGCCTCAGTTCTTCGCCAGCAAGCTCTACACCGGCGGAACGGGAACCTCCAGCATGCTGTACTCCACCTACTTCGGCGGCGGCAGCGGCACGATCGCAACCGGCGGAAGCGTGGCCGTCGATTCCAGCGGCTACATGTACTTCACCGGCACAACCAACATGCAGAACTTCATAGGAACCGGCATGCCAGCGCCGTTTCCTATCCTGAATGCCACTCAGCCCTGCCTCGACCAGCCCGGCGTGACCACCTGCGCGCTGCTGACGAACCCGGCTAAAACCGATGCCATCCTGGTCAAGCTGAATCCCAGCCAGAGCGAGGCCGGAGTCGCCCCGTTTTACTCCACCTATCTTGGTGGCAGCGGAGACGACATCGGCACGGCCGTCGCCGTCGATTCCTCCGACAATGCCTATGTCACCGGTTCAACCACCTCTTCCGACTGGAGTTGCACCGGTTTCTGTATCTTTGGGCCAAACCCTCCGTTCGGCGATAACGACACGAACGCGACCAGCGCTTTTATCGCTCAAATCACGAATCAGTCTCAACCCAACACCATTTTCCCGCTGAGTTACTTCGCCTGGATCGGCGGTTCCTCGGCGGACGGCGACTCAACGATTGGCAACGCCATCGCCGTAGATTCGGTGGGAACGGTCCATGTGGCGGGCAATACCACTTCCCCCAATCTCCCCATCAATTTCCCTTTCACCCCCACGTTCACGACGAATTACCTTCAACCGTATCAAGGCGACGGTGACGCTTTCGTCGCCCTCGTCGTTCCCTCCATTTTGACAACGGGAGACTACATCACCTATCTCGGCGGCACGGGCCTGGATCAGGGTACGGGCATCGCTGTCGATTCCAGCAATAACACTTATGTTGCGGGATCAACCGTTTCGGCTCCCTGTTCTTCCTGTACTCCCCCGGCGATCGTCGGCTTTCCCATCACCACGAATGCTTATCAGCCCCACTTGGCGGGATCCGATCCCAATGCCTTTGTAACTGTGCTCGGCAGCAATAGTAGTCTCTCGGTCGTGGAAAACACTCCAAGTCCAAGTCCGGTCAACGCTGGACAGCAAGCCACTTTTACATTCAACATCACCAACAACGGTCCCGATCCGGCTACGAACATTAATTTCTACGTTCAGGTTCCCACGACCGGCTATACCATCCTTCCAACCGCCAGCATCCTCACCGGCATTGGAACCTGCGCGCCCTTGCCAGCCGGAGGGAACGTAATCCCTTGCTACATTCAAACCCTGGCCGCCGCCGCTGTAGCTTCGGTGCAAGTGCAAGTGACTCCGCCCGCCCCGCCGCCCAACCCGGCATCGATTACGGTCGGCTGTAGTTTCAGCGTCAACGGCGGACCTCTCAGCAAGGGCTGTCCCTCCAATGGTCAAACCCAGACCGACGACATCAGCGACTTCACGATGAGTTCGAGCCCCACGACTCTGACCGTGCAAAACGGCAATCTTGCCAGCTTCGTTATCACGCTGGCCCCCGACCAGAACACTCTGACCAAGGCCTACGACGGCACCATCACGATGAGTGAAAGCCCGTCGCCCTCGATCGTGGCCGCCTCTACCCCAACCTTCACCAATCCGACGGTGACCCTTGACGGCAGCGGCTCGGCCTCGGTTTCGACCACGCTCAACATTCAAACTGTCGCCCGTCCGGTGAATAGCGGGAGCCTGTTCCGCCGAACCTCGTTCTATGCCACCTGGCTGCCCATTGGGGGCCTGAGCTTGGCCGGATTGGGTCTCGGGGCTGGGCGCAGACGCCGCCGCTGGATCGTAGGGGCGCTGCTTGTCCTGCTCGCCGGTGTGCTATTGCTGCAACCGGCATGCGGTTCCAGCAGCAGCAACGTCAACACGAACCAGGGCACCGCTGCCGGACAATATACGATTACGATCACCGGCTCGGCTTCCACCAACGCATCGCACCAGCTTCTTCTGACGTTAAACGTAACCTAGCGGGCTTTCATGACGGATGGGACGCTCAACTTGACGAGCGTCCCGCCTGTCTCCGCGCAGTGCTTACCCCCGCGATCCCCAGCTACAATCGAAACTCCATGCGCAAAGTCTTCCACTTCGACTCCCCTGCCGAGTCCTACATCGCCGATGCCGCGGTGCTCTGCTGTTTCGACCACCGCATCAGCCAGGCCGTTCGAAAATTCCTCAAGCACCAGTCCATTGAGCGACCCGACATGATCGTCGTTGCCGGCGGCGCCAAGACTCTCGCCTCCCCGCGCAACGATTTCGAGCAGGATTTCATCCTCGAGCAAGTCCGCATGTCCATCCGCCTGCACCAGACCAAGCGCGTTCTTGTGATGAGCCATTCCGACTGCGCCACCTATGGCGGCCTCGCCAACTTCCACGGAGACCGCGACGCCGAAGCCGCTCATCATCGCACCGAGCTGCTGCGTGCCGGAGAGCTTCTGACCAGAAAATTCCACGGCATCTCAGTCGAACCCTACTTTGTAAAATTCGATGGCGTGTGGGAAGTGAAGCAAGGTTAGAGGTGAGAGGTCAGAGGTAAAGGCAGGACTTGCGCAGATTGGGACTTCACCTCCGACCTCTCACCTCATACCTCTGACCTCTCACCTCTGACCTCGTTCTTACGCGCTTGCCTTGTCAATCAGCGGCAACGGCTTCTCCTCTTCCGGAGCCGGGTCCAGTTCCAGCTGTTCCTGCCCGCTGAGCGCCGTTACTTTGCCGCGATAGGCTTTCAAATGGGTCGTCGCCTTGTCGAACGCTTCCTGCGCCTTGTTCAGGCTCTTTCCCACGTTCTCAAACTGATTCTGGAAATAATCGAATGACTTCTGCGCCTTCGCCAGTTCGACCCTGCTCTTCTCGAAGCGGCTCGCAACTTCATACCACTTATGCACCAGCGAGATCGTCTGTAGCGTCATCAGCAGCGTGTTGGGAGAAACCGGAAACACGTGCTGCTGATTCATCCAATCGCCCAGCTCCCGGTTGCGAATCACTTCCATATACAGCGTCTCGCTTGGCAGATACATCAGCGCGATCTCGGTCGTCCCGTTCTCCGGCTGAATGTACTGCTGGATGCGCTTCGCCTCGGCCTTCATCACACGCACCAGAGCGATGCGCGCCTCCGCGACTTCCGCCTCCACATTGCTCTCAAATAGCGCCAGCACCTGCTCGCGCGGAAACTTCGCATCAATCGGCAGCTTTCGGTCGGGAAAATAAATGACCGCATCCGCTCGCCCGCCCCCTTCGCCCGGCGACGACTGCAGCGCAAACATGTGCGCAGGGAGAAAATCCGACAGCAGCCGCTCCAGGCTCGCCTCGCCGAACTGCCCGCGCAGATGCGGCATTTTTAGCAGATTGTTTAAATCGTTGATTGAGTGCCCCAGCGCGCCGACTTCGCGCAACTGCTCCTCCGCGGCTTTTAAGTGCTGCTGCACTTTTTCAAACTGCGCAAATCCCTCTTTGATGTTCTGGTCAAGCTTCGCCTGCACCTGCTCGGTAATCGCGCCCAGCTTCGCGTCCACGCGATCGCGAATCCCGTCCAGGCTCTGCGCCGTCTGCTGATTCAGTCCTTGCAACTCCGTCTTCAGTTGCTGCGTCGTCAGCAGCAACGAGCTTGTTAACTCACGGCGTCCGTCCGCCAGACTGCGATTCTGCTCTTCCCTGCCCGCCGCCAGTTGCTGTTCAACAGAACTGCGAATCTCTGAAAACCCTTGCTGGATGCGGTCTGCCACCTGCTGCCGCAGATCCCCTTTAGTCTGCTCCAGCCGGGTGGCCATGTCGGCAGTGCTGGCACTGATCTTCTGGCCAATGGCCGTGTCGACTTTTTCCAACGCCGCCGCAACTTCCGTTCTTACATCTGTTTGCGCCGAGCGCGAAATACGCCGCAGCAGAATCGCTGAGAACCCAAGCAGGACAAGGGTTCCAGTGAGAATAGTAACCAACAGCAGTGTTTCCATCGTAATTCCTAATCTTGTCCAGTTTTGAATCGTACTGGCAACTAACTCATTTAGTTCGATTTGACAAAGAGCAATCGCTGAAATGCCGCGCCGGACAAGGGTTCTGGCGATGATCGGTAACCGGCGCTATGTCTCCAGCGTAAGTAGCTAAACCAGATTCTAGAAGTTAATGTTCGAGTTGCAAAGCGGAACTTGGTTCATTTCATGGAATCAAATTCAAACCCGATGTTGGAATACGCGGCTGCAGCGCTTTGGGTGTTAGCAATCATGACTCTGCCGTGTGTGGCGGAGCATGGGATTGCGGAAACCGGCGTCGCGGCCACGAACGTGGCGGTCACTCTTCCCCCGGCCATCGAATCCGATTCCAACAGTCAACCGCAACAGGTCCCCTTTACATCAACCTCGGCAGCAGCGTCCGCCGAGGACGCAGCCGCTGAAGCAGCCCTTCTCCAATATGTCAATCGCAGCCGTCAGGAGGCTGGCAGTCCCCCCTTGCGCATGGATGACACCCTGCGCCAAGCCGCCCGCCTTCATGCCGGTCTCATGGTCGCCAACCGCCGCCTCGAACATCAGTTCCAGGGTGAGCCCTCCTTGCTTCAGCGTATTGCCCTCGTGAGTCTGCTTCCCCTTGACCACGCCGGAGAGAATATCGCCAACGCGGGATGCCCCGAAAGCGCAAACGATGTTCTCATGCGCTCTCCCCACCACCGCGCCAATCTGCTCGATCCGTCTTTCAACGTCGTTGGCGTTGCCGCCGTCTGGAGCCACGACCGTCTTTATGTCGTCCAGGATTTCGGCCATGTCACCGCCTCTCACTCGGCGCGTGACACCGCCGATCTCGTGGGCGACGCTCTTATCGAAGCGCGCAAGAGCGAAGGCTTGTCTACGTTGTCGCCGTTCTCTCCCCCGCACCTCGACGATGCTGCCTGCGCCATGGCGCAGCAGGATCATCCCAACGCGCACTTGGTCGCGGCTTCCTACACCAACCGCAAAGTGATTACGTACACGCAAAGCCGCCCGGAAGTCCTCCCGCCCTCCGCCCTCGATCTGCTGGAAAACCCAAACCTCCGCCACTTCGCCGTAGGCTCCTGCTACGCCCGCAACAACGCGTATCCGACCGGAACCTACTGGGTCGCGATCCTGCTGTACTAGCTTGGAGCTACGAGTCACGAGCAAACCCGCACGGCTGCCGGTTCCTCTATTAAGGATGTATGACCCCCGCAAGAAAAGCGTCATGCAAGGGGTGAGCTTCCGCTGCGATATGGCTCTAAGCTTTAAGCTCGAAGCTCATAGCTCGTGGCTCGAAGCTTCTGTGCTACCCTCCCCACATCAGCCTTATGCCCTCCGCCGCCACAATCCGCGTCGGGACCGCCGGCTGGTCCTACAAAGATTGGGACGGCATCCTCTACCCTCCCGAAGTCACGCGCAAAAAAATCCATCCCGTCGAATACCTGGCGCGCTTCTTCGACGTAATCGAAATCAATACTTCTTTCTACGGACACATTCGCCCCGAGATCGGCCGCCTCTGGTGCCGCAAAGCCGCCGCCGTCAATCCAAATTTCCTGTTCACTGCCAAGCTTCATCGCTCCTTCACGCACTCCCCGCTCGCCGTAATGGAGCCCACTTCCGCCGCCAGCATTCGCCCTAACGATCAGGACGAGCGCCTCGCCCGCGAAGGCCTCGATTCGCTCACCTCCGAAAATATGCTGGGGGCGCTGCTCATCCAATTTCCCGTCTCGTTCAAAAATACAGGTCTCAACCGCGAATATCTCGAAGAGCTGCTTCGCCAGTTCATCGAGTATCCGCGCGTCGTCGAGGTTCGCCACGAAAGCTGGAACCAGCCCGAAACCCTGGCTCAATTCCTGCGCCACAATGTCGGCTTCTGCAACATCGATCAGCCGCAGATCGGCCAATCTCTCGCGCCGAGCGAGCACGTCACCTCCGGCATCGGCTACGTCCGGCTGCATGGCCGCAACTATGAGCATTGGTTTGAAAGCGGAATCGAGGGTGGACGCGGCACCGACAGGCGCAACGACCGCTACAACTATCTCTACAAGCCGGCTGAACTCGAAAAGTGGAAAGAGAAGATTGAGATCATCGCGCAGAAGGCGCAATCCACCTACGTGATCGCCAACAACCACTACCAGGCAAAAGCTCCGGTCAATGCAATCGAACTGCGCCACCTGCTGGAAGGGAAAAAAGTGCGCGCTCCCGAAACGCTGGTAAAGCGCTATCCCGAACTAAAACAAATTTCCGAAACAGAAGACGCGAGCGGAAACTACTCCCTGTTAGCGTGAATCCGCGGCAGCGTACAGATCCCGAACCAGCTGCGCGTCCCGAACGATTTTGAGTGTAATAGATTTCGCGTCAACTGACGCTGGTTAGTTCTCGTCGGTCGCAAGGTCCCATCGAAGATTCCGCTCGTAAGCCGCAAAACACCGCCATTCTTGCCCCTCTTGTCACATCCGGATGTGAGGTTCCTCACTGATTGTTTCATGATTTCTGTTTACAGTTTTTTGCGAGTACCTCTTGCTCTCCCAGTTGCTCTGGCTGGCCCGAACCTCGGCCCGCATGCTTAAGGTCAGTGCCCGACCAGTGATTTCGATCTCGCGTCAGGTTGCAAATAGCCTCAAGCCCGTCTTACGGGAGGACAAGTATGCGCCGTTACCATTTTGTTCTGTTGGCTCTTGGCCTTTTTCTCGCTGCCCAGCCGCTGATCGCGGCCACCTACTACGTCGGGTATTGTGAGAAGGGAGCTTTTAGCAGCATCCAGGCTGCGGTAACTGCTGTTCCGGGAGGTTCAACCGTCGAGGTGTGCCCCGGATACTACGCCGAACAGGTCGTGATCGACAAAGCGTTGACTCTGGAAGCAATTCCCGGCTCGCTTGCGGGCCCGGTTGTGATTGACGATGGTGGCGTTTCGCTCGTGACCACAACGAGCATCTATTGGGGTACCGTTGCTCCGCAGATCCAAGTCACGGCGGGACCGGTCAATATAACCAATATCAACGTGCTCCAGAGTAACCCATCCGGCTGCCCAGCGACCGAAATTGCAATCTTTTATAGCAGTGGCTCGTCTGGCACCGTGAACGGGGTAGAAACCAACGGCAATTGCAATTTCAACAGCATCGGGATCGCGGCGGAAAACGGGGCTGGAGCTACGAGGTCAATCAAGATAGAAAACAGCCAGATCAATACCGGCAGTAGCGCCGGTATTAGTGCCGGCAGTAATCAGACACCGTCAAGCCTTACCGCCGTGGTCGAGAACAACTTCCTCTACGCCAACTCTAGTGTGGCCATTCTCGCCCTTGGGAACGTTGAGGGCAGCATATCCAACAACTCCATTGCCTCTTCTCCCGATTGGTCCACGACAGGTGTTACGGTCTGGTCCAGCAATGTCACGGTTTCGGGGAACCGGATCGACCAGCAATATACCGGAATCGACATCGAAGCACCGGGTGTGAGTGTGACCTCGAACCAGATATTCGGGACTACACTCGGTATCAACATAGGCGCTGGCAACGCACTCGTGAAAGGCAACACCATCACCTATTCTCTCGGTGACGGAATCGTATTCAGTTGCACGACGGGCAATACGGTGACCAAAAACGTCATCAATAACGCTAACATCGGACTCGACTGGGTCCCGGACGGCTTCATCGGTTCCAACACGTTCTACAACGTGAACACTAGGATTAGCAGCGGCGGCGGGTGTTCTTGACGCTACTCGTTGCAAATATGCAAAGATCGTGAACTCTGGAGCCTTGGCGAGCGGGCACCAGTCAATAAACTTAACAGACGCCACAGGCATTAGCGCTCAAAGCCTCGCCAATCGCCTCCTGTTCCCCTCGCTCGCAGTGGTTTAAGATTTCCTGTCAACGTCCGAACTCTATGATCAAGCGCATAGCGACCGCCGTAGTCCTAATCCCACTCGTCCTTTTGCTAGTCCTCAAAGCCCCAGCCTATCTGCTCGTGATTGTCTCCGCGGCAGTCGCGCTCCTCGCCATCGCCGAATTCCTGAAGCTCACCACCCACTACAGCGTGCAGCCGCTGACCACGCTCACCCAAGCCTACGCCGCGCTCTTCTTCATCTTCATCATCGTCGCGACATCGAATCGCACACCGCTGGTCGAAACCACATCCACCATCTACGGCATCGCTCTCGCAGCCGCGCTCGCGCCCTTTGTCTTTCTGACAGCCGCCATGCGCCGCCCCGATCTGAGCACCGGATATCCCGCCGCCGCCTCCTCCACATTCGCCTTCGCCTATATTGCGATTCCCATGGCGCTGCTGGTCGAGATCCGCCGCCAGCCCGCAGGCGCAATCTGGGTCATCTTCACCCTGCTCTGCGTTTGGGCTGGAGACATTTTCGCCTACTTCGTCGGCAAATCGCTCGGACGCCATCGCATGTCGCCCGCAGTCAGCCCGAAGAAAACCTGGGAAGGCGCGATCGCCTCCATTCTCGCCAGCGTCATTATTGGAGCGCTCTGGTTCCAGCACGCACCGCAACTCAGCGCAGCCCTTCTGCGCATCGGCTTGATCGAGCGCCGCGACGGCATCTTCGGACTCGAGCAGCCTCAACTTTGGCCGATCGTCATCCTCTCAGCCGTGGTCAACATCGCCGCGCAGCTGGGCGATCTCGTCGAGTCGCTCATCAAGCGCGGCGCGGGAGTCAAAGATTCCGGCTCCATCCTCCCAGGCCACGGAGGCATGCTCGACCGCATCGACGCCATGCTCTTTGCCGTCCCGGTAGTCTGGGCCTTTCGCGCCTGGCAGTTGATGCAGTAGTGACCAAAGCAGCAGTGACCCGCTCCAATAACCGCGAATACTGCCCTTAGCCGTAAATTTACGATTCCCGTTTGCCAGGAAACAAACTCTCGCGTAAGATTCTGGCCCGGCCCAAAAATAATGGCCGCACATCAGCGGGATCACCGCTCTGGAGAACAACATGGGATTTATCACCTGGATTCTGGTGGGACTCATCGCCGGCTGGCTCGCCGGACAACTCATGAAAGGCGGTGGCTACGGCGTTCTCGTCGACATCATTCTCGGCATTCTCGGCGGCGTTGTCGGCGGATGGGTCTTCGGCATCCTGGGAATCTGGCCCGCCGGCGGCATCATCGGCTCCATTATTGTCGCGTTTGTGGGCGCGATCATCCTGGTGGGAATTACCCGCTTGATAAAAAAGGCGTAATTAATATCGCCGTGCTCGGGGCGATCCGCACAACAAAAAACGAATGTCGTCGATGTGAATTCATGCATAATTCATGCATCGACGCCATGCTCTTCGCCGTCCCGGCAGTGTGCGCCTTCCGCGCCTGGCAGCTAATGCAGTAACTGAAAGAGCGATGGCCCATTTTTACAAGCGAACCACGCGGCTACTATCGCCAGTCGTATTCCACTAGTAAGTGCGATGCCACCTTACTAGTTACTAACATTATCTAATGATCGCTGGAAAGCCCGCTATCACGATCCTATACTCCCAGAAGGAGGTACCTGTGTTAGTGGAATGCGAACGACTGCGAATCTGTACTTTCATATCCGATTGGCTGGCGAAGATGCCGACCGTCGCTGGACGGATGAAGGAATCATTCTGTCTTGGAGATAAGACGAGATGTGCCCGGTATCAAGTAGCGATGGCCGGTTTTGAAGTGCCGCCCGACCTCTTCCCAAACGATATTTCTAAGGCTCGCGAAATTATTGGAAGGAGCTAGAACTCCCGCGTGGCGGGCGGGCGGGCCTTGCGGCTCGCACAAAAAACAGCCTCCAGCAGCCCCGCTGGAGCTTTTCATTACGTCGCGCTTGCTTGCTTGGCCCGCGGCGCGAAAGCCCTCTTGATCAACATTTGCTGCACCGCCGTATGGATCCGCTGACAGGCAGGGCGGCGATAGGCCCAGCGCTCATCCGGCTCCGGAGGATTCACCACCATCGTCGCGTTGGCTTCGAACACCAGAACCTCACCCTTGGCATTCAAGCCGAAATCGATCCCGGCATAATCGAGTCCAAGGGTCTGCTGAATTCGTTCGAGCGCTTTCATCGCGAGCGGGCCAATGACGGCCGGCATGTTTTCCAGAAACGCTTTGTCTTCCGCGCGGTGTGCCTCGTTATCCGCCATCTCAGCGGTGAAGTAGTGAATCTTCCAATGGCTGGAAATCGCGCAGTGCAGGGGATAGATTTGACCGTCGATCATCATCGCGCGATACTTGCGCGATTTTCCGTCCGCGCCGCGTGCGTCCAGATACTGCATCACGATCAGTTCCTCACCGGGCAACGGATCCAGCGCTGCCGGCAGATCTTCAAGACTCTCCACTCGCAGAAAATGCAGCCCCGTATGAAACCCCGGCGCTCGCAGCAAGAGAGGGAATTCGATTCCCAGACTGGCAAGCGTGCCTGCCGCATCCGCGCTGGAGACTTGGACCCGCGGCACCCTGGCAGTTCTCGCTGTCACCACCCCCGCCAAGCCGGCCAGACGAGTGGCATTGTTGCTTCTGCTGGTCGCAAACACCGCGTCCGGCGGATTAATCACCGGCGCGCTAGTCAGCGAGACCACGAGTTGCGCCGCTTCCAGCGCACCCGGTCCCGCCTCTTCGCCAATCGCGTTGATCACCAACTGGTGCGGCGGAAGGGCAGCCGTTGTGTCGTAGAACTCCGGAAGCAAGATGGTCGTTTGGAA
>JBAVYO010000455.1:0-13235 GCA_049698855.1 Terriglobales bacterium
TCCCAACCGCGAGATCAGATTGTCGCGCGAATTGGCCAGATCGGGCAGCGCGTCCATGGAATCTTTCATCTCCAGCGCCGCAATGAAAAGTGTTTTTCGCTCTTTCCCGCGCAGCACATCCAGCTTAAGCACTTCATCCAAAGGATGGAGATAGAGAGCCCCGGTAAAGGACGGCAATGTATCGATGAGGCGGCCATCGGCTCTCACAACGATGTCGCCAATCTTCAGGCCCGCTGCATCTGCGGGACCGCCCGGTATCACGTCGTCGATTATGACTCCCCAATTTTGAGTGAGTCCCAGTCCTTTTGCCATGTCGTCAGTGATCGTTTGTGCGCCCGCCTTGACCTCTATGCGATGCACGTGTCCATACTTGCGCAGGCTCTCATACACGAATTGCACGATTCGTGCCGGGATCGCGAACCCGAGTCCCTCGCTGCCTCCCGCTGTTGAGAAAATGAAAGTGTTAATCCCCACTACATAGCCGTCGCTATCCACCAACGGGCCGCCGCTATTGCCTGGATTGATGGGAGCATCGGTCTGAATGTAGACCAGCGGACGGTTCGGATCTGCTTGCCTAGCCACTGAACTGACTACGCCCATCGTCACCGAGTTCGACAATCCCTCAGGGCTGCCCAGCGCAAACACCAGTTGTCCCTGATGCAGTGGCCTGCGGCTGCCCAGAGAAAGTGTGGGTAGGCCAGTCTGGTCAATCTTGAGCAGGGCAAGGTCGGTGTCCTTGTGAAGTCCGATCAGCGTCGCGTCCACGATTCGCTCTCTGCCCACCGGCGACCGCCCCTCCGGCAAATCCACCGAAGGCAGGGAGAGAGCTACGTGGATGCGCTGCGCCCCCTCGACCACGTGGGCGTTCGTCATGATGTAGCCATCCGGGTCTACGATCACTCCCGAACCAATCGCCTGCTCGCGGGTTATAAGCGCCGTTTGCCCGTGATTGCTCTCGTCTACTGTCCCATAGCCGGTGACCAGAATTTGAACCACCGCGGGAGAAATCCGGGCGGTAAGCTGCTCGATCGCGGAATTAAGCTGATCCAGCACCGCGGGCGGTTCCGCTGGCTTGGTTCCGACCGCCTTCTTCTCCAGGTCAGTCTTCGCCGTTTCACCGCCCGTGACGGAAGGGGCTTGCGGCGGCGCTTCCTGACCCGAGCTAGACGGGGCAAACCACAGGCAGCAAAGGCACGTAGCTAGAACGAAAAACGCGATGCGACGTTGCCCCCTGGAACCGCACGTCGAAAAGAGCATAGCGACACCTTCCATGGACATACACCTCATATCGGGTTACGACCCGAAATCGTAATTGCCCCAACTGAATCGAGCGTCTATTTGGATTCGGGAAACCGCGGTCAGGTTGAAGTAATTGATCGCGAGCAACTCATCCACAGCATGTGCGAGGCACACATATACCCTTTTCAGAATCCTCGTGGCCTGCCGCTGAATCTTTCCCAGTATGCGGACTAAAGTCGATCGTCGCACCGTCGATCTTTCGGACTATCCTAATCTCGTCGTTATTTACCTTGGGATGCGTGTGAACCGGCTTACCGGATTGAAAACCCTCCTCGGTTTCGGCCCTAAAATCGCCTCCTCGGCCGCCGCTCAGCCCGCAGGCCTTCTTCTGCATGAGACGTTTATCTTTTCGATTTTCCCGCCCCACGTCGGCATGCGCCAATATTGGCGCGACATGGATTCGCTTATGACCTGGACGCGCTCGGAACCTCACCGCGACTGGTGGCAATCGTTTCTCAAGGACTCCGGCGGTACCGGCTTTTGGCACGAAACCTATCTGATGACCGGCGGTATGGAAGCCATCTACGACGACGTCAAGCAGTCGATCGGATTTCTGCGCTTCGCTCCGGTCGTGCCGGCGCGGGGCCCGATGTTCTCGGCTGCGCATCGCTCGAAGAAAGTGGATGAAAGGGCGCCGGTTCTTTCCGAGTCCGATATCTACGAACGTTGAATTAACGTGAGAATCTTCCCCTGACGATCACGGGCCACACGGGACTGGCAACTGGGAACCGAAAACCGAGAACTGGGAACTGGGAACTGGGAACCGATCTGGCGACCCCGGAGGGAATCGAACCCCCAACCCTCAGTTCCGAAGACTGATGCTCTATCCAGTTGAGCTACGGGGCCGCAAAACCGCCTTTCAAACTCTATCACTTTTGTACCCAACCACTGGCCTCTGGCCGTTGCCCCATTCCTTCCGGGCCCCTAGAATGAAGCTTCGCCGAATTGTTGCGATCTTTTGGTCCTTATATTTATGTCCTTACGTCTATTCAATACTCTCTCCGGCAAAGTCGAAGACTTCCACCCCATCGACGACAAGCGTGTCCGCATGTACGCCTGCGGGCCGACCGTTTACGATTACGGCCACATAGGCAACTTCCGCACATTCATCGCCGTCGATCTTCTCTATCGGTTCCTTTGCCAGTCCGGATACGACGTCCGCTACGTCATGAACATCACCGACGTGGATGACAAGATCATCCGCAACGCCGCCCGCGACGGCGTCACCGTGCAGCAATACACGGCGAAATACACCAAGGCCTTCTTTGAAGATTCCGCCCTGCTCAACATCTCGCCGCCCACTTTCGTGCGCGCCACCGAGCACATCGAGCAGATGGCTACGTTCATCGGCAAGCTCGTCGAAAAGGGCTTCGCCTACCGCACCGACGACGGCTCCTATTATTTCCGCATCGCCAAGTTTCCCGAGTACGGCAAGCTCTCGAAAAAAGATTTCGCCGGCATGAACGACGGCGCCCGCGTCGATGTTGACGAATACGATAAGGACAACGCCCGCGACTTCGCGCTCTGGAAAGCGCCCAAGCCCGGCGAGGCATCGTGGGAAACCTCCATCGGCCCCGGCCGTCCCGGCTGGCATATCGAGTGCTCCGTCATGTCGATGGAGCAGCTTGGCCCCAGCTTCGATCTCCACGCCGGCGGCGAAGACCTGATCTTCCCGCATCACGAAAACGAAATCGCGCAATCCGAAGCACTCAGCGGACAACAGTTCGCGCGCTACTGGTTTCACGCCCGCTTCCTGCTCGTCGAAGGGCAGAAGATGTCCAAGAGCCTGGGCAACTTCTATACCCTGCGCGATCTCGTCCTCAAAGGACACAAGCCCTCATCCATTCGCTGGCTGCTCACGCAAGTCCCGTATCGCAATCAGCTCAACTTCACATTTGAAGGACTCAAGTCCGCCGCTAGTTCGGTGGAAAAGCTGCGCAATTTCCGCTTCCGCCTGGAGCGCGCCGCAAAAGACCTCGCGAAGGGGACGGACGGAAACAAAGCAAACGAAAAAAACGCGGATGCACTGCCAACTGGCGGCAGCGGCGCGAATGGGAAGGGCACGAGTTTACTCGTGCCGTCACAAGATGCTACCAACGCGGCTTTAGCCGCTGAGGGACTCTCGCCTGCTTCTTCGACTCTCGCAGCCCTCGCCCGCGAAACCGCTGAGAGCGTAACCGCCGCTCTCTCCGACGATCTCAACACTGCCGAAGCCCAGGGCGCAATCTTCGATATGCTGCGCAAGGCCAACACCGCGCTCGACGCCAACGAATCGAAGCCCGGAGAAGTCCGCCAAGACGATATTCAATCCCTGCTCGCCGTGCTCGACCGTTTCGACTCCATCTTCGCCGTGCTGAAAGATGACGATCAGCCGAAGATGAAGGCTGTGCTCGACTGGGCTCGCTCCGAGGGCCGCGAAAAAGATATCAGTCCCGAACTCGAAGAACTTGCCGGCTCAGCGCAATTAGCCGACGATCAGGTCAATCAAAAACTTGCCGAGATGGAAGCCGCCAGAAAGTCGCGCGACTTCAAACAGTCCGATGCCCTCCGGGCCGAGCTCACCACCGCCGGCATCATAGTAGAGAACACAAAAGACGGCGTGCGCTGGAGAAGAAAGTAAGAGCATTTGGTAATTTTGTGATCGGGTAATTTGGTAACTTAAGACCCGTGTCATTCCGACGTGTAATTCTTGTCATTCCGACCGGAGGGAGGAATCTGCATTTTTCTCTTCCGCAATGACGGGCCGTCGAGGATCAAGAGCTGAGGCGGCGAGCCTTAGATTACGAAATTACCCGATCACCAAATTACAAAATCAATCCGCATGCTTTCCCTGAACGAATATCTCGTCGAAGCCGAAATCGCTCACGGCCATCTCTGCGCCGGACAAATTTTGGGTGTCCGCCTCGCCCTGCTCGGCTTGGCGAAACTCGGCATCGACGACCCACGCGGCAAAGACCGCAAGCGCCTCGTCACCCTCGTCGAAATCGATCGCTGCGCCACCGATGCCATCGCCGTCGTCACCGGATGCCGTCTCGGCAAGCGCGCCCTGAAATTCCGCGACTGGGGCAAAATGGCCGCCACCTTCGTCGATCTCGTCGCCAAACTTCCGATCCATGATGAACCCTCCAACACCAATGTCATCCTGAGCGGAGCGACAGCTTCACGGAGTGAAGTTGTGGCGGAGTCGAAGGACCCCTACCCTCTCAACCGCTTCGAGCGGTCTCAGGGAATTCTCCCAGACAATTCACGCCTGCCCAGCATCGACGAACCGGCGCGGCCGGGTGCCCCACTCAAGCCGGGTGCCCCACTCAAGCCCGATTTTGGCTTGAGTGGGTCCGCCTCCGACCACTCGTATAAAGCCATCCGCATCGCCGCGAAAGAATCGTCCAAGAAGTTAGCGCGAGAAATGTATCCGGAGATAGAAAACAAAAACCAGCAGCAGATGCTGGCCTACAGAGAAATGTCCGACGACGACCTGTTCTCCGCCGAATGGGTAAAGGTCGATCTCCCGCCCGAAGAATTCCCCGGCTACAAATCCGGCCGCATAGTCTGCGCCCAATGTGGAGAAGGCATCAACTTCCACCGCGAAGTAGAGCGGGGCGGGCGAGTGCTGTGCAAGGCATGCTCCGGAGAGAAATATTATATGTCTCTGTAGGGCAAGCCTATGGCCTCTCTACCATTTGATCCAATCGCTTGACGGCGAACAGCCAACAGCGAACGACGAAAAGCGAACGACTAACGACCACCGACCAACGACGCCTTCTCATACGCATGCGCCACGCGCAGCACCGTCGCTTCATCAAAGTGCCGCCCGAAGATTTGCAGCCCAATCGGCAAGCCTTCGCGCGTCTCGCCGCATGGGACTGAGATTCCAGGGATGCCAGCCAGATTCGCCGTCACCGTGTAGATATCCGCGAGATACATCGCCAGCGGATCATCCACTTTTTCTCCCAGCTTGAACGCCGCAGTCGGCGCAGTTGGAGCCGCGATCACATCCACTTTTGTGAAAGCCTCATCGAAATCGCGCGTCAGCAGCGTCCGGACCTTTTGTGCTTTCAAGTAATAGGCATCGTAGTAGCCCGCGCTCAGCGCATAAGTCCCAAGCATGATGCGCCGCTTGACTTCCATGCCAAATCCACCATCGCGCGTTTGCCGATACATTTCCGCGAGCGTCTTCGCGCCGCGTGCGCGGAATCCGTAACGCACGCCGTCAAAGCGCGCCAGGTTCGCCGAAGCCTCCGCCGTCGCGACAATGTAATAAGCCGGAATCGCATATTCGGTATGCGGCAACGAAACCGGAATAATCTCGCATCCGAGCGAAGCCAGCTTCTGAATCGCCGCCTCAACCGCCGCGCGCACTTCGGGATCCAACCCCGAGCCGAAATATTCCTTCGCTACCCCAACTCTTATCGGCTTATCCGAAGCTGCGGGCATTTCGCGGGCAGAGCCTGCCCTGAGCTTGCCGAAGGGAGTGCCCGCGCCATACGAACTCGGGCCTTCGCCGAGTGGCTTTTCCAATTCCGCCACATAATCGGGCACCGGAACGTCCGCCGAAGTCGAGTCCATCGGATCGCGCCCCGCAATCGTCTGCAGCACCAGCGCCGCATCTTTCACCGAGTTGGCAAACGGTCCAATATGATCGAGCGACGAGGCAAACGCAATCAGTCCATATCGCGACACGCGCCCATAAGTCGGCTTCAGTCCGACCACGCCGCAAAACGAAGCAGGTTGCCGAATCGATCCGCCTGTATCGGATCCCAAAGTTGCAACCGCCATGCCAGCCGCAACCGCTGCTGCTGATCCGCCAGAAGATCCTCCGGGAACCCGCGTTTTGTCCCGCGGATTGCGCACAGGATGATAAGCCGAATTCTCATTCGACGAGCCCATGGCAAACTCGTCGCAATTGAGTTTTCCGAGCACGACCGCTCCCGCCGCTTCCAGTCGCGCAACCGCGGTGCAGTCATACGGCGGAATAAAATTTTCGAGAATCTTCGATCCCGCAGTCGTGCGCACGCCGCGCGTCACCATCACATCTTTGATTGCGATGGGAACGCCAGCCAGGGGCGGCAAAGGCTGGCCCGCAGCGGCCATCTTATCGATGCGCTCAGCCTGCGCCCGCGCTCGCTCCTCGGACAAAGTCAGGAACGCGCCGATCTCCGCGTCTTCTCTCTTGATACGCGCATAAAATTCCTCGGCAAGCGCGAGCGCGCTCGTTCGCCGCTCCGCAATCGCGTCGCGAACGCCCTCGATCGTAGACTCGTTGGTCGCGCCCCTCAGTGTCATCGCGCTATCTCTCAATCACCTTCGGCACTAAAAAGAACGTCCCATCGGTCTCTGGAGCGTTCTTCATCGCTTCTTCATGCGGCAACGACGGACGCAATCCTTCCTTCACGTCCTCGCGCGCCGCATAGGCGAAGCGCTCACTCCCTTGCCGCGAAACATCCACACCGTAGCGGTCGGAGACTTGCGCCATCGGCTCAACGTTCTCTGTATTCAGTTCACTCAGCCGATCCACATATTCGAGAATGGAGTTCAGATCGCGGAGCATGCGCGCCCGCTCGTCGGCGCTCAACTCCAGGTGAGCCAACTCGGCCACGTAGGCAACGTCTTTTTCGCTAACCTTCATAGCGCCCTAACTCGCCCGCACCGCATCGGTTTTATCAGCTGCGGCGTTTCCCGCAGCCCGCGCCGCGGCCTCAGCTTTTTCGCGCTTCTTTTTCAGCTTGCGCAGGTGCGCGGCCGAATACAAACTCCCACGGCACCGCTTCGACCCGCACCTGCACGGCGCGTCATCTTCACCATCGTACAGGCAGTAGTCGTAGGTCAGCTCTTCGCCGGGCTCAATGTCGCGCAACGCGATGATCCACATTTTGCCAGCGATCTGGTCCGTCTCGCAGTTCGGCTTGCACGAGTGGTTCACGAATGCGGCCACGCCGTAGCCATCAAGAATGCGCTTTCCGCCGTCCAGCCCAAACAAATATGTGTTTTCGTAGTCGTCGTAGAGGTCGTCAGCTTCTTCGTAGCTCAGCGGCTCGCCCACGTACTCGACGATCAGCGTGCCCTTGCGAATGCGCTTCGTCGTATAGCAACCATAAGAATGAATTGCGGATTTCCGGATGACCAGGCTCATTGGTTCGTGACTGCTTCCACATTAAAACCTACCACGGAGGCACGGAGACACGGAGGAGGAGCAAAGAAAATCTCGTGAAACCTACGATGGAGTTAGAGAGGATACGGGCGCTTCCAGCAGGAGATAAAAGAGCGGACGATTCATTGATTTCTGGGTTCGAAAGTGCCAGTTGCACGGACGAGGATGACTGTCGCCGCACGTGTGAGTTAACCACAAAAATAACCCTCCCCCCTCCCCCTGATTTGCATAAGTTACTCATTACAAAGCACGTAGGTTCAAAGGCTTCAAAACATTGAAGTTAGTGGACGCAAATGTCGAATTTGCTGGGTTTTTTGAGGCTCGGGCGCCGGAACAATTCGCGAAAAAACCGAAAATTCGTGGAATTTTCATGTTGCCTTTCTAGTTAAGGGCGACCGATGAGCGGACGCAGTTCAAAACGACGATTGCACCGATCGTGGTGCAGTGTCTAGGAGGGAAATCACAGCGAGTTTGTGATGTTTTTAGGATCGGGTGATCAGTTCACCGCCGAGACGCCGAGAAAAAGCTTTTTCACCACGGAGGCACGGAGACACGGAGGAGGATCAGAGAAAATTTCTTGAACGTCGTGTGGCAACCATAAGAGTGGATGGCGGATTTGCGGATTGACCAGGCTCATTGGTTCGCGGCTACTTGCACGTTAAGACCTACCACGGAGTCACGGAGGAGGAAAAATAGAAAAAGGTTTTCTCTGTGACTCGGTGTCTCCGTGGTGGATGTTGGTTTTCCTGATAGCTGATGGCTCCGACGTAAAGCTGCTAAGATTTTCTCGGAGAAACCTATGGCCCGCAATCATCCTCCGCGCTTTCTCGCCATCGTCAACGACGCCAAGAGCCGCATCCGCGAAACCACCGTGGATGAGGTCAAGAAACGCCTCGACCAAGGCGACAAATTCGTCCTCGTCGACGTCCGCGAAGACCGCGAATTCGATGCCGACCACATTCCCGGAGCCGTCCACCTCGGCAAAGGTGTGATTGAGCGCGACATCGAGGCCAAGTATCCCGAGCTCGATACGCCGCTTGTGCTTTATTGCGGAGGCGGTTTCCGTTCCGCTCTAGCAGCCGATAATCTGCAGAAGATGGGCTACACGAACGTGATCTCAATGGACGGCGGAATTCGGGGCTGGCGCGAGAAGTCCTATCCGCTGGAAAAGGGGAAGTAAAGTGTAGCCCCTTCCTTCTTAAGAACTGGGAACTGACGACTAGCAACGGAGACTGACGCTCCTCTCATTGCATCCCCACCATATCTCTGAAAAAATAGCTTCTATCGGGGATTACATCCTTATGGCTCAAATAGGAAGCTTCGCGCTTCTATTGGCGCTTGGCCTCAGCGCGTACTCATTTCTCTTAGGCTTGGTGGCGTTGTTATCCAGCCAGAACGTCACTTGGCGTCGTCTTGGCCAGAGCGTCCATCGCCTTGGCATCGCCACTTTGGTCGGCGCGATATTGGCGGGCGCCGCTCTTGTGGGGCTGCTGGTCGCGGTACTTGACGGCGACTTGTCCATCGCTTTCATTTTTCGTCACACCGAGGATCTAGCGGTCGGCTTGGGTGCTTACTTTTCTCTCGTGGGCCTTCTCGCGTTGTCCTTCCGTCAGAATGTTGCTTGGGATCGTCTGGGTGAAACTGCCCGCCGCGCCGGAATTGCAACGTTCATCATCGTCGTGCTGGCCTCGTTCGTGCTCGTCTCGGCCGCGTTCAACGACGATTTTTCCATCGCCTACATCTACCACCACAGCAATCGCGATCTTCCCGTCGCCTACAAGTTTGCCGTGCTCTGGTCTGGGCAGGAAGGCTCGCTGCTCTTCTGGTCCCTGCTGCTCGCCGGCTATGGCTTCGTTCTCCGCTTGCGCTATAAGACCGATCAGCGGCTCTTTGCCTATGCCTCGGTCATCATTGCCGCCGTGCAGGTTTTCTTTCTTCTGATTCTGAATTTCGCCGCGCACCCGTTCGCCATCGAGCAAGGAGGCATTCCTCCCGACGGCACCGGCCTCAATCCGCTCCTGCAATATCCCGAGATGGTCATCCATCCGCCCATGCTCTATCTGGGATACGTTGGCTTCACCATCCCCTTTGCGTTCGCGCTGGGCGCGCTCATCATGCATTACCCCGGCGAAAAATGGATACACATCACCCGCCGCTGGACCATGGTGACGTGGTGCTTCCTCACCATAGGAGTCTTTCTCGGCGCGCACTGGGCCTACGCCGTCCTCGGCTGGGGAGGCTACTGGGGCTGGGATCCGGTGGAAAACGCGTCGCTCATGCCCTGGCTCACCGGCACTGCGTTTCTGCACTCAGTGATGATGCAGGAGAAACGCGGCATGTTGAAGGTGTGGAACATGGCTCTGGTCTTCGCCACGTTCCTGCTGTCGATGCTTGGGACGTTCCTCACTCGCTCCGGCGTCATCAGTTCCGTGCATGCGTTCGCGCAATCATCCATCGGAACGTGGTTCATCGTTTTCATCGCGCTGACAACCGCTGTTTGTGCGTTTTTCCTGATCAAGAACCTGCGCTATCTGAAGAGCGAGCACAAACTCGAATCGCTGGTCTCACGCGAATCGAGCTTCCTGTTCAACAATCTCTTATTGCTTGTTGTCTGCTTCACCGTCCTCTGGGGAACGTTTTTCCCGATCCTCTCCGAATGGGTACAGGGACACAAAGTTACGGTTGGCCCGCCATTCTTCAATCGAGTCGCCGTGCCAGTCGCGCTCCTGCTGATGCTGCTCACCGCCGTTGGCCCACTGCTGGCCTGGCGTAAAACTTCGCTCGAAAGCCTGAAGCGGAATTTCCTCTTTCCCGCGATCGGCTCCGTCGCCGTTGGCCTGATGATGATCCTCTTCGGCGTAAAGCCCTGGGAAGATCCTTCTTACTTCTACGCCGTGATGGCCGCGGTTCTTTCCGCGCTGGTCATCTTCACCATCGTCTCCGAGTTTGTTCGCGGAGGCCGCGTCATTGCCGGCAAGAGCGGCCAGAATATCTTCGCCGCCATGCTCCAACTCACGCGCCGCAACACGCGCCGCTACGGCGGATACATTGTTCACTTCGGAGTAGCGCTGGTCATCATCGGCCTGCTCGGCCAGCCCTTCAACAAAGAAGTGGAAAAAGAGATGGCCTTCGGCGACAAGATCAATCTTGGCCCGTACACGCTGGTTTGCCAGTCCTACACGCAGGACGACAATCCCAACTACGCGAATGAGTGGGCGATCATCAACGTTTTTCGCGGCGGCAGGCAGATCACCACCATGTATCCCGAGCGCCGCTTCTACAAAGCCAGCGGCCAGCCGCAAACCTTGCCGCGCATCTATCCCAGCTTCCGCGAAGATCTCTTCCTCGTGCACGATCTCTATCTCGTCTACGAGGGCAAGAACGAAACCACCGGACGGCCCATCATCAAGGCACACCTCAATCCGCTGGTGCCGTGGATCTGGATTGGCCTGATCATCATGGTCTTCGGAACCGTCGTGGCGCTGGTTCCGAGTACGGTGCCTGTCACCGCGCCCGTAGCGGCCCGAGTCCCGGAACCCGTCCACACAGGAGCAGGGGACTGATATGAAACTGCCAAGTCCTATGCGTACTAATGCAGATTGTCATCCCGAGCGAAGCCGGTCCGTTCGCCAAGCGAATGGATCGGCGCAGTCGAGGGACCCCTACCTCACCCGATCCGCCGCGATCTCGTTCCACCGCTGTCTGCAGGCCGCGGCCCTCGCCGCCGCCGTATTCCTCTTCATGGGCGCCAGCGGCAACCCCGACGCCCGCTTCAAAGATCTCGGACACCGCATGATGTGTACCTGCGGATGCGGCCAGGTTCTGCTCGAATGCAATCACGTCGGCTGCAAGTCTTCCGACAAGATGCGCGACGAACTCATGGCCGCCATCGACAAAGGCGACAACGACGACCTCATCCTTCAGGGATTCGTGCAGAATTACGGTCCCACCGTCATCGCCGCGCCCACAGCCGTCGGCTTCAACAAAGTTGCCTGGATCATGCCCTTCGTCGCTCTCGCCGCGGGCATTGGCTTCGTTGTTTACGTCGTGCGCCTCTGGAAGAGCCGCCCCGAGCCCGCTCTGGCCGATGGCGTCGCCATCCCACAAGGCCCCGAACTGGACCGCCTCCGAGCCCAGGCCCGCAAGGAGACGGAACAATGAGGCTTTGTGAAAACGGGCACGCAGCTTAAGTTTTTTCTGAGACCTGAGACCTGAGACCTGAGAACCGGGAACTGAGAACTCTATGAACATGGTCATCTTCGTCTGCGCCGTCTTCACGCTCGCCACGCTCTACTACGTCTTCTTTTTCCCCGGCGAAGTCTACGCCGGAGAAGAAAAGACGCGCCTCGGCTATCTCCGCGAGCGCAAGGAATCCGTCTACGAGAACCTGCGCGACCTGAATTTCGAATACAAAGCCGGCAAGGTCCCCGACGCGGATTACCAATCCATGCGTACGTCGCTAGAAGAGGAAGCCGCCGCCATCATGGCCGAAATCGTCCGGCTGGAGCAGGCTGCCATATCGCTTTAATTGCGTCAATGAGTGAGTAGGCATTTGCCTATACAAATGCATATCTTTCTGGTAGCATGACTTTACCGGCGAACGGCTTCGACTGGGACCGTGGCAACCGCGCCAAGTGTGAGAAACATGGGCTTTCAGTTGACGTGATCGAAGGCCTTTTTGCTCGCCCGCTTGCCATCCTGCCGGACGAAGCCCACTCGCAGCGCGAAAATCGCTTTCGCGCCATCGGGCGAACGGAAAAAGGACGCGGCGTGTTCATCGTCTTTACACTCCGGCAAGAGGGCGATGAACTTCTGATCCGGCCCATCAGCGCGCGCTACATGCATAGGGAGGAGATCGATGCCTTCGAAAAAGAAAATCCCGAGCTTTAAAAGTGACCGTGCTGCAGCTGCTTTCGTCGACAAAGCCGACCTGTCGCAATACGATCTTTCGGGCGCCAAGCTGGTGCGCTTCGAGATTAAGCGCAAAGACAAGTCGATTAATTTGCGCTTGTCCGGGGAGCTATATGACGCCCTCCGCGAGCGCGCCGCCCGCGTCGGCCTGCCCTATCAGCGCTTCATCCGGTTGACTCTGGAACAGGCTCTTAGTGCATCGAAGTAAAATGGACTACACCATGCCGATGAAAAATCCCCCGCATCCCGGACGCAGCATTCGAAACGCGTGTCTCGAACCTCTAGGCTTGTCGGTTACTCAGGGAGCGGAGGTTCTCGGCGTCAGCCGTCAAACGCTCAACAACGTGATTCATGGCAAGTCGGGCATCAGCCCTGAGATGGCGATCCGCCTCTCGAAGGCCTTCGGCAGCACGCCGGAAACCTGGTTGCGGATGCAGCTCGCCTACGATCTCGCCCAAGCCCGCAAGGACGAGAGCAAAATCAAAGTCCGCCGCCAGCGCATGCCTCAATCCGACCCTGCCGATGGTCGACTTGACCCGCTTATACAACGCGCCCTGAACGACGAGAAAAACGGACGGACGCGGTCACTCTAACGCCAATGCCTTCGAAGGAATTAGTGGCCCGTATGCCTGTAAAAATGCGATTCTTGGTACCCACATTACTGTCGCTTCTACTCCCAGCGTCTTATGTATCCGCAAAGAGCGCCCGGAACGAGGAATGTGAGCGAACCTCATCGATGCGTATTTACTCAAACGCGTGGGTTTCGAAGGAGGCTGGCGATCTGCTTGGATACGAGTTGGCAGTAAAAGAGTCTGGTGACGGCAAACTCGACGCTCTGTTATACGTCTACGAAGGGGCGCCGGATGATGGCATTCTC
>JBAVYO010000456.1:0-4109 GCA_049698855.1 Terriglobales bacterium
TCTCTGATCTGCTTGGAATGTGATAGTAGGTGAGCCGCAATTCGGAAATGTCAGGGAGTTGTCACCAGTTTGCAAATGTTTCTCATACTATTTGGGCATGGGTGCGAGTCCGGGCCGTGGACGGGAAGCTTCCATTGTTACGTTACGACGTGGAATCTATCGCAATATGAATCGAGATGTAGTAGTTGGCGAGAACAGCACGCATAGTCCAGCCATCTCCAATCGCCGGGGCCCTTCCATCGCCTACCGTGTGGTGGCTGGTCCGTCACTTCGCGTCAATTTTCAGATCGATGTAAACCTGCTGGCGGTTGTCGAACTGGCTGACAGTTTTGGTGTGGCTCTTGCGCTTTTCGAGCTGTGCGTAGACCTCATAATCGACATTTGCCAGAAGCGAGGGGAAACGATACGTGCCTTCCGGGCCCACGATGTAGGTTTTTACCGAGCGATCGCGGGTGTTGGTCAGGTAGACAACAGCATTCGGAATCGGATTGTCATTGCCGTCCATGACCTTGCCGCTAAGAAGGCGCGTGGTATCGGGTTTCTTGCTTTCGCGGCCAAACAGTTGAGGGGCGGCAAAAGCGGTCGAGACAAAGAGCCCGAAAGTGAGCGCGAAGGCGACAGCAGCGGCGATTCCAGCCCGTTTCATAATCTCCATTGTGCAGGTTCCGAAGCCCAAAGGCCACTACCAATTGATGTGCAAGCCGATATCGGTACGCTCATCGCCGCTAATGTGCACGTTGACTTCGGGGCCGGGGTCGGGGTGTTTGCCATCGGGGAGCTTGAAGCCCTTGACGTCAGCCCAAACGACGTAATCGCCGGGGCCGACGGGCACGCGCTGGGCGAATTCGCCCGTGTGGTTGGAATACAGCTCCCATTTGGCCTTTTTTTCGCCGGCGCGCCGGATCTTTACTTTTACGCCATAGATACCACGGGCGTCGGGGCCGAAGACCGTTCCCACGATGATGGCGAATGGCGGGTACTTGTCGCGTTCGCCAGCGGACGCGGCTCCGGCGATGAAAGCCGCGATCAGGAACAGAACCATCCCATGAGCTATGAGACGGCGGGGGATCGTGACGTGCTCGAATCTACTCACTATTCGTCCTCGTCTTCGTCATCATCCTTGGCACCTTCTTCGTCCTCGTCCTCGTCATCGTCGATTTCGTCTTCACCGACCTTCTTGAGTTCGATGGGGTTAACAGTAATCACTTCGAAGTCGGAACCACACTCCGGGCACGAGACGACTGCACCTTCGTCGACCTCATCTTCGTCGATATCGAGGTCGGTCTCGCAATCAGGACAATACACCATGCTTTCCTCCAGTTTAAGGATACCCTGTTATATTTAGTTTCTTCGCGAGGAAAAGGTCAAGTGGGTTACAGAGAAAATTCTGCGCTTTTAAAGGAAGGGCCCCCAGGACGTTGCCATCCGGGCATCATGGCTTTTATTGCCGCAGCCACCCTGATGCTGGGCTCGCTTCCTGCCCTCTGGGCGGCGGAACAGGCGGCGCGGCCCGACGCGTACCCGAACTCGGGCAGTGCTGCGAGCGACGCTCAGCTGGCAGACATTCACTCGGCCGACGTTCGCATTCAGGAGGCTATCCAGCAGATATCACCAGAGCGCATCCGGCAGACTATCGAAAAGCTCGTCAGCTTCGGCAATCGGTCGACGATTTCGGCGCAGGACGAGGAATCGGTGAAAGCAGGCAAGGGGATTGGAGCGGCACGCGAATGGATCAAGTCGGAGTTCGAACGGTACTCGAAAGACTGCGGCGGCTGCCTGGAGGTGAAGACCGACGAATTTGTGGAGCAGCCCGCCGAGCGGATTCCCAAGCCGACCGAAATCACTAATGTTTATGCGGTGATGCGCGGGTCTGATCCAGTGCAGGCGAATCGAATTGTGCTGGTTACGGGACACTATGACTCGCGCAACAGCGATATCCTCAACGTCACCGGCGCTGCGCCGGGAGCGAACGACGATGGCAGCGGCACCGCCGTCAGCCTGGAGTGCGCGCGCGTTTTGAGCAAATACAAGTTTCCGGCGACAATCATTTTTCTGACCGTTGCGGGTGAAGAACAGGGGTTGAACGGCAGCAAGCATTTTGCGCAGATGGCGAAGCAGCAGGGATGGAAGCTGGAAGCGGTTTTAAACAACGACATTGTGGGTGGAAACCGCAGTCCCGAGCAGGACACGGGCGTGGTGCGTGTGTTTTCGGAAGGAATACCGGTCGCCGCGACCGACGCGGAAATCAAGCGTCTTCGCGCGCTGGGTGGCGAGAGCGATTCGACCTCGCGCGAGCTGGCACGCTATATCGCCGATACTGGCCGGACGTATAACACCGGTGTGAAGCCCGTTCTCGTGTTCAGGCTGGACCGTTTTTTGCGTGGTGGCGATCATTATTCTTTCAATCAGCAGGGATTTGCCGCGGTACGCCTGACGGAATTTCGAGAAGACTATAACCATCAGCATCAGGACGTGCGAATCGAAAATGGCATCGAATTTGGCGATCTTCCGAAATTCGTTGACTACGACTATGTGGCGAACGTGGCGCGCCTGAACGCTGCGACGCTCGCCTCGCTGGCGTCAGCTCCGGCGCCGCCCGCGAACGTGAAAATTCTCACGAAAAATCTCGAAAACGATACGACTTTGACGTGGGATCAGGTGGCGGGCGCCGCAGGCTATGAAGTTGTGTGGCGCGCGACCAGCGCACCCGAATGGGAACACGTCCAGAGCGTGAGCGGCGGGGCGCGTGCAACTCTGAAGGTTTCGAAGGATAATGAGATATTCGCCGTGCGGGCGCTCGATGCCGCTGGGCATCGCAGCGTGCCGATAACGCCAGAGCCGGAAAGGTAAAAATCAAGAAAGTTTTAAGGTCTCAAAGCTTCAAAACTAAGGCCAGAGGCACGCGGTCTTTCGTTGAAACCTTGGAACTTTGAGACCGTGGGACATTGGAACCCTAAGATGCGACGCGGAGGAACCATCTCGTTCAGCTTCCCGCCCTTTGCCGGCTGGGTGAAGCGCATCGTTCTCGCCTGCACGGCGATTTTTCTTTTCCAACTGATTCTGGAACGCGCGTTCCACATCAGCTTCCGCTCGGCGCAGGAGATGTTTGCGCTGATTCCTGTGCTGGTGATGAACGGGTACATCTGGCAGTTGGTCACGTATTCGCTGCTGCACGCCAGCTTCAGCCACCTGTTCTTCAACATGCTGACGCTATGGTTCATCGGATCGTACCTTGAGCGTGACTGGGGTCCGCGGCGGTTTATTGAGTGCTATCTCTTCTGCGTAGTTGGCGCGGCGCTGGTGACAGTTGCCATCGCCTACACACATTTTTTAGGGATGAACCCACAGGCGGAAACCGTGGGCGCATCGGGCGGTATCTTCGGGCTGCTAATGGCATTTGGCATCCTCTATGCCGACCAGGAAATGTACTTGTTTCCGCTGCCGTTTCGGATCAAAGCCAAGTATCTGGTGGGCATCTGGGTAGTGGTCGCGATCATCGCGGTTTTTGACCCGTCGCAGGGAGGTGTAGCCGTATTCGCCCACCTGGGCGGGTTGCTATTTGGATTTTTGTTCGTCAAATTTTTGCCAAAGCGTGGGCTGACTTATGCGGCTTCCGAACAATATTTCGGCGCGCGAAACTGGTATTACCGGTGGAAGCGGCGGAGGGCGGCGAAGAAGTTCGAAGTCTACATGCGGAAGCACGACCGCAAAGTGAATTTTGACGAGCACGGAAATTACGTTCCGCCGGAAGATCAGGACAAGACGAATGGCGGGGGGAAGTCGGGCTGGGTCAACTGAATCTCTTCACCGCCGAGACGCTGAGGACGCCGAGAAAATCTCTTCTTCTTTTCCTGTTGCTCGATTATCCGAACATCTCATCGAATCTTGCGTAGATGCGCGCCGGCAAGTCGCGCGCTTGCACCTTCCCTTTGAACCCCAGATCGTGGCCGGCGCCTTCAACCTCTAGTAATTCGTTTTTGGCCGGGATTAACTGGAGGGCTTTCTTCATCTCTTCAATGCTGCCGAATGGATCCCGCGTTCCGTGGACAAACAGGCTTGGGATGCGAAGGTTCGGCAGATGCTGAATGCGAAGCTGATCCGGCTTACGC
>JBAVYO010000457.1:0-8644 GCA_049698855.1 Terriglobales bacterium
ATTCATGGGTCTCGGTGTATAACTCGGCTTGCTACGATTCATGGCTCGACGTTTGGGGCACGAGCGTTGCGTCACCGTCGCTGGCGGGCATCATTAATAACGCCGGAACCTTTAACGCAAGCAGCAACGCCCAAAACACGGAAATGTACGCTGATCGAACCATCACCGCCGACTATACGGACGTGACCACTGGCAGCTGTGCCACGCACAAAGCAGCGAAGGGGTACGACCTGTGTACGGGCATCGGAGCTCCGAAGGGGCTGCTTGACAAGTAAACGTGGAACTCTAGCGTGTAAGTGATTTCGTTTTAAGCGAACGGCCGGCAAGCAATTGCCGGCCGTTTTTATTTCCACGAAGGGTCCCGCCGGGTGTCCAAAGGCTGAGCTGCGGCTGACTGTGGCGCGGCATTTGTCGTTCGACCGAGCGAATGATGCGAGCGAAGGCGCAATCGAAGTAATCCAAAAGTTTAAGCCTTAAGCAGTAGCGCAACATCCCTAGTGGTTCTGGTTAAGCCCACGTGGAGTCTTGTAAAGAAATGCCAATCGGCTAGAGTTCTCCAAGCGCCACCTGCTGTCCCCCCAGCCTAGGCGTAACCAAAACTGGAGGATCACATCATGAAGAAACTTGGATATGTGCTGTTTTCAATGCTAGCTGTCGCGCTGCTCGTGTCAGGAACGGCGATGGCTCAGAATAACTCGAGCGCTGGCGACAATAGCACCTTCTTTGTCACCTACTATGCCAACAACGTTGCAGCAGCTCCGGATGCCACCGTGCGCATCATCAACGACGGCGACCAGGGTGCACCTCAGCCTGCCGGCGACCTGTTTGCGTAACTCTTCGTGTTCGACGATAGCGAAGAACTCACAGAGTGCTGCGGCTGCGTGGTAACCCCGGACGGCCTGCTTTCCGAGTCGTTGAAGAACCAGCTCACGAAGAACTCGCTCCGTGGCATCGTTCCGCCACGTGGCGTTATCAAACTGATTTCGTCCTCGACCTGCCTGGGCGCGAACTGCCCTGGCGGACCGTCGTTTGCCCCGACCACACCGGTACCGGGACTGCGTCCGTGGGCGACCCACATCCAGAGCAACGCGAACAAGTATCCGTACGGCGCAGCTCCTTATACGCAGACGGAAACGAAGTTTGCGGATGCGAACCTCGCGACGGCTGAAAAGGGCCTGATCGAGCAGCTCTGCTACTTCGACTATCTGCTCAGCGGCAGCCCCTGCACCTGCACACCGGAAGACAACGACTTCTAGTCTTTCGCGGTGTGAGGGACAACTACGGACAGGGTGAAGGGCTTTAACGCGAAGCCCTTCAGCTTGGCCAAACAAAAAACTTTCCCCGGACGCCGGGTTTATCGGTTGACTCGTCGTCTGGGGCCCTCCCCCCTTCTATTTTCAAGCACTACCTCTGCGCGCGCTGTTTAGCCTATCGAACTATCGAGCACAGCCCAATCCCACTGCTCGTGATGCATCCTCCTCGAGCGGATAATTACACACTTAGTTGAGATCGTCTGCCGAGCGCTCATCACAAGGGCCGCACACTCCTGTGGCATTGTGGGCGACAGCGGAATGGTAAGGACCGCATGAAGTCCGGAGAAGGAGTGCTACGCCATACGTAGTAGTGTGAAATGTCCAGTCTGTGTCTAACCAAGGTGGGTAGTTTATTTAGGGCATACAGACCAATTACTTTTCTCCGCGCTGCGCCGCTGCTGACGTCCTTCAGCCTATCGGCGTATCAAACCGGAGGATGTGAGATGCGTAGAGTTGCAAGTGTGCTTTTTCCCTTGTTGGCTATCGCTCCGATGCTGGGAATTGCTTCAGGAAGTGCGATGGCGCAGAACGTCGGCGACAGCAGCACTTACTTTGTCGATTATTATGCCAACAATGTAGCCGGAGCGCCGGACGCGACAGTGCGGGTCATTAACGATGGCGAGGAAGGTGCGCCCAAGCCTGCTGGCGATCTATGGGCGGAATTTTTTGTCTTCGACGACAGCGAAGAACTGACCACTTGTTGCGGCTGCCGGGTAAGCCCCGACGGCTTGCTCTCCGAATCGGTCCAGAATCAGTTCACGAACCACTCGCTCCGTGGTGTAGTTCCGCCGCGTGGGGTTATCAAGCTGATCTCATCGTCGAATTGTCTTGGGCAGAAGTGCCCAGGAGGTCCCAAATTTAAGCCGACCACTCCTAAACCGGGACTGCGAGCCTGGGCCACTCACATCGAAAGTGGGGCAAACCAGTATCCGAACGGTCCTGCGCCGTATAGCCAAACGGAAACACTGTTTGCCGATGCGAATCTTGGGACGGCGGAAAAGGGTCTGTTGGAGCAGCTCTGCTACTTTGACTATCTGCTTAGCGGCAGCCCATGTAACTGCACGAATGAAGACTTGGACTTCTAGGCTCGATCACTGGGGAAGGGTTGCGCCAATCCAGGTTGCAAAGGCGAGGCCCTTCGTCCTCTTCAGGACAAACCGGCCCCGACCATAGCCTGTAATCCGCGTCGGAGTTCAACTTGAGCACACTCCTCCTATACCGGAACAAGTGGCAATTCGATGGGGCGGACTCCCCATTTGTAGTAGTTCTAAGCGCCTAAGCTGTATCTAACCAAGGTGGGTACTTTGTTGCACAGGCACAAATCGAGTAAAGTCCTGGCACTGAGCGCCACCAAGCTGACCTCCCCCCAGCCCTCGGCGTACCAAACTGGAGGATCAGAGATGAAAAGAGTTGTTTGTGTACTCTTTTCAATGCTGGCGATTGTTTTGACGCTGGGAATTGCGTCGGGAAATGCGGCAGCCCAAAATGTCGGTGACAACACTGCGTACTTTGTCACTTACTATTCCAACAACATACCAGGAGCTCCGGACGCAACCGTGCGCGTCATCAACGACGGCGACCAGGGAGCGCCTCAACCCGCTGGAGATTTGTGGGCGGTTTTCTTCGTGTTCGACGACAGCGAGGAACTGACACAGTGTTGCGGATGCCGGATCACTCCGGACGGCGTGCTCTCGGAGTCGGTGAAGAACCAGCTGACGAATCACTCGCTGCGGAACATCACACCGAACCGCGGCGTGATCAAGCTGGTGTCATCGTCGAATTGCCTGGGCGAGAACTGCCCAAGCGGCCCGACTTTTGCCCCGACCACGCCGGTTCCAGGACTTCGCGCATGGGCGACTCACGTAGAGAGCGCCGCGAACAAGTATCCGACAGGGCCAGCACCGTACACCCTTACGGAAACGCTGCTGAGTGATGCGAACATCGCACCGGCTGACAAGTGGCTAATGGAGGAGATGTGCTACTTTGACTATCTCTTCGGCGGACCTCCATGCACGTGCACGAGCGAGGACCAGGACTTCTAGGGTGGAGACGAATCGGCGACGGCAGAGCTTGAGGCTCGCCCGGGAAGCACTTCGGGAGCGAACCGCACTGGCTTGTCGCGCGTTGCCCATTCGATGAGAGACTTCTACAGACGCCGGGCGGCCACGCTCGTCGTCTGAGCCCTCCCCATTCTCTGACACGTCTCTCGGGTGCGAGGGCTGGGCGGTCCGCGCCGGGTACTTGATATCAGGAGCAGGCGCGGTTCAACGCTTCTGGTACGGGTGGAAGATGTAGTCCTTCGCCTTCACTGGCGTATGGCACGCGTATCCACAGTCTGAGAGGCTTTTGGGATCGGCCGTGAACTTGTCCGATGCGGTGTCGTAGTTGAACACTGCATATCCCCACCCGCCGCTTTTCGCGAATCTCTTGCTGTCCTTTTCCATGACGAAAGCTTCCTTGAAGAGGTCGGGTACATCCACGACGAAGGGAGCTTCCGTGCTCTTCTTCGGCGTCCACTGGAGCTTCACGACCATGCAGCCATCCGGGAAAGGCTGGCCGTTAAGCGGAATGCCGGCCTTGAACGCCTTGATCATGGTTGGATTGCCAACTATCACTTTGAGCCTTTCGTCGGTGTGGGCGGAGGAGACGACGGCCCAGTCCTCGTATCCCCTGAAGTCGGAGAACGCGATCCCGCCCGGCGATATCAGCGAGTACTTGTCATTGTCGTCTTGTCCTCGGTTTTGGCCTTGCGCGTAAACGGCCGTAACGACGAGGATGGCGAGCGCTACCACGGCTATTGCAACGATAGTAGAAGCAGCGATGCGCTTCACGGCGGTGAGTGTTTGTATCTTCAGTTGTTCTTGTTGCTTCTGGGCCAAAGACTTCCTCATAAGTTCAGACATGGTGTGGTCTCCTTCACAAGAAATTCATTCTAAGGTTCGACAAGGTGCGCCCTGAACCGTTGCGATTAGGCCAGAGGCGAGGGAGTAAAACAATTGGACCATGGTATCGGCGACACCTTCGTATCAAATGCGCAGGGAAGTCTCCCTGGCTATGATGGCAAGCCGTGCTACACCGTGAGCATCATGGAGTTCAGGGGAGACGAGGTTGCGCGGGAGAGGTGGTCCGCCTTGGCGAATGCTCCCACAGTCCGCGCGCCGAGAGGATGACGGAGAAGAGAGCGGTGACGCCGATTGCGAGGAGCGTCCAGATAAAGAAGAAGGCTCCATTAGACTGGGCGATCGCTCCGCCGACTCCCGCCCCCTTCATGTGGACGACGGGGACGACCAATAAAAGGAGCGACATGAGGAGGACGATGATGTATCCAGATCGCTTTCCGGCCAGCACCAGCGTTCCGTACAGCTGGATGACGAGGATGGGCAGCACGATCAGGCTTGAAAGCGTTCCCGACTCCATTCCCCGGACGATGTCGTCGGTCAGATGAAGCGTCATGAAGAGGATCGAGAGGAGAGACGCGATGGTCAACGTAACGTTCTGTTTCATTGGATATCTCCTTGTTAGACTGAGCGCCCTAGTCTTGCAGTGCGCGGAGGATAACACTTTTTACCCCAGGATTCGCGCCAAACGGCTTTCTCCCGCTTCTTTTTTCAGCATCGCCCGGCTTGGACGTTCCGGGCTGCGGTGTCTGGCCAATACTTTGGTATTGATCGATACGTTCGTCCAATTGATTCGTCGTCGCGCTTCTGCCAATCTTGGCTCGGACAGTACCTCGCTCTGACATTGGAAGGAGTAGTAGATGGTCGTCACAAACGAACTGGAAGAGGCCACGCGCGTGACCACGCCTGTCGCGTCGAACACACTCAGCGTGAACGTTTTTACGGCTCCGGGGAAGACTATGGTTGGCGAGCGGCCAAAGCCCTTCGGCGAAGCGTTCGGCTTTGACCCGATCACGGCAACTCTAATCTTCGGCGAGTACGACGCGGTGCTGGTAGACGCAATGGGGACAGTAGCTGAGGCCGAGGCGCTCGCGGATTGGGTGGCTCTGCACAACCGCAACCTGCAGACCATCTATATAACGCACGCCCACTTCGACCACTTCTACGGCCTGAGCATCCTCCTCGACCGCTTCCCGGGCGCTCGGGCGATAGCAACACCCAAGACGGTGAAGGCCATGCAGATGTCTTTCACTCCCACGGTGGAGCGGTTGGCCCGCCGGATGTTTCCTGGGCAAGTGCCGACGAAGTTGGTCTCACCGGAGCCCTATGAGCCCGACACGTTCACGCTCGAAGGCCACGAATTGCACATCATCGAGGAGGGCCGCACCGATAGCCCCGATTCGACCTCTCTCTACGTTCCGTCAATCGGCCTTATCGTCGCTGGCGACGTTGTGTACAACCAGTGCCGCATGTATGTCGGCGACACAACCCCCGAGAGCCGAAAGAATTGGATCGCGGACCTGGACCGGTTAGCGGCGCTTAATCCAAAGATGGTTGTCGCCGGTCATAAGAAGCCGGGCGCGCCCGACTCTCCTTCGACTATCCAGGACACGAAGCGTTATCTCGAGGACTTCGATCGGCTGCAGAAAACCGCGACGTCCGACCAGGCGCTGTTCGATCAGATGACGGAGCTGTACCCGGATTGGGTAGCCAATCAGTCGTGGTTGATGTTTGGATTCCCGGGGGCATAGCCTTGATGACCGAGTTGCGGACGGACCAACACGAAGACCTGCTCAAGCTTCCCAAGGGTTGAGGACACCGACTCCCGCACGCTCAAAGTCGGCTATATTCCTAGTCGCGACGGTCAGACCGTGCACCAGGGCTGTGGCTGCGATGAGTGCATCACGATCGGAGCGAGGGTTCGGTATGTGAAGCGCCGCGCATCGCTGGGCGACAGCGGTATCAATCGCAAGGATACGACCTGAGAATGTCGGCAACACGTGACGATCCATCCACTCACGAAGGATGGCCCCTTGCTCTTTGTCGCGGCGATTGATGAGGAGGATTCCGATCTCCAGTTCCAGGACTGAAATGACCGAGATGTAGAGACTCGCCGCGGGTAAGTGTTCGGCCCATTTCCTGACGTTTGGATAGGTCTTTCGGGCCTTTCTCAATTCCGAAATCACATTGGTATCAAGGATGAACATCAGGTCAGGTCCGCCGGCTCGTGCAGGTTACCCCGCAGGCGAGGCGGCTCAAATTCGATCTCAGCGGCCGCAGGCATCGCCAATAAGTCCGCAACGCTCTTTTGCCCTCCCGTGATCCTTTGATACTCCTCCACCGTCAGCAGCACGTGGGACGGGCGGCCTCGATCCGTGATGAAAACGGGGCCTCGCTTGGCGGCTCTCTTTGCCCTGCTTGTGTCCTGATTAAAGTCTCGACTCGACAGTTTTGTAATGCTCATGGTTGTCAGGCCTTTAAATGTAGCAACATACCTACATTGTAACAGAAAACGCCTCTACAAGGACTTCAACCGGCCAGAAAAACTGCGACGTCGGACCAGGAACTGTTCGATCAGCTGACGGAGCTGTACCTGCATTGGGTAGCCAATCAGTCGTGGCTGATGTTTGGATTCCCGGGGGCATAACGCGCATCAAAGGAGGTAGCCGGTCCGCCATCACTCCACAGCGCAGAAGATGCGGTGAACTCGTTCGCGGATTTTGAACGCAATCCCAACCCTTACTGGGTCGGCAAGTAACACAATAAGCTTCTCCCTGTGTCGAGCGTCCCATTTGCACTTTCCGTGGGAAAATATTCGACGCACCATGCGGTCTAGTTCCTGCCTCTCCTTCACGCTTTTGGTCGCCTTCGTTCCCTCCGCGAGGCCCTGTTCCAGAAAGCCGAGAGTTTCGCGAACCTGAAGATATTCCAAATTTGTCCGGCGACCGTCAGGCCCAAGACCATCCGCGTGCGCTACTCGAAGAAGGCCATCGATGGCATCGGTCGGGATTCTTTCAACTCCGCCATCATCCATCCATTGCACTTCAAGGTATTCTGGGGTGTGGTGGAGCACAAAGCAGTTTTTCTTGAATCCTAACGTGCACACGTCACCTCGTTTCCAAGGAGTCTTCTGCGGATCAAGTGACGGGGAAATCGCCATTGAAAAACCACCTTCAAGCTTAAGATTGTAACGTTCTGCCCGCAAAAACAACACTTTCGAACTCAGCGGGGAAAATGTTCGTCCCCGTGATGCTCAAAATACTGCCTTACCCATTCAAAAAAATCCAAGACGGCTTTGTGATACGTGCGGAACTCATCGCCCGTCACGTACAGACCATCGCCGCCAAGCGGCAGCGAGAGTGGCGAAACATAAATGGTTTTGTCGGCGTATTCCTTTCTTAAGGATGGGTACAGAAACAACTCTGGGTGCTTGTCCCTGAGTTGCTTCGCGGCTGATCCTTCGGCGTGCTTCGTTGTATTTGCAACCAACCTCAGTTCTTCAATGACCAACCATGAAGGAAACTGCGTTAGGTCTAACTGGCAATTCTTCGCATACCACTCAACAACATCTTTCAAGTTGGTATTGGGCACTGGCCTCCGGATACCGCCGTCTCTGGTTATATCGGCAAGCTGTTGTTCCACGACATGAAATAACCCAGCAGAAAAGAGGTTCAATGTTGCCTGATACATGCTGCTGATGTTCTCGTAAAAAGACAGCCCGATGTCGTTTGCCTCTTGTGCCTCTTCCGATCCATCGCCCATATAGTCGTCACCTACTGGTGCCGACATGAGGTTTTCGTATGCTTCCTGCTCTACTTTTTCCGCCATCCCCTGAAGCTGCTCAGACATTGGAATGATGCGTTCCTCTACCCACTGCCCGTAGACGCGGACATACGGAAGCACCATCTGACGAATCCGCCACGAGAGGTACAGCCCCCCTACCGACATCTCAGTTCACTCGATTCGTAAAAAGGTCTGACCCAGCTACATTTTAGATTGTAGGAGTACGCAAAAAACAAAGCCAGCCCCCACCCCCAATTGCCCATATTTCCAATCCCTAATTTGGTGTTAATCGATACGTTCGTCCAATAGACTCGCCGACGCACTTCAGGCTTAATTGACGTGCCGCTGATAACAGCAATTCTGGAGAACCAATTCGATTTCAAAAAGGAGAACAACGATGGCAACTAAAGGAAAAGTCTTGGTACTGGTTTCCAGTGGTCGTGGCTTGCCCTTGAAAGATGGCAAGGTTTATAAGCGCGCTGGCTACTATCTAAACGAGCTGACGGTTCCGGTTCGCGCCCTGATGCAGGAGGGCTACGAAATCACCTTCGCCAACCCCAAAGGCAACACGCCGCAACCGGATGTCAATTCAGAGGTCGCCGATTTCTTCGGCGGGGATGCGGCTAAGCTTCAGGACTATATGTTATTCCG
>JBAVYO010000458.1:0-2554 GCA_049698855.1 Terriglobales bacterium
GGCAAAGTCTTCAAAAGATTCGACTTAGCCTCGAATTCTTTCGTTTGGCGTGCACTTGCGAAGGTGCGACCGTGGCATATTTTGTCAAAGAGCGTTGAAAAGTTTGCGACCGGAAATGCGTTCGTCTCTGGAGACTGGAGCAGTCCTCGATGGTGTACTGTCGAGATATCTTCGCAGCGATTGGGGTGCAAGTCAGTGATGAGCGAACAAGAAAAATGTGATGAAAAAGATTCGGAGGAACCAGAAGCCCTAAACCGCAAAATCCAATGTTGGCAATCTTTGCCAAGAGTGCAAGCATGTTACTCAGCCCGAAAAAGACGGACACCAATGCCGATACGTAACGTCAATTTGACCCGCGAACTGGACCGCTTTGTGGCCACCAAGGTGAAAAGCGGACGCTACGAAAACGCCAGCGAAGTTGTGCGCGCGGGGCTGCGAACCTTGGAGCGCGAGGAACGGGAGTACGAGGCCAAGTTAGCCGCGCTGCGGACGGCGATTGACGAAGGCGACTCTAGCGGCATCGCCGATGGGGATGTGTTTGGGCGCGTACGGAAGGCCCTCAAGATCCCCGCGTCCCGCTAGTCTTGTTCCGTCAATCTTGTTCCGCTGATTCGGGCACTGTTTAATGGCTAAGTTTCGATTCTCGCGAACGCGCCGAGGACGACCTGTTCAATATCGCAGAGTACACACTTCACACGTGGGGCAAGAGCAACCTGCAAAGTACCTTGGCGAACTTGAAGCCGCTGCGGGATGGTGGCTGACAATCGCGACTGTCCCGTCTATGCACAGTCCTAGCTAGCATCCGGCGTGCAACTTATGATGTGAAATGGCGTTCCTATACTGTGCACTTGCGTTACTGCACTTGAGTCATTGGGCGGTGAAAAATCCTTTGCCCGTGTGAGAAAATAGGGGTATAAAGGTGCAAAGTGCGAGAGGCTGTAACGACAACGTTATATTTTGATACTGTCGAGGCTCCCTCTCCCATTGATCCCAGCCAGGTAGTAAGGTTTGGCCTCAGACGTGCTACGGTTCAGACATTTGGACGTGCAGGCTGGAAAACGCCAGTGGCACAGTTTTACGGGATTGTCCAAGACGGCTTGATTGGCGCGCAGCACGCATTTAGAGGGTTGAACCGACCCATGTGCTACGAAGATAACATGGAGGCTGATCAGACAATCTTGGTCTATTCGTGGAGACCAAGCGCTGATTATGAATTTCTAGGGGAAGGTCCAGCCTACGACCTCATAGAAATGAGGCCGGTGCAGGGACGGGCTTTTGTTGCTTTGGTGCGAGAGGAAAAAGTAAAGCAGGAAAACACCCTGACGGAAGGGACGATAGAGAAGTGGAATTGGGTGGGCGAAGATCCTGAATTGCCAGGCGCACCGATCGATTGGAAGATACGATACGCGAAGAAGCTTTGGAGCAAGTAATGCCATGAGAACGCCACACGAGATACAGGTATCGGTCAACGCTGCCCTCGCTGGGGAGACCGGTGAGTTCCGGCCGCGCGCTTTGTTAGACACGCGCTTGGACTGCATCCGGGTGATCACCCGCGATTGCAGCGTTATGGAGACCAGGGTAAATGAACTGCTAACCGTACTAGAGGCTAATTATCCGCGCGGTCGAAAGTGTGTTGGGTTCACTATCAAAGGCGCTGAACATCTTTGTCACAAATACCATTTAGATACCTCTGCCGTCAAAATCACTGCAGTGCTGGACGCTGTCCTAGAGGCGTGTCCGGGCGTTGTGGTAGAGGCATTCGTGGATCACGTTGCAAGGCCCCTTGTCAGAGACGCGAATATTGAAGACATCGAACAAATAGACGAATCCCGTTTCCCCCAACCGGCACACGCCTAACGTTACGGCCAAGTAGTCCCCCCGCCTCTCTCGGCGGGCTTTTTTTCCCCCGGAGAAGAACATCTGCAAAGGAGCACACTGCTATGTTTCGTTTGACCCATTTCGACTGCGCACGATAGAATAGTTGAGTTTGCCTGTACCGGCGGACTCATTCTGGGCTCACGCCGCGTTTCCGGTCACAAGCCGCAGCGCCGAGTCCCTGACACGCTATTGTTGCGTGACGGGGTGAGAGCGGAAAACAGCAAGCACAAGATTTTGATTGGCCGGACTACGGTCTGGCTTTGGGCGGACAAGAGTGTCCGCCCCACACAGGCAATTTTGGAGGAGCTTATGTACGCGGTGATCCGCGCAGGTGGTAAGCAATATAAGGTCGCTCCCGGGGATGTTATCCGGGTGGAGAAGTTGACTGGGACTGGCGGCCCTGTGGAGTTCAACGAGGTGCTGGCGGTTTCTTCCGAAGCAGGCAGCGTGGTGAAACCGGGCTCGGGAGCCAGCGTGACCGGCGAAGTGATGGAGCAGGGCCGGGGCGCGAAGATTCTTGTCTTCCACTATAAGAAGAAGAAGCAGTACAAGAAGCTGCGCGGGCATCGGCAGGATTACAGCGCGGTGCGGATTACGGAGATCGCTTTCGACGGACAATCGTTCAAGGCTCCGGATCTGCCTAAGAAAGAAAAGAAAGTAAAGAAGGCTCCTGAGG
>JBAVYO010000459.1:0-2521 GCA_049698855.1 Terriglobales bacterium
TCGTTCGCATTCTCCAATGAAACCATGCAAACACTGCCACCCCGTTTTCCTGCGGCTCGCCGGCGCGCATAATCCACCAGAATTTGCCGCATGAGCTGGGATGCGATGGCGAAGAAATGCGTGCGCCCTTCCCACAGAGGCGGGTCAGCTCCGAGCAGCCGCAAGTAGGCTTCGTTCACCAAGGCCGCGCTCTGCAGAGTGTGGTCGGGCCGTTCCTTGCGTAGTTGAAAGTGCGCCAGGCGGCGCAATTCGTTGTAAACGAGCGGCAGTAGCGCGTCGAGCGCCTTTTGGTCACCACCCCGCCATCCCTGTAGTAGCTGAGTGATCTGGGTGGAGGACTGTCGCTGCACGGCGATACTCCTGGATTTGGGAACCTAGCGTATCCATTCCCGTGCTGACTGTCAACGCGAAAAACCTAGGGGAAGCAATAAGTTACGGCCTTCTGTCGCGGAGCGAAATAATTTCTTGCAGCCAGTGTCAGATCTCGGTTTCACATCGGATCAAAAGAAAGGCGCGGAGGGTATCCGCGCCTTTGATAGTTCCGATGGCCAACCTCTACTGAGATGGGCCGGACAGTGTCCAGTCGCCGCTCCTGCACGACGAGCTGAACGGTCTGCGTGTGAGTGTTTAAGCCTTCCGTCCCGGTTACGGTAACCGTATAGGTGTTGGGAACCGTTGCCGGTGTGAGCGTGATAGTGCCGGTGGCAGACTTAGAAGGATCTTTCACCGAGGTTGCCGTGACGGTAACTGAGGATGGGAGCCCCTCCGCCACTGTTGGTGCTGTATACAGGCCGCTGCTGGCGTCAATGGTGCCGCCGTTGGCTGTGGTTACAGCCCATGTAACTCCTGAGTTGGAGGAGTCGTTGCTGACTGTGGCGGTGAATTGAGCAGTCTGGCTGGGCCAGCTATCCGCTGCATCGTTCGGGTAAAGGCTGGTTGGGCTGGCGGCAACGTTGGATACGCTAACAGGTGGTGTGCTGCTTCCGCCGCAGGCGACCAGAAGTCCAGCCATGAACAGCGCGACGCACAAGCTACCAACCATGGAGTATTTCGAGGCTTTCCGGCCCGCAAAGCCAGCGAGCAGAACACCGGCAATGGGGAGAGTCAGTGGCAGCCAGGGATGGTTGGACGAGCGATTATCTGCACGCCGGGTTGACTTTGCCTTGCTGGTAGCTGTGTTGGGACCAGCGGTAGCGACGCTCAGCGTCACCGTTTGCGGGCTGGTTGCGCCTGCCGTGATCGAAGAGGGAGTGAATGTGCAACTGCTGTTCGTCAGTGTCGGATCGGCTGGGCTGAAGCTGCACGTGAACGTTACCGCATTGCCGAAGGTGGTTCCTGTCCCAGTCGTTGCGACGCTAAACGAGTACGAAGCTGGTGTTGCTTGGCCAGCGGGTATCGTCAGCGTTGAACTGCCGGTGCTCGCGATGGTGAAGTCGGCAACCGTCGCCGAAAACGCCTGCATCAGGTTGCCAGCATCCACGGAGCCGAGGCCGGTGACAAGGTTGTAGTTGGTGGCGGAGTCCACGTTGTAGTCGTTAAATCCGATGAATCCGGAGTCCGGACATTGGATGGCCGATGGCTGATTGGCGGGCGTGCCCGGCGTGCAATAGGCGCCGTCGGAGTACGCACCGGTGTTGGGCGTGTTTACGGGATTGAAAGCCGCTGCGGAAGGGGTGGCGGCAATTGAATAAAGAGTCGGGTTGATGTTGCCAAGTCCCGGGGAATTTGCTCCATTGATGTACTGGTTGAGGATGGTGACAATGCCCGCGAAGATGGGAGACGCAACGGACGTACCACCCCAAGCGTACCCATAATCCGTCTGGTCATTGATGATTCCCTGCGCCCCACCCGGGGAGCAAGAGCTGGCGGTGCCGCTTCCTCCGACTTCATTGGCTGCGGTGCAAAGAAGGAAGCCCGGCCAGTAAATGGAAGCGAGCAATGAAACATCGGGCACGAAGCGGCCCGCAGCCTGACCAGAGATGCTCAGGTTTGTCTGGTAGGAGGGTTGCGTAAATCCGCTCTGGCAAACCCCGTTGGTATCGACGCTGGTGCAGTTGCTGACACCGCTGCCGCTGGCCCAAATACCGATCGCTGTTTGAGCGCTCGCCCAATCGGTAATGTCGTTGCCTGTGCAAAAACTGTTTGTCGAATTGGCAGTGCAGAACAAGCCAATTTCTTCCGCGTCGTTCCATGACTGCTCGGGAACATACCCCTTCGCGGAACCGCCATCGGTTCCGTTGGTTGAGTTCCAGTAGGTAGAGCCGTACTCGCCGGTGGGAATCAGGGTTCCGCCGACGCCCGTGACTTCGGGGCTGCTGGCCGGGTAGCTGACCGCGTAGCCGTTGACCGCCAGGTTTGCCTGATAGTCGCAGTTGGCCGCGCCCTGGTCGGCCGAGGAGTTCATGAAGGTGATGCCTTCGGAATTTGCCTTCTGGAGCTCCGCTTCATCCGACCCGAAGGTGAATTCTCCGGTGCCGGAATTTCCCGCCTCGTGGAGTTCGCAAAGGCCGTAGCTCAGAGT
>JBAVYO010000460.1:0-26159 GCA_049698855.1 Terriglobales bacterium
GAGACGCGGCAAGCCGCGTCTCTACGTTGACGCGGCCGACGTTGAGTCCCGCGTTTTGGCGGGCGCGGGCGTTTGGATTCCATCCGGCGGCGAGCTTGCGCTCGATCTGGGCTATGTCGCGGACGGAACGCTCGTAGGCGGCTTGCAGCGCTTCTTTCGACTTACGCCCGGAGGTAAGGCCGGTCACGTCAGCGGAAGCGACGATGTGGATCTGGTGGCGCAGATGATCGAAGGCGAGGACGCGATCGAAGAACATGAGAATGCAGTCGGGGACGTTCAGGTCATCCTCTGCGTGGTCGCCGATGTTTTCGAGCTGGCGGACGATGTCATAGGCGCAATAGCCGACGGCTCCGGCGGTAAAGGGCGGCAGGCCTTCGACCTGCGCGGGGTGGTATTGGTGGAGGAGTTCCTTGATGACGTCGAAAATGTTGGCGGTGCGGGTTTCGATGTGGGAGATGCGGGCGGAAGTGGCACGGCGGGTATAGGAATGGCCCGATTCGTGGTCTCCCAGGTTAGCGCCCACAGAACCGGCGCGAACCTGGGGCACCGAATTTACCTTGGGATTGCGGCGGATAGTGATTTGATCTCCGCGCGATTCCAGACGGAGGAATGGGCGGACGCCAAGGAAAGTGTAGCGGCCGATTCTTTCTCCGCCTTCGACGGACTCGAGAAGAAAGGCTTCTGGCTCTCCGTCGGCGACGGCGAGAAAGGCGGACACGGGAGTGAGCAGGTCGGCGGAGATGGACTTGGCCACGGGCACGAGAGTCGCAGTGCGCGCGAGGCGGAAAAATTCCTTGAAGTTGGGGCGGATCATGAGAATGAGGGATACATTATAGAGCTTGGATGTTCGCGAGCTCAGCGCCTGACGGCGACTTTGATTATGCGACGTTGACCCCATTCAAAACGGAATTGAAATTGACTTTTGCCGCAGGCTATCAAAATGGCGGGGAAACTAAATCCGCTCGCTCAGTTGTCTCGCAAGTGCGGTAGCGATCGAGTGCAGTTCCGCGAGCTGACCTTTCTGAAATTCGATTCCCTGGCGGTCCAGATCTTCCTGAACGGCGCGGCAAAGTTGGTAGGCGGCGCGGACGCGCTCGGAAGCTAAAAGAGGACCAAAATCCGGATTTGTCATTTGGGCAAAACGGGCGGCTGCGGATTGCTGGGCAACCCAGGCAACGTTGCGCACGCGATTGAGGGCGACGCGAAAGTCGCCGAGAAGACTAGCGTCCACCTCGTCGGAAAGCAGAAGGTTCTCGAAGGCTCGTAAATCGGAAATTGCCGTTTCCAACTTCGCTGCGATTGCGGAATTTTTGTTCGACCTACCCGCCACAGATCCTCCTACAACGTTTGAGACTAATTGACGCGGCTCGTTTGGGAAAGATTCCAAAGGGCCAATGCCATAACGAAAGACACAAAGAGACGGGTACCGTTTGATCTTATTGTGGGGCAGCCACGGGGGAAGGTTTTGCCGAAGTGGCGAACACCGCAGCATTCGGAGGAGCGGCGGGAACATCGGATGGCTCTTGACGAAGGACGACGAGATCGACGCGGCGGTTCATACTCCGGCCTTCGGCTGTGCGATTGGATGCGATGGGGTGAAATTCAGCGTACCCGGCCGCACTGAGCCGGACAGGACTGTAGCCCTCGCGAATCAGAAGGAGGCGCACGATTTCGGTGGCGCGGGACGTGGAAAGCTCCCAGTTCGATGAAAATTGCGAGTTGTGAACGGGTACGTTGTCGGTGTGACCCTCGACGCGCAAGCGGCATTCATGCTGGCGAAGCATGGTGGCGATGCGGTCGAAGGCGGGCTGCGATGCGGATTTCATAAAGGCGGAACCGCTCTCAAAAAAACCCACCTCGCGCAAGCTGATCACGAGGCCGTCGGGATCGCGCCGCATCGCAATTTCCTTGCGTTCGATTTCGGCGGCGAGCGCAGTAGCGAGCTCAGCCTGTAGCTGCGCCAGGTCTCCATTTTCTTTGCCGCCGCTGAGTGTGCCCTGCGGATGCGATGTGACGCGGCCGACACTGGCGTTCAGTTCCACGTTTTCGATTGACTGCACGTTGCTGAAGGGCATGGGCCGGCTGAGATCGACGGGTACCTGTGTGGTCGAAGCCTGGAAGACACCCATCTCCTGAAAAGCAACCTGAATGGCGAGCGCGAGCTTTCCAACTTTTCTTTTGTCGACCTGGGAGGACGCGTAGAGTACGACGAAGAAAGCGAACAGCAGAGTAATGAAGTCGGCGTAGGAAACCAGCCAGCGCTCGTGGTTGACATGGCGAACAGGTTTTTTGCGGCGGCTCATGCGTCAGGCTCCGGCGCGGTTCGCGGGGGCTTACTAGCTTCGCTGAGAAAGCCTTGCAGCTTGGTTTCCAGAATGTGCGGGTGCATGCCATCGAGGATGGAGAGCACGCCCTCGAGCGTCATCTCGCGAAGGATCTGCTCCTGGCGGATTCGGATCTTTAACTTGCCGGCTGCCGGTAAAAAGAAAAGATTGGCGGCGCCGACGCCATAAATCGTGGCCACAAAAGCGACGGCAATTCCGCGGCCGACTTCGTCGATTTTATCGAGGTGCTGCATCACCTGGATCAGGCCGTGCACGGCGCCAATGATGCCGATGGTGGGCGAGAAGCCGCCCGCCGACTCGAAGAGCTGCGGAATCTTCTCTTCGCCCTCTTCTTTATTGTCGAGTTCGAGCTCCATAATCTTGCGGAGTTCCTGGGACTCGGTGCCATCGACTGCCAGCATGAGAGCGCGGCGCAGGAAGGGATCATCGACGTTCTCGGTTTCCTTGTCGAGCGATACAAGGCCGTCGCGGCGGGCCTGATTGGCATACTTCACCAGCACCGTGATGGTCGCCTGCGCATTCTCGGCTGGCTCGACAAACACATGCGCCAGACGCTTGAAGCTGGTGAGGACGACGGACATCGGATATTGGATAAGGATCGCACCCAGCGTCCCTCCGAAGACGATCATGGCGGCGGTGGGCTGCACCACCTGGCCGAGATTGCCACCTTCCAGCAACAATCCGAGCAAGATGCCACCGAGAGCAAGCACCAGACCGACGAGGGTCGCCTTATCCATGCAGGCTCTACTTGTCTTCTAGCGTGCGGTTCGCACTTTCAGAAGAGAGTGAAATTGGGGCGCGATTGTCCCACCTGATTCCCTGAATGACGGAACGGCGGAACTCGACGATGCGGTCCAGATCGAGCGGATTGCCGGTCGCGGTCAGGTCGCCCTGCAGCTGCAAGACTTCCGACGCCGCCGGCCGCGTGCCCAGTCCTACCTGCAAGCCAGCAGCAACCGTCGTCTGCTGCGATGCGGCCGCTCCCGGCATGACAAAGTTCTGATAAATCAAATCCTGAAACTGCATCCGGCTGCTGCGAAAGCCGGTTGTGCTTGAGTTCGCCAGGTTATTGGCAATGGTGTCCAGGTTCGTCTGTTGTGCCTGCATCCCCGTAGCCGCGGTGTATAGAGCTCGAAACATCGCTTCCTCCTAAATCTCCGTGTCACACCTTTGGCAAGTCGCTCGCGGAGATGTGATTGAATTCTGTGTCGAATAAGCTCAGGGCGCGTCCCAGCATTTCCGTTTCGCGCTGAATCCCGATCAGCCCGACAACGGAACTGATGGCATTCACGTTCGACGATTCGAGCATTCCCTGGCGCAGCGAGGTTTGTGCCGCCGGGCGCTCGCTCCCCGGCGGAGCCGACAACAATGTGCCGCCCTCGGAGACGAGCTTCGTTCCAGCCGGAAAATCCACGAGCTGAAATTTACCTGCGACTGTGCCACTCACAGAGACTGTCCCATCCGCGGCGATCGCAACCGGTCCAGGCGGCATGCGGATGACGCCGTCATCGCCAAGAACCGGGTCGCCCGCCGCCGTCACTAGCTCTCCAGTATTCGATACCTGAAAGCTGCCGTTGCGCGTATAACGTCGACCACTTGCGGTTTGGATGGCAAAGAATCCGCCGCCCTGGATTCCCACATCGAGCGGGTTGCCCGTGCTCGCCAGATTGCCTTCGCTCAGATCGAGATGCGTTCCTTCGAGCACTCCATAGTTGTTAGTAGCCAGGTTAAACGGATTGGCTGCCGGCGGCCGCGCGATTGCCAGCAGTGACTGAAAACTCGTTTGCTCTCCGCGAAATCCTGGCGTGTTCACGTTGGCGAGATTGTGCGCGGCCACTTCGAGTGCCTCGCTCTGCGCTCGCAGCCCCGCACAGGTTGCATAGAATCCGCTATCCACGTTCTGGCTCCTGTGCCTGTACGGGTGCAAACGAATCGCCAAGACCGTTTACATTAGCGGCTTCACAAGTGGCTTGCTGTCAATCGTATGGAGAATTGCGGGAGGGAAGCGAAGATTGGGAGGCTCTTATCGAATGAGCGGAAGCGGCAAGCCTTGCCGGGGCCGCACGCGTGCGCGGCAGCTTTTCCATTGTGTGTGGATTTTGGGCAATCTGATTCACTTTGCAAGTTCACTCTGCAATCTAACTCTGTAATCTAACTGTGCAATTGCAGACTGACTCCGATGGGTGAATTCTCAAAAAGCAAGATGGTCTCGAGATGGTCGCCGTCCGCCAGCGAGTAGAAGGTGTACTCCTCGCCTTTGATCACCGTTGGAACACTCAACATGCATTGACCGTCGGCGCTGGCCAGCTTGTTCTTGAAGTTCCCCGCGATCATGTTGCAGATTTCGCCCAGCGCGTCCGATATTTGATCTTCGGAATCGGCGATTTCAGCTCCCAGCATGGATTTTGCCAGTTCGCGAGCAGTCTTCCGATCGCAGCAGAATGTCAAAATTCCGCAAAGCGCTCCTGCCAGCCCGACCATCGCCGTGAACTCGGTCGACAGAGTGTGCTGATCCTTTGACACGGGTTTCACACGGGAACCCAGCATGATCTCGAACACTTCCTCCACCGCCAGTTCGAGGATCGGCAGCCAGTTCTCTTCCTGGGAGCGTGCCGCCAACGAAGTTTCGATGCTCATGACTTTTTCCCCACCACGGGCAGCACGTGCTGCCGAACCTGCTCGGGCGTAAATGGTTTACGGATGTATCCACGAGCCCCGGCCGTCAGAGCCTGCACAACGTGGCTTTCGCTGCCCTCGGTGGTAATCATGACTACCGGTACGCCCTTGGTTTTCTCCTGGGCGGACACGGTACGCACGAATTCCAATCCATCCATGATGGGCATATTGATATCGCATAAAATCAAGTCAACTGTTTCGTTGCCGAGCAACGCGAGCGCCTCTGCGCCATTGCCGGCTTCCAGAACCTTTTCCAGTTCCAGGCCTGCCTGGCGCAAGGAGCGTTCGACAATTTTGCGCATTACCGATGAATCGTCAACGATGAGAGTCCGGATCTTGTCCATGAATTTCCCCAATGCACGACTTCAGAGCTAACCGGAAGTCGCTGCCGCCAACTGCTGCGGGCTTACAAGTTGCACATCGGCAGACCGCCTCATTGCTTTAGGCCAGCACGACATGATTGGACGTTGAAGAAACGATCCCCGGCGGGAAGAACTGAAGCGAATCTTGCGTTATTCTTGGGTTGCTATGACTCTGCTCGATGCTCAGCCATACGACGCCGCCCGGGGGCGCCGGCGAACGATCGGGATCGCCGTCGCAATTGTCGTCGTGCTCGTGCTTGCGGCACTGGCATGGATGTACCGCAATTGGCCCGAAGAACGCGTCGTTGGCCACTTTTTCGCAGACCTGCAAAAACAGGATTACGAATCCGCCTACACTCTTTACTTCAACGATCCCGCCTGGAGGCAGCATCCCCAAAAATATTCCCAATACACCTATGCCGACTTTTATCGTGACTGGGGGCCTGGGGGCGAATGGGGACTGATCCGGTCCTACCGAATTTACGGCTCCGCCAACACGGAAGGACTCATGAGCGGAGGCGTGATCGTCGAGGTCATCGTCAACGACCGGTCAGAACATGCACGAATGTTTGTGCAGAGGTCCGACAAGACGATGACGGTATATCCGTATTAGTTAGGAAAGCTTCGCTTGAAGAAGGAATTATCAGCGCCCACGAAATTGCGCTAACGACAAGGTACACGGGACGGAGGAAAATCGCCGTCGCAGCTGCCACGAGCCACCCTTAACGCTCTAGGCCGCGAGCGCTGAAACTCGCGACATGGTCTTTTCCAGCGACGCCTCGTCTCCGACCACTAAGCACGTCTGCGACCGATCAATCTGGCGCATAAGGCCCCACAGAACTTTGCCCGGGCCGACCTCGATAAACAGACTCATCCCTTCTTCGATGAGCCGCCGCACAGACTCATCCCACCGCACGGCACCCGTCACCTGGCGGATCAGCGCATCGCGCGCGGGCTCGGCTGAGTCGATCAGCAGAGCGTCCACATTGCAGATCACCGGGCAAAGCGGGTCTTGGAGCGTAAGGGCTTTCAAGTCCGCAGCCAAACGGTCTTGCGCGGGCTGCATCAGCGCGCAATGGAAGGGAGCGCTCACCGGAAGGCTGACAGCCTTCTTCGCTCCACGCTCAGTCGCCAGTTGAACGGCGCGGGCAACGGCCCCGGCGTGTCCCGAGATTACGATCTGCTCAGGCGAATTGATGTTGGCGGTCTGGCAGATTTCTCCTTCCGCCGCTTCCTGCGCAATCTCCATGACGCGATCGAGTGGCATCCCGAGGATTGCCGCCATTGCCCCCACACCCACCGGCACGGCTTCCTGCATATACTGGCCGCGATTGCGCACGGTGCGAACCGCATCGGCAAACGCCAGTGTGCCTGCCGCCACGTGCGCCGAATATTCACCCAGGCTGTGGCCGGCGACATAATCCGGCTTCAGACCTTTTTCTTCAAGAACGCGGCATGCCGCGACCGACGCGGTCAGAATTGCCGGCTGCGTGATCTCGGTCAATTTCAGCTGGTCTTCCGGGCCTTCAAAGCAGAGCTGGGACAGGTTGTAGCCAAGGGCGTCGTCGGCTTCCTCAAAAGTTTGACGCGCCACGAGATAGTTGTCGGCCAGTTCTTTGCCCATGCCCACGGCCTGAGATCCCTGGCCGGGGAAGAGAAATGCGAGTGGGGAGGAGCTCGTCATAAAGTTCATAGTTTCAGAGTTTAATTGATTGCTCCGGCCATTGTGCGCAGGCCGGATAGTTCCCGCTCGATCGCTTGGTTCACATTGCCTTCGGCGAACTCAGCTGCCACGCGAACGGCGTTCTTGATCGCATTCGCGTTCGACGACCCGTGGGTGATGATGCATACACCCTTTATGCCGAGCAGAGGCGCGCCACCATATTCCGTATGATCGAGGCGCTTTTTGAAATCGGAAAACGCGTTGCGCGAAAGCATCGCACCGACTTGGCGCGTGATCGTCGCCTTCAAAGTATCTTTCAGCACCGCGCGTACCAGCCGCGCCACGCCTTCGGAAGTCTTCAGCGCCACGTTGCCGACAAAGCCATCAGCCACGATGACATCGACCTGTCCATTGTACAAATCGCGCCCTTCGACATTGCCGATGAAATCGATGGGAAGCTGCTTGAGGAGTTGAAACGCTTCACGCGTCAGCTCGTTGCCCTTGGATTCTTCTTCGCCAATCGAAAGCAGTCCGACGCGCGGACGTTTCACGCCAAAAATCGACCGGTAATAAATCTCGCCCATGACCGCGAACTGTTCCAGATTTTGCGCGGTGCAATCGACGTTAGCTCCTACATCGAGCAGCACGGCTGCGGTGTTCAACGCAGTGGGAAAAGCCGCGGCCAGCGCCGGACGGTCGACTCCGGACAATGCGCCCAGCACAACTTTCGCCGTCGCCATCGCGGCACCGGTGTTGCCCGCCGTCACAAAGCCGGAAGCTCGTCCCTCACGCACCAGGCGCAATCCCACGCGGATGGATGAATCGCGCTTGGCGCGAATCGCCTCCACTTTATCTTCCATCGTGATGACTTCGCTGGCGTGGACGACATCGATGGGCAGGCGCCGAGCGCCGGGATAGTGCGCCAGTTCGTCTTTCAGGCGCGATTCGGGGCCGACCAGCAGAACGCTCACGCCGTGGTGGCGTGCGGCCTGCAAGGCGCCTTCGATCTCCGGCTTCGGCGCCTTGTCGGATCCCATCGCATCCAAAGCTATGACTCTGGGCATGGAGGGAGGAAACTAGGACTTCTCTGCAACCTCGAATATTTCGCGGCCTTTGTAGTATCCGCACTTCGCGCAGGCGCGGTGCGGCATCTTGTGTTCGTGGCAATTCGGACACTCCGACAGAGAGTGTTTCGACAGCGAGTCATGCGCGCGGCGTGTGGCCGTGCGCTTCTGGGAGTGTCTGCGTTTCGGATTGGGCATGAATTTCTTAGTTCCCGGTTCTCAGTTCTCAGTTCTCAGTAAAACCGCTTTGACTGAGAACTGAGAACTGGGAACTGGGAACTTTCTCCTATTGATTCAATTTCGTGCGTATTTCTTTCAGCGCGTCCCAGCGGGGATCTTCGACTTCATCCTCACACGAGCACGCGCTTTCGTTCAAATTCTTCCCGCAGTGTGGGCACAGGCCCTTGCAATCCTCGCGGCACAATGCTTTCAGCGGCACCGCCAGCAGCACCTGCTCGCGCAGCGTGTCCTCGAGCAGCAACCCCTCGCCCTGGTAATAGCCGATTTCGGCTTCGGCATCCGTCACCGAAAGCTCTTCGTGTCCGGCATCGGTGCCAAGCGGGCGATACAGCAAATCGAAACTCCGCTGCACCGGCAAATTAACCGGTTCGAGACAGCGCGCGCAGGAAACTTCGAGATCCGTTTCCAGCTTGCCTCGCAGGCGGATATCCTGCACCACCTGGTGCTTGCCGTGGTGCTCCTCGACCAGGTCGGCTCGCCCTTCGCTGAGGAGCGGCGATTTTTGCCGGATATCCTCGCCGAGGTCAATCGCACCGGGGCTGAACTCCTCCCGGAAATCGACAAGATGAAGTTCCAACTCCTTAATTTCGATGAGCATCGGAACCTCCGCCAACCCCCACCCGATACCGCGAAGGCCGCGGAAGCACGCATAGAGACGAAGGTCTCTTCAGGGGCAATGAGTAAGGATAAAGGGCAAGAATCGGGGTGTCAAGGAAGAGGTGTTCAAGCGAAGCAATGATCGCGCGCGTTTGGTCGCTTCCTTTTTCAAACTGAGCCACTATCGGGATGACAGTTCAAATTGAGCCCGATCAGTCGGTGGGTCCTAAATCTCAGCTTCCACCGCGGAGACATGGAGGCGCAGCGAAGACCAATTCAGTAGCAAAACCACGCTCTTCCGATTTAACGTTTTGTCCTTTGTTTATTTGGGTTTGAGGTTGATTTTTGTTAATTATGCGACCCCTCCCCCCCCTACCTATTTTGGGTTAAAGTATTCACGAATATAGACTTACACGCAAAGTATTCAGGAATAAGGAGTTAACGGCGGAATACTGGCATGACAAAGGGACTGTGGAGGGCGTCGACAGCCTTCTGAGCGTAGACATGGTTGTGTCTTGGCTGATCATTTTTTGGCTGATCATTTTTTGGCGGATCATTTGTTCTCATTTTCAGGCATGGCTGGGCGGTGTGTCTGTGATGGCGCACACTGGAAGAATGTGATGAAAAATTGTGGAGGCGCACTTTGCGACGAATGGCCTCCGTCCGCAATGTGAATTCAGCCGCCACCGTGGCGCTGCCTTGCCACCCGCACATTGTATGTATTGTAATTACAAAATTATACAATATAATACAATTTGTACAATGAGGGAGAAACAGTGAAGAAAGGCAACGCACCGAACGTGCTCGATACGATTTCAACAGATGACATTGTTGAGGAGCTGAAGCGTCGCATCGCAAAAATGGACCAGGCAAAGACCACGCTCGCGGCGCTGACCGACCGATCTATGACCGCGCCTCGGCCAAAAAACCTCAACGTGAGCAGGGCAAAAGAGGCTTACTGGCGCAAGCGACGAGAGTGGCTTGCAGCGAACCCTGGCAAGACAATGGAAGATTTTTATAGAGAGAATAGACAAGTCCTCACGTTCGATACGAGCGTTCACAACCGGCTCGTGAAGATCGGCGCATCTTCTAACCCTATCTATGCGTCCATCAAGTCGCAATATTTCTTTCGGCTTGCAGGACTGAGTTTTGAGGAGATGATGTCTACACCTCAAGCTGCGGATCGGTTCGCACTGCTGGACGCGTGCAGGCGGCTCACGGCGGGACAAGCGGGGCGTTCGTGGGATTGTCTCAATCCTCCATACGAAGTACTGAGAATCCTTATCACCGCACACGCCAAAGCCCCAGAAAACTTCAAGTGGCTTACCGTTGATGTCAGGTCGGGCGGCTTAGCACACGAGATTCGAACCGAAAAACTTACGGCCGACGATGCACTGGCAAACCTTCAGAGGACAGAGCAAAACGCCTCGATAAAGAGCTATAAGGCAATGTGGGTTAAGATACGCGACAAGCTCGACCCACTTTTTATGGCACAAAACGTACCGCGCCCAAAAACGTTTGAGGAGGCATTCAAGAATTACAGCCCTGGAATGTTTCCTGAAATGGGCAAAGGTTTCTACGACGCTGGGCTGCGTTTTGACGCAAAGTTGCGGGGCGAGAAGATCGAGCCGGACACAGATATGTCGACTGTGCAGCACTTCATCGACAACTGCCCACCGTTCCGCGCCTTGCTTTGTGCATATCTAATGTCCTGGTACAACACGTCTTTGAGGGACGGCAACAAAAGCGAGAAGCTTGCTGCGGGTCGGAATGACCTCTTCATGGCAGTGTATCTACCCTTTTGCGACGTCTTTGTCACCGACGAGAAATATAGGGAGCAGGAGAGGTGCTTGCGCGAACTCACAAAGTACATCGGCGTCGACACGGAAGTCCTAGCCTTCGATGCGTTCAAAGACGAGTTGTTGCGAGACAGAGCACCTTCCTAGGGCAGTGCTCTGTCTGGATAAATCGGGGACAGACGGACCTTCACTAGTTTCCGGGGCACTACGAAAATTTAGCGATGCGCTGTCCGCGGGGGTTGACTCTCCATTACGACGCGCAGAATGCGGTTGATGCGCGTCTGGTAGCCCTTGCCATGAGTCTTTAGTTATTTGGATCATGCCAATCGAGCACGTCTTCATCCAGACGAATCGTCAGTTGCTTTTTCGCCGGCGGCCACGCCATCGTTGCCTTCTTGAGAAAGGTCTTATCCAGCCGCGGAATGTCCGAATAGTCGATCTCGGAATCCTTCATACGGTCAATTCGTCCTAAGTCGCTTTTTATAGATCTCTTGTTCACGCCGATTTCCTTGCCCACACATCCGCAAAAACCGCGATGTGTGGGCCACCCGGCTGAAAAATCACAAAACCCGAAATCGGCCTGCGTTAAGGCCCTCGCTGATACGCGCCGCGACATCGGGCGCTTCCGCTTCGTCGTTCCGAATTGTGTAATGATCCGCCGCCTCAAAGAGAGCATAAAAGCTGCTGTATGGAGCGTAATCAGCGATTGCGCCTGTGGTGCGGCCAGCGGCGCGGGCTGCGCATATGGCCTCACTCGGCAGCAACACTATGTAGTCTAATGGCAGCTCCTTAAGTATTTTGCGGGCAGTAACCAAAAATTCTGGGGGAATCGAGAAGTCGATTAATACGTCAAACCCGGAGCGGACAAAAGGCAGAGCTGCCGCCGTCATAGCGCGCATGATTACGCGAAAGTTCTCCCGATGGTCACGGCTTTCACTCTTGGCTATGAAAGACCAAAACGTATCGCCTTCAATATAGGCAAGCGGAGCGGGCAATAGCGCTATAAGTTCGCGAGCAACAGTTGTCTTTCCCGAACCGACTGGACCCGATAGCATGATAACGGTATTCATAAAAAGTCATCCTCCTTCTTAACTTTCCCGATGACCGCCGATTTCCTTACTACCGATTTTCCGGTAAAGCGTTAGGCATGGCTGCCAGAAAATATCCCATGACGGCCATGGCGGCGGCGTTTTCTTCTAATTCTTTGGGATCGACTTTATCGAGCGTGTCGGCGGCGCTGTGGTGATAGTCGAAGTAGTGGCGGCCATCCTGAATGATGCCGACGCCGGGAACTCCGGCCTTTACCAGAGGAGAGATATCCGAACCGGGGCTGGACTCGGTTGCGCGAAAAATGGTTGCTCCTACAGGCCCTTGCGCGTCGGCGACGGGGCGCAAAGCGGCAATTGCTTCGGGCGACATTTTCAGCGAGTAGCCAAGCGGATGCCCGGCTCCGGCATCGCTTTCGATGGCCGCAACATGGTTGGCGATCTCCGAGGCATGCGCTGTGGCGTACGCTTTGGCGCCACCACCGCCGTTTTCTTCATCCATCCAGGCGATGACACGCAACGTGCGCCGGGGACGTATGTGCAGGCGCTGCAAAACCTCCGCGGCTTCCATGGCGATGACCACACCAGCGCCGTCGTCGATTGCGCCGCGTCCGAGATCCCAGGAATCGAGGTGGCCGCTGACAACGACAATCTGCTCGGGATGTTCGCTTCCTTTGAGATCGGCGACCACGTTGTAGCCCGTGGTTTCCGGCAGGGATTGCGGCGTGAGGATGAGGTGCATGCGCACGCGGCCTTGCGCGGCAAGATGGTCGATCAGATCGGCATCTTCAGCGGCTAGGGCGGCCTGGGGAATTCCGGCGGGCACGCTGTACCCGACATGAGGCAGGCGATAGTCCGCGCCGCCAACCGAGCGAATCAGCGAACCGACGGCTCCAAGTTCCGCGGCTTTTTTGGCTCCTTCGGTGCGATAGACGACGGCCTCGCCATAGGCTTCGAATGCGTACCCGCCGAGCGCCTTGCGCTCGTCGTAGGGAACGTTATAAAGGACGATCTTGCCGGCAACTTTGTCGTGGCCGAGCGCCGTCAATTCGTCAAAGCTGTGCACAACGACCACCTCGGCGGTGATTCCATCAGCCGGAGTGGCGGCACTGCCACTGAGCGCGGCAAGTACGATGCGCTGGCTTGTGCCTTGGGTGTGGCCGGGATAGTCGACGAGTTCGGCTTTCTCCTCGCCACGGACCCAGTGGGTGACCTGCGCGGGCTCAAGGTGAACGTCGAGGCCTAGCTGCCGCAGTTCAGCGGCAACATATTCGGCGGCGGCCTGCGCCTGAGGCGATCCCGCCGGACGCGGTCCGATGTTCTCCGTCAGATGTGCGAGTTGATGCCAGGCATAGTCGCTGGAGAGAGCGGCATCGCGGATCGCCTCCAATTGCTGGCGCAGTTCGGGAGAAATGGCGACCGGAGCCGTGCTTTCAGCCGAGGGAGAAGTTGCTAGCTTTGCCGATGCGCTTTGAGCCCAGACTGTGGCGCCGACCGCCGCCAACAGGGCGCAGATTGTCATTCTAAGAAATGTGATTTTCATGAGAAAGTGCGAGTGTACAGGACGGGAGGCCACAAAAAAAAGCGGCCCCTTTCGGGGCCACCCTTTTCAATGAGGCTGATTGGCGGGAATCAGAGGAAACTCATTTTGGCGCCGTTTCCGGGGAAGAAACGACAGATGAGAGTCGAGAATCTTTGAGTGAAGTGTTTCAACGGTTGCGGCCTCTTCATTACGGGAGGAAGAAGCACTTGCCGAACCAAAGTAGTAACGTCTGGGGCCAAATCAGGATGCATTCGGCAATTCATTCATTACACGCACCTTACGTCATATAGACCGGCTCAACCACGCTGGCCGCCGCACTCCATTAACTTCCGGTAAATGCAGAATGCTGCACATTCGGTGCAGCCTGGGAATAGAGTCGCGCGCGGGTAGGTGGGTATGAAGTGGTTTTGCGCGCTTGTGGACGGGGAGCAGCGACACTACTGAGAGGCCGCGGCCCTTGTATTTCCGCCGAACGGTTCGTATTTCTTATCTTTTTGCGTAATTGAGCTTGCGTTATTGAGCAAATGCCGCGCACAGATTCGATTCTTCAATTTACAATTGACCAGCGCAGCACTGATCGCCGATCAGGCAACGCAAATTGGGACCAGGTAGGCGATATGCCTGCTGACAGGAGAATCACATGGCTCAGAATCATTATGTAAGCAAGGCCAAGCGGAGGCCAATAAACAAGAATCGCAAAGACGTTACGCAGGAAACGATGGCAAAAATTCGCCAGCTCGAAGCAGCCTCGAAGAATAAATAACCCGCAAGGCGCCGAATTGCGCCGTTCAACCGAAGGCCGTTCAACTTAAGATTGCGAACGGCTCCTCTCTCGCACCTGTTCGGAAGTCAATCCATACAGAGGTGGAGTGGGTACGTCCAGAATGGCCAGATACATATAGATCTGGCCTCGATGGTGAGCCTCGTGCTCGATCATGGCGCGCAGCCATTTCCAGGTTGCGATCGCGCCGCCATCGGGCGTCGTGCATTTGCGCGCCAGATCGTCCGGACAAAAGGCGGAGAGAACGGCGACATCTTCCTGATGCAGCCGCTCGCTCAGTTGCACGATTTCGTCATAGGTCGGGGCGAGGTCTTTGCCGCATCCGTTATATGCGCTGGGCTTGCCCTGGCAGATCTCGATGAATAGATATCGATTGGCGGTTGCGATGTGCCGGACCAAATCTCCCAAGGTGAACTTGCCCTCGCGGAAGCCCCAGTCGACCTTGTCGGGAGGAATTGTGCGCACCACGTTCATGGTTCGCCGATGAACTTTCTCGAAGTAGCCGAGGAACTCGCCGATATCGCGGATCTCCATACCCTGCAACTCCTTCCGGTTCAGTAGAGGCTATCGAATCAGTTTAGTCGGGACGATCCGGGCTGGCCAGGTTTACAGAAACATTGGTTTTGGTGTAACTTTCTGGCTCGCAGTTCGTCCAACTCAACAGATTGGCGCTGACGGACGGGTGGGGACCCGTTCGCCACAAGTGGGGTGCTATTCAGTCGCCGACCATCACATGAACAATCGAAAGAGGAAGGAATCTATGACCAGTTCCATGAAAGCACTGCTGGCAGGCGCTGCGCTTGCCGGTCTCATGACGGGAACCACCACCAAGCTGAACGCACAGTCTTCCAGCCAGACTCGGCCCGGAGTGAGGGCCGTTTCGCTGAACGACGACAGCGGTACCAGCAAAGGAGAGAAGCACGCCTGTAAGGGCCAAAACTCGTGCAAGGGCAATGGCGGCTGCAAGTCCGGAGACAACGGATGCAAGGGCAAGAATTCCTGCAAGGGCAAAGGCGGTTGCGCCACCGACGGCTCCAAGATGCCGGAAGGAAAATAGCTTTTCTCAGCTCGGGCGGGACGATCGACTCCCGCCCGGCTTCTCAGCTGTTTCACTTTCTGGTGTTTCAAGGTTCGACGGTTCACGCATGCCTGCCAATCGATTTAACGGCTTTACCGAATTCGGTGTGGGGATAGGCCTGCGGATTCCGCATTATCGTCACATCCTGGAAAAGAAGCCGGTTGTAGATTGGTTCGAGATCATCTCCGAAAATTACATGATCGATGGCGGGCGTCCCCTGCGCATTCTCGACCAGATTCTCGAACAGTACCGCGTGGTGCAGCACGGGGTCTCCATGTACTTCGGCTCGCCCGAGCGGCCCAATCGCGAACACCTGCGGCGGCTCAAAGAGCTGGTCAAGCGCACGCGGACACCCTGGGTCACCGACCATCTTTGCTGGGGCAGTGTGGATGGCCGCTACAGTCACGATTTGCTGCCCATGCCCTACACCTTTGAGGCGGCTCGCCACACCGCGGAGAAGATTCGCGAAGTCCGCGACTTTATTGAAGTGCCGGTTGCCGTCGAGAACGTGAGCAGCTATGCGGAGTTTCATGCCTCCGAAATGACGGAGTGGGAATTTCTGAACGAAGTCGTCGAACTGGCCGATTGCGGCATTCTTCTGGACGTCAACAATATCTATGTTTCATCGCGCAATCACAGCTTCAATCCGTTCGATTATGTGAATTCCGTGCCGGCGGAACGCGTGGCGCAGATTCATATTGCCGGACACTCCAAGTTTGAAAAATACATTCTGGATACACACGATCATCGTGTGATCGACCCGGTGTGGGCGGTGTATGAACGTGCGATCGAGCGCACAGGCCCGACGGCTACGCTGCTGGAGTGGGACGACAAGATTCCTTCGTTTGACGAAGTGCACCACGAAGCGTTGAAGGCCAACCGTTTTCTGAGCAAGGTTCAACCGGCCAGCGTTGAGGTTGCATCATGAACCTTCTAGAGATTCAGACACAAATGCTGGAAGCGATCATGCAGCCGCTAACTTCGGGATACAACATGCAGCGGCGCGCTCGCGATGGCCGCCCAATGCGCGATGTAGCCGCTGGCTTCATCAAGCCCAACGAGCGCCTTAGCTCGCTCGAGCGCCTTGAGATTTACAACCGCCAGTATTGGTATCGCATTCTCGATTCGCTGGAGGAAGATTTCCCGGGCTTATTGGCTATTGTTGGCCGGCGTCGGTTTGGCGCGTTGTCGAAGGCTTATCTCATAGAGTGTCCGTCGCAGTCGTTTACTTTGCGCGACTTGGGATCGCGGCTGGAAATGTGGCTGCGGGCGCATCCCGAACACACTCATCCGCACGAGGAACTTGCGCTGGATATGGTTCGGCTGGAGTGGGCGGAAGTCGAAGCCTTCGACGCTGCCGAACATTCCGTTTTGATTCCTGAAGCTCTGCTGTCGACGGATCCCGATCCGCGCTTCGCCCTGCAACCTTATTTGCGGTTGCTGGAATTGCACTATCCGGTGGACGAATTGCTTGTCGGCATCAAGTCTGCCATTCGCGACAGCGAGGCGGCGAGCAATGCCGTGGCCGCACCGGCTAAGCATAACCGCGTGCGCAAAATCGCGCGGCAGAAGCCGCAGACAATCTTTGTTGCGGTGCATCGGCAGGATGATTCGGTCTACTTTAAGCGCCTGGAGCGAGATGCCTTTCTATTTTTGAGCGCGCTGCGCGACGGCAAGCGTCTTTCCAACGCAGCCTCGTCCGCTTTCGAAGGCAGTGACACGGAGTTGAACGAAATACCTGGCGGGGTGCGGGGATGGTTCGAAGAGTGGGCGGCGCTGGGCTGGTTTGCACAGCCGGGGACTATCGATTAGCGCGGCGGTTGCGGGATTCGCGGTTCGAGAAATTCGCTAGTATCCTTTTGGAATTTATTCTTCTCTGGAACACGTATGAGCACTGTGAAAGAAAACGCGGCTGCGCTTTACACATTCTTTGAACGCGCCATGGACTCGCTGCAATCGCCGCTGTTGCTAGTGGTGCGGCTTTATTGGGGATGGCAGTTTTTCCAGGCTGGATGGGGAAAGCTGGGCAACATCCAAAAAGTGATCGGCTTCTTCACCAGCCTTGGCATTCCGCTTCCAGCACTCAATGCCTACTTCGTGAGTGGTATGGAATGCGTGGGCGGAGTGCTGCTGATTCTCGGCCTTTTCTCGCGGCCGATTGCGGCGCTTCTGGCGTTCGATATGATTGTGGCCTACGTCACCGCCGATCGCGAGGCGCTATTTTCCTTTTTCTCCGATCCCGGCAAGTTTTACGATGCGACTCCATATACGTTCTTATTTGCATCCCTCCTTATATTGGTCTTTGGTCCGGGCCGGGTCGCGGTCGACGCCCTGATCGCCAGCCGGAAACAGAAAGCGTCGTAACGAAACGGGGAGTGACACGCCACCGCTCGGGTCATAGTTTCTCTGGCTGCAAAAACCTGTTGACAGACCGATCAGTCGGCAGTAACATTTGTGCCACGTTCGCTCTTAATTGGGCAAACTGGAATTTCATGCAGAGTGGCTGAGGGACGAGCCCTAGGACGCCACGGCAACCGGGTCGAGATCATATATCCCGACGGTCAGGTGCCAACTCTCGCCCGGTAACGGGGACCATGAGATTCGGGTAAGCGAAATGTCATTCGCACCTCCCGAGCCTCTTTTCCTACCCGGAAAAGGGGTCTTGTAGTTTCAGGGGATAATTTCCCCGGCTCGTCCCGCCAGTCACGGAAAGAAGCAGCAGGATGAGCACGCACGCGTACCAACTCCGCTGCCGCGAATGCGGCAAGACGTTCGAGAATCAGCCTCGGTCGATTTGCGAAGATTGCTTTTCACCTCTCGAAGTCACCTACGACTACGACCAGATTAAGAAACACATCTCGCGCGAATTGATCGCCTCGCGAAAACCGAATATCTGGCGCTACCGCGAGCTTCTGCCGCTGCCGGCTGGATTTCAGCCGTCCCTGCCGGTGGGCTTTACTCCGCTGGTGAGCGCGCCTCGCCTCGGCGAAAAAATAGGGTCGCGCCGGCTATGGATTAAGAATGACGCAGTCTGCCTTCCAACCTTGAGCTTCAAAGACCGAGTGGTCGCAGTGGCATTGGCAAACGCGCGTGCCTTCGGCTTCGAAACCGTTGCGTGTTCGTCCACCGGCAATCTGGCGAATTCCGTGGCAGCGCAGGCCGCGCGCGAAGGCCTGAAGGCGTGGATATTTATTCCGTCCGATCTTGAGCAGGCGAAGATTCTCGGCACTCAGGTTTTCGGCGCCGAGCTGGTGCGCATCAACGGCACCTACGATCACGTCAATCGGCTGTGCTCGCAGATCGCCGACGAACACCGTTGGGGATTCGTGAATGTGAATCTGCGTCCTTATTACGCCGAAGGCTCGAAGACAGTGGGCTATGAAATCGCCGAGCAGCTGGGTTGGCGGCTGCCCGATAACGTCGTCGTGCCGATGGCGGGCGGATCGCTGATCACGAAGATCAAAAAAGCGTTCGATGAGTTGACTCTGCTCGGGCTGGTCGAGCCGAAGCAAGTGCGGTTCTTCGGTGCGCAGGCTTCGGGGTGCTCTCCCATTTCGACGGCGGTAAAGCAGTACAGCACTGAGATCGAGCCGCAGCGCCCCAAGACAATTGCACGCTCGCTCGCGATCGGCAATCCGGCCGACGGCCATTATGCGATCAAGGCCATCACCAAGAGCGGCGGCTGGTCTGAGGACGTGGCGGATTATGAGGTTGTGGACTCGATCCAGTTGCTCGCCGCGACCGAAGGTGTATTCACTGAGACCGCGGGCGGCGTAACGGTTGGCACAGCGCGCAAGCTGATTCAGCAGGACCGCATCCTGCCGGATGAAACGACCGTGCTATGCATCACGGGCAATGGCCTGAAAACCACCGATGTGCTTGCCGGCAGATTCCAGGCAGAGCGGCCCATCTCGGCGAAGCTGAGCGAGTTTGAGGCTTATCTCGCGGGAAAGACTGGGAACATCGGCGCAGCTACGCTTCCGGGCTCGGCGGCCGTCGCGGACGCGGCAGCATTTTGAAACGTCGTTGGTCGTTCGTCGTTGGTCGTTCGGGAGCGCTAATGCTTGCCGCCGTCCCATCGTTAGCCATATTTCTCCCAACGACTATCGACCGATGACAAACGACCGTCACATTGCAACTGGGCAATTAACCCAAGGAGATCTCATGAGCATCACTGTACAAATTCCTACACCGCTGCGGCGCTTGACTGCCGGAACACCGCGCGTCACCTGCGACGCAGCGAATCTAAATGAATTGTTCACAACGCTCGACGAGAAGTTCCCCGACCTGCGGCCTCATCTCCGCGACGAGGCGGGAGAAGTCCGGCGCTTCCTGAATATCTATGTGAACGACGAAGACATACGCTTTCTTGGCGGCGCAGCCTATGCGTTTCAGGAGGGCGATGAAGTTCTGCTGGTTCCGTCAATCGCGGGCGGAGCATTGTAAAACGGCGTCGAGGCACAGAAACCCTTTGCGCCAAAATCCGCACGGCGTGGAAAAGAACCGCGAAGAAATATAGTCAGGTCGGCGGCCCTACACCGCGGCGTGACTGCGCAGCCGGGCGGCTGACGACAGTTCGCGGATATCCTGAATGGAAGAAGTGACGATGGGAGTGCGATACCCCGGGTGCGAAAACTCCAGGCGCATTCCGCGGCCCACGAAGCTGCGCTTAAGCATAGCCCCCCCCCAGGTGGAACCGGAGATCGCGACCGCGATGGGCTCAGGACAAAATTCCGGATGCCCAGAGATCAGCACAGAACCATCGTCCAGAAGCACCGCCGTATAGCAATGATGTTGTGTCTCGATCTGCAGGACGGTCGCAGGCGGCAAGTCGGGGAGAAACACGCCGCCTTCAATCTCAGATTGGACAATCTGATGGTTGACCTCATCGCTGAGGTTGGGATGCGGCATGAAATAAGGTGTCTCGCCCACGGGAAGCTTGCCTTCTTGAGTACAGTATACGCTCTCAGGCCGACGAACCAGTGGTTACGCCGGGTTGCTCCATTTGGGCGGAAAGTGCGTTACGACTGAAGCGGGAAGCCGGTTCGGGGCGCTTTCATTCGGGGGGGACGATAAACCTCCAGCCGAAGGAACGCCTCATTGAGTACCGACACGCTGCTTGCAAACCCGAAAATGGCCGGTTATAATCTAACTAACTGGTTAATTAAGGTTCTATGGCCGACACTCCGAACAAACGGCAAGCCCATTCTGCAGTTGCACGGCGGACGCAAACGGGCGCACGGCGCACCGGCGCGGGAAAAGCCTCTCCTCCGCGCACACACCCAAAAGGCCGCTCACGGTTCGGAACGCGCGGCCAGCCGGAAGAAAGCCGCGCGGCCATTCTGCGCGCAGCCGTGGCTGAATTCGCGGAATATGGCATTGCCGGAGCGCGCACCGACCGCATCGCCCATGCGGCGCGGGTGAACAAGGCGCTCCTTTATTACTACTTCAAGGATAAGGACGCGCTCTATGAGGCCGTTCTCGACCATGTCTTCCAGGGACTGCGCGACCGCGTGATGCCCGTGCTTGAAAGCAAGCTCGAACCGCGCGCAAGGCTGCTCGAGTATGTGGGGCGCTATTTCGACTACATTGCAGCCAATCCACGCTTTCCGCGAGTCGTGCAATCCGAGTGGATGCGTGCCGGTGCACATGGAAATCCGCAAATGTTGCGGGTTGCACGCGAGTATTTTGCTCCGATTTACAGACGCATGGGCGAGTTGCTGCACGAAGGGGCGGAAAAAGGGCAGCTCCGGCGAGTGAATCCAATGGATTTTATTCCCTCGGTGGTCGGAATCGTGATCTTTTATTTCAGCACTGTTCCCGCGATGAAGAGTCTGTTGAAAGTCGATCCGCTCTCGAAAGAGAGAATTGCGGAACGGCGCAAGTTTGTACTGACGTTTATTGAAGAGGCCGTGTGTTTATAGGCCGCACATTGATATTTGAGGAAGGGCGATGAATGCTCGGAATAAAGTCCTGATCTTGCTTGTCGTGATCTTTGCAATTTCCACGGCCTATTACTTTTACTCCACGCCGCGTGGCGGCGACCTGGTGCTGATTGGAACCGTGGACGCGAATCAGATCGTGGTAAGCCCGCAAATCCAGGGACGAATTCTCAAACTCCTGGTGGACGAAGGCACGCAAGTCAAGCAAGGAGATCTGATTGCGGAGCTTGATCCATCCGAACTGGAAGCGGAGGAACGCGCAGCGGCTGCGATGATCACGAGTTTCCGGTCTCAGGTGAGCGCGAACCAGTACACGCAGCAATCCACAAAAGGATCCACTACCAGCGATGTCGCCAATGCGCAGGCACAACTGCAATCGGCTCGGGCACAACTGGCGCAGGCAGAGGCCACACTGACGCGAACCGAAAGCGACAGCCGCAGAACGATTGGCTTGGCGGAAGCTGGCGTTGCTTCCGACCAGGAAAAGGTGCAGGCGGAAATGAATCTGAAGGCGCAGCAGGCCCTAGTCGATTCATCGAAGCAGCAGGTGTCGGCTGCGCAGGCGACATTGGATTCCGCAGTGGCCCGCACCAACACGGCCGCGGCGGCGGCCAGCACGGTCGCTTCTACGCGCGCGCAGACGGCCAATGCTATCGCTCAACTGAAGGAAGCAGAGGTGCGACTCGGCTACACCAAGATTTATGCGCCTGTTACGGGAACGGTGCTGGTGCGCGCCGCGCGCGAGGGCGAAGTGGTGGAGGCTGGCCAAGCGATCGTCACTGTAGTTGACTTCAGCGACACGTGGGTTCGCGCGGCCATTCCGGAAACTGATGCCGACCACATTGGATACGGCGACACTCTCCGTATTCGGCTGCCCGGCGGAACGGAGACGGACGGCAAAGTCTTTTATAAAGCGGCAGAAGCCGATTTTGCCACGCAGCGTGACGTGGGCCGCAGAAAGCGCGATATACGAACGCTTCTGTTAAAAGTCCGCTTGGCGAATCCCAAGGGCGCTTATGTGCCGGGCATGACGGCCGAAGTGTTGGTACCGCCAGCGCTGCAAAAAAAGAACTAGCGCATGCGAAAAGAAAAGCCGCCTTCCGCAAGCGAGATACGCGAATTCCAGAGCGCGGCACTCGGGCTGTTCGGGATTGAAAGTTGCAGAGGATGACCGAAGAGATAAAAAAAACGTCCAACGGCAAGAATGGCGAGGGCACGGCGAACTCAGTCGCCGCGAACGGCGTCGGCGTGTCTTCGGCCGAGATGAGCATGCGCGGCACGGTTGCCGCCAATGCACCCAACGCGATCGAAGTCGACCACATCGTGAAGAAGTATGGGGATTTCACGGCGGTGAACGATATTTCGTTCGCCGTAAAAGAGGGAGAGATCTTCGGACTCCTAGGCCCCAACGGAGCTGGCAAGTCCACACTCATTCGAATGATGACGACGCTCATTCCCATCACCTCGGGTGCGGCTCGAATCGCGGGACACGACGTAACGAAAGAGCCAGATGCGGCGCGGCGCACTATCGGCGTCATTCCCCAGGCATTGACCAGCGATCTCGATCTGACGGTCGAAGAGAACATGTCGATCTACGCCAAGCTCTACGATGTTCCGGCAAAGCGGCGCAAGGAATCGATCGATGAGCTGCTCGAAACCGTCGACCTCACAAAGTGGCGTGGCGCGCAGACAAAAACTCTTTCCGGTGGAATGCGGCGGCGATTGGAAATTGCCCGTGGCCTGGTACATAGTCCTAAGATTTTTTTCCTCGACGAGCCAACCACAGGTCTGGATCCAGTGTCGCGTGTCGCCGTGTGGGAGATGCTGACGAACATCAAATCGAAGCGCAAGCTCACCATTCTCATCACCACCCACTACATGGACGAAGCCGACCGCCTGTGCAACCGGATTGCGATCGTCGATCACGGCAACTTGGTCGCGCTCGATACGCCGGAGGCACTGAAGGCGACCGTGCCCGGATCGACCGTAATCGAGGTGCAGTTCGAAAAATTCCCGGATGATTGGGAAGAGCGGCTTCGCGGCCTGCCGGGAGTCACGTCGGTGCAAAACGAAAGCGCGGGAATGTTTCGCGTCTTGACGGCAAACGGGTCGGGAACCACAACCGATCTTGTGGAGATGGCCGTCGTTTCCGGTGTGACGCTGAAAACCCTCACGGTGCAGAACACAACGCTTGACGACGTCTTTGTACATTACACCGGCCGGCAGTTGCGCGATGAACTGGTGAAAGCGCATGCATTCGTAATGCCGCCACGGCCAGGGATGCAGCCATGAATCGAGCACTTGCAATTATCGAACGCGAAATGAGGAAATTCTTTCGCTCCCCGGCGCTGATGATGGTGTCGATGATCTTTCCGCTCGTACAGTTGCTTGTGCTGGGCAATGCCTTCGGCGGCAAGATTCGCGATGCGAAGATGGGGATTGTCGACGAAGATCACGGGACGCAGGCGGTAAGGATCAAAGAAGCGTTTGATTCGGTGCATGCCACAGCGCGCACCTTTGTGCCCATACCGTACGACGACGAGGTGAAAGCGCGCGAAGATGTGCGCAACGGCAAGATCGACGGTGCGGTGATTATTCCGGCGCAGTATTCCAAGCTGGTGTATGAAAAAAATCATCCGCGGATTGCGCTGATCGTCGACAACAGCGACAACTTCATGAGTTCGTCGCTCGAGTCGACCATGACGGACCTGACAAACGCCCTGAATCAGCCCGACGTCGAACCACGCCTCCTGCAACAAACCGCGCTCGAAATTGTCGAACTTTATCCCTACATCGAATATATGAAGTACCTGCTGCCGGGTTCGATTGCGCTGGCCATGTTTGTTTCAGCGATGATCGGCGGCGGCATGCTTTACATCGACGACAAAGCACGTGGCATCCACGAAGGATACCTGGTTACTCCAATCACGAAAGCGGAACTGGTGTTCGGGCTGAACGGCGCAGGGGCGATCAAAGGCATTCTGACTGGCGTCGTGATCACCATGATCGGATCGCTGCTGGCCGGCGTAGGCACGATTTTTCACCCTGCAACCATTCTCGGATTGATGGCGATGATCGTGGCGACCGCATCGGCGTTCAATTGCATGATGTTCCTGATGATGGTGCGCGTGGAAGACCCGCTGGTGCCGCGTGCAACATTTGGCATTCTAAACACACTTCTGTTTTTCCCCAGCGGATCGATTTATCCCATTCAGGCTTTTCCGGTATGGCTGCGAGCGATTGCGATCATCGATCCTTTCACGTACGCCGTGCATGGCTTCAAATGCCTGCTGCTGAAGGAAACCGGACTCGGCCCCATCATGCCCGATTTGCTGTTCCTCTCCTGCTTTGCGTTGGGGACCATGGGCCTGGCGCTGCCATTATTCAAACGAACGCTGTAGTTGATGGGAATTGGCGGCCGGCGCACGCTATGGAAAAACTGATCCAACGCCGAGATCGGACCGAGTAATTTTTCCGGCCCGATCTCGGATTGGGTGCGTCTTCCCGACCCGAGCCACGTCTTGTCGGCTCAGGTCTCGCACAATGACCTGATCGGCCCGCGGGGGCAGAGCTTGATCGCCGAGAGGACACTGGCTCGATCCAAAACATTCAACCGATCAAATGTTTTCGTCTTTTTCCAAACCCTTCGTTGACATGTTGTAGTCCGGATGAGGTTGCCGCGACATGGGCGAGAACGCCGATTTCAGAGTCTGCGAAGAATTCTGCTGGAGGCAGAAAAGAAGATTGGTCACGATTGCCCTGGCTTTCAGCCGAAGCCAGATAAATTGGCCAACTCGGCTCAAGCGAACATCTTCGGGAGTAAGACGCGCGATGTAACTCGAAGTGATACGGCCCATTTCGGCGAGATCGCGGGTCCAGAACTCGACATCCGCCGCGTGCGCCTGCTGCCGCATGCGCTCGAGTTGGCGTTCGACGCTTTTCGCCGGCGCGACACATGGCTGGGTCCGGCAATCGAGAATCCTTTCGATCGCGTAAAGAGCCGCATGATCCACGCGTGTTCCAAACGCGAGAAAAAGCGTATTGGTTACAGCCGCATAGTTGAATGGGATCATCTGAAAAGCTTCGAGCACGCGCAGAGGAATATTGCCGGGCGAATCGGCGATCGAACCGGCGAACGAGGAGGCGACCGGGCATCCCCATTGCAATGCTAGAGCCGCCGTCACATCGTGCTCGGAGGCGAACCCGAGTTTCTCGATCCAGTCCCCGATGCGTCCATAACGCGCCCGGCGCTGCGCCTCAAGCGCGGCGCGCACTTCCAGATGCGTGAGCTTGCCGCGGGCCACCATCAGCAGCCCCAGCGGAATTCGATTGCTCGGCTGCACCGATGGAGTCATGGAATGGAGCCGCGAAATCTGTCCCATGAGCGCAGTCTGCAGGCATTGGGGCTGGCAATAGAACTGCCCATGAAAGAAGACTCCTGTATGGCGATGAAGCAGCCTCTGCCAAAGGCGCGGTAAACCGGGGCATGAGGACAAAGCGCACTCGGAGCGTTTGGGAACGGAACGATGGCGCTGAATCCAATCGACAGACCAAGCGAGAGGGTTAAGAAAGTCGGACATAGCAAAAACTCTTTCGGACTGATCGTTCACACATTGCGTTCTGCCGGCCGCGCTGCGGGAGACGGATCGACTACATTGGTCACGCGCAATCCGTACTTTCCATCCATGACGACAACGTCGCCGCGCGCAATCACGCGTCCGTCGAGCAGCAGGTCGACCGGGGAGTTCAGCTCGTTGTCGAGCTCGACCACCAGACCGGAACTTAGAGCGAGCACGTCGCGCAGCAACATGCGGCGGGTTCCAAAGCGCAGCTTGACGCCGAGCCCGACATCAAGCAAACGACGGTAGCCCGCGACTGGCGGCTCAGGAAGAGGTGCTTCCTCGGCGATCTGCGGCGCTGCGGTCGAAGCGGTTCCTGCCGACGCCGTAGACGGCGCAGTTGCCGCGGACTGCGAGGCCGCTGCGGCTTCGCTTGCAGCATTGGCCTCGGCACGGGCGGCAAG